>JAUXWY010000057.1 GCA_030681235.1 Pirellulaceae bacterium | reverse complement strand
ACGAGTCCGTTCAACTTGATCGCCAGTGACGACGAATGGGCGGCGCCCATCATGACGGAACTGGGGCCGGATGGAAACATGTGGATGATCGACTGGTACAACTACATCATCCAACACAACCCCACGCCTCAGGGTTTTGAGACGGGCAAAGGAAATGCCTATGAAACCGACCTCCGTGATAAGAAGCATGGTCGGATTTATCGAATTGTTGGACCGACGGCTGATCCGAAGCCATTGAACTTGGCCGGAGCAAACACGGCACAATTGGTTGAAACGTTGCGGCATCCTACAAGCTTGTGGCGAAAACACGCCCAGCGATTGCTGGTGGAACGCCAAGCCAAAGACGCGATCCCAGCACTGTTGAAATTGTTGGCGGATCCCAATGTGGATGAAATTGGCTTGAACGTGGGTGCCATTCACGCGTTGTGGACCCTGCACGGTTTGGGCGTGATCCACACGGATCAAACCGCTGTCATGAACGCGGTCCGTGGTGCCCTGGGGCATCGTTCGGCCGGAGTGAAACGAAATGCGTTACAGGTGGCCGTCAAGAATCAGGCGTTGGTCGAGGCGATTGAAACGCAGAAGTTGCTCTACGATGCCGAACCGCAAGTTCGCTTGGCCGCGTTCTTGGCCCTGGCGGATTGCGACCCAGCGGTTGTGGACCAAGATCGGATCGGAAGCCTGTTGATTGCAGCCATATCCGATCCCGTGAACTACCCGGATCGTTGGTTACGCGACGCCGCGACGAGTGCCTCGGCCCGTCATGCCGGGACGTTTCTTATTGCGGTGCAGAAGTTGACACAACTGCCCGCGGAGGTTCTCGCGATTTGTGAAATCGTTTCAGAACACCATGCGCGGTCTCAGGCCGGCAAGTCTGAGATTGATGTGACGGGCTTGCTGACGGCGATGAGTACTGCGGAGCCGGCGATTGTAGCTCCGGTAGCTCGCGGGTTGCATGCCGGTTGGCCAACATCTGCCAAGATTCAACTGAATGATTCGGTCGAAGAGAGTTTGTTGGCGATTGTCCAGCGCATGCCGACGGCGGATCGCGGCGCGATCCTCCAATTGGGTAATCGTTGGGGCAGTGAACGCTTGGAAGGATTCATGAACGCCGTGGTCGATGAATTGTTAGGGATCTTGGACTCGGAGGGTTCGGACGATCAGCGGGTTGCTGCGGCCGAACGACTGATCAGCTTCCGAGCGAATGATGCGGAAACGGCAACTCAGATTTTGGATCGAATCACTCCTCAAATCACTGCTGAAGTCGCCGTGCGGTTGGTGACGGCCTTGGGCGAAATGCAAGCCGATGAACTTGGGGCTGCGTTGATCTCAAGTGCTGACGCCTGGTCGCCGCGAGTTCGTGAAGCGGCGTTCTCGGTATTGTTGCGGCGTGCTGTGTGGACTCGATCCATGTTGGACGCCATCGAGGCCGGGGATTTGTTGGTGTCGGATCTGAACCTGGAACAGCGTCGACAGTTGGGGAGCATCCGTGACCAAGGTCTGCGTCGTCGCGCGGTGGCGGTGTTGGAAAGTGGCGGCGCGTTGCCGAATGCCAACCGAGTCGCCGTGTTGGAGCAATACGCCGCTGCGACGCAAGGTACCGGCGATGTGGCTCGTGGTAAGAAAATCTACACCGATGTCTGTGCAAAATGCCATCGACACTCGGGGGAAGGGATCAGCATTGGACCCGATTTGACGGGCATGGCCGTGCATCCAAAAGAGGAATTGATAAGGCACATTTTGGATCCCAATCGTGACGTGGAAAGCAATTACCGTATGTACAACGTGCAAACCCTGGATGGGTTGGTGTTGGCTGGGATGTTGAGTTCGGAATCACGAGTGGCCATCGAATTGATCGACACCAAGGGTGAAAAAACGACGATCTTGCGCGAGGATATCGAAGAGTTTCGTGCCTCGCGAATCAGCTTGATGCCGGAAGGATTTGAAAAGGAACTGAACATCGAGCAGATGACCGATTTGCTACAATTTTTAACGGCACGAGGCCAATTTGTGTCACTAGACCTGAGCAAAGTCGCGACATCTCCATCGGATCGCGGCATGTTCTACAACCGCGACGCGGAAGGCGAACGCTTGGTGTTTGATAAATGGGGAACGCAGACGTTTCAAGGCGTACCGTTTCAGGTTGTGGATCCTCAAGATGGGAAGGTCAATAACGCGATCATTTTGGGAGGTGGCCCGCGCGGCTCGCTGACGTCCAACTATCCGAAAGAAATCGCCCTGCCCTGCAACGGAAAAGCCAAGTCCATTCACTTCTTAAGTGGTGTCAGTGGATGGGGGTTCCCCTACGCCGCCGACGTGTCGGTTTCCATGATTGTGCGGTTGGAATACGAGGACGGTCAGACGGAAGATCATCCGTTGAACAACGGCGAGCATTTCGCGGACTACATCCGTCGAGTGGAAGTACCGAAGTCGGTGTTTGCCTTTGACTTGAACGGACGTCAGATTCGTTACTTCAGTGTCGTCCCTGGACGGCCAGAGTCTTTGCGTGGCATCAAGCTAGTCAAAGGACCCGACGGGACGGCTCCAGTCGTGATGGCGATCACCGTCGAGTCGGCCCAGTAAGTTTGATTGATGTGGGCTGGTTTAGCGCGCTGGGCGGACTTGAAATGTCAGTGGCGCGGCGGGGGCGATCTTACCAGCTGCCAAGTCCTCGACATTGACTTGCAGATGGTACTTCCCGGGCGGAAGATTGGGGACTTCCACTTGAAGCACTAAGTAGAAGTCTTGCCGACGGCTGCGACATCGATCGCGAACAGCTGGAAACTCCTTTTGACTGACTGGCTGTTGCTGCGAATCGAGAATCACGTAGGAGGGCACGAGGCTTGTTTGAAAGTGATCGCCACTTGAATCGTTTAATCGCTGGGCCGAATAATTGAAGACCTCGCAATAGATCAACATCGGATCACCCGAGGCCACCAACGTGCTCCGCGCCAAGTCATAGTCGCCGAACGAGCGTATCTCCTGGCAAAATTGAACTTGTCGGATTTGGAGCGTCGCCTCGTTTTTCAAGGCTTCGATCGCATTTTGCAAATGCGCCAATGCCTTGGTTGCTTGACGCGAATGATTGACGAACATCAACTCTTGGTCGGATTCCGGGGCTTGGATGATTTGGCTCAGGGCAAAGATCTGTTCTCTCCAAAAATTCTGCCGATGTTTTGGGAGAGATTCGATGTTTCGCACGGCTTCGTCTGGGTCATGGGCGATCAGTTGTAATAATCGCAGATAGATTTCCAAGTTTTGTTTTTCTTGCGGTTCTTTGGCTTGGGATACGGATTGTTCGATAGACCGGATTGCTTGCTGAATCGCCGGTCGCCACGCAATCTGGACGGCAGGGGTGTTTGAAGCAACGACCGAGCCACTCGAATCGATACTCGCGGTCGTGCCGCCGGTGTTGGGGGAATCGGGGTTAACAGTCGTCAGGGGTCGATTGCCGCTCAGATCAAACGCAGGCACTTCGTTATCCGTCTCTAAATTCTGCAAGGCCAGCGAAGCTTGTTGGGCTTGGTTTGAACGAGTCGAATTCTGGACTTCGTCCATCAGCAAATTGGCAAGTGCGGGACTGGCAGCGGAATCGGAACGGTTGTTAGCCAATCGTCCCAAGCCCTGTTGTGTCACTTGCTGAATGGCTTGAACCATGGCTTGAGCAGAGGCAGTTTGTGCGGGGTCCAATAGGTTTTGCTCACGAACGCTTGGTTCGTTGTCGACGACTTGCACACGGAAACTTTGGCCGGTTGATGTTGCCGCAGTTCTTGATGGGATGTTCGACTCGACCGTCGTCGGCCCCGACAACTCGATGTCTCCAATCGATTGCGAATTCATCGCGACTGGCGACGGTTGGCTGAGCGGAGCCTCCAGAACAGCATTGGTTGTCGCCTGCGTTGCAATTGCCGGGCTACGATTTGCGGAGTCACTCGCATGTTCAGGAACGGATTGGCCGGTGCGATCAACCAAGACAAATTCCGAGTCGGAATCAGTCGCGTTTGGCCCAGGTCCGAATTTACCACTTAGAAGAGAACCCGTCGAAAGCAGGCCTTGGCAACCAAAGCCACTCACCAACGCCATGCTGGCCCACAACAGTGTCCCGGGCCCGAAACACCACCACCGCAACCGACGAAGAATCGCGGCGCGATGTATTGGATCGGATTGGGGCGTTGACCGCCGTGTCCCTAACGTCATCTGACTTATTGTCCTGCGAGTGTTTTCCGAGCGGAAGTGCGATGGCGGTCGCGATATTAGGTGAAAGTTCCGTTACAAGTCAACACGAAGAAGTTTAGTCCTTCCCACCGGCTTGCGATTTTGTCCTAAGAATGGAGTTCGACGGTGCTGCCTGTACCACGCCAATTTAGCGATCGTTGGTGTACGTGCTTCCACAGGCGGGACGTGTGAAATCGCTTTTTTCAGCTACCGGCCGGCTGAAGCCGGTACACCAGCGCCTGCCAAACAGTCCCAGATCCGCTACGAGTCGTCAGAAGTGGGTTATGTTCACCAGGTTCTCCAGTTTGCCTGATCTGCAAGTTGCGACTATTGCGCTCAGATCGACCTAGTTTTTTGTGACGCAGAGAGACCGGATTCTAGTTGATTCTGTATGGAAGTCGATGAACGGCAGGAGCACCGCAGCTTGAGCGGCCCCGTCTTAACCGAGAGAATCTAGCCATGACCCTCACACAACCCCTCCAGAATTCTGCCGGGCCAATGCTGGGCAAGCAGCCAATTCCTAGCCAATTGGCCGTTATTGCGCCGTTGGAAACGGACGGTCCGATCACCTACCAAACGCTCTTGGAGTATCTGGATGCCGCACCGATCCCGTACCAACTTTGGCTGCTAACTCAAGTATCGACGCCTCGGGAAACGGCACCTGCCACCAGCACGGAACGTACCGCTGCGAACTTGGAAGCTGACGACCGCTGGGCCTATTCGCCCGAATTCTCGCCGGTCCATGGAGTTGATGCGACTCCCGTGGCTTGGCCCAGCGCCGCTGCGCCTCGGGTGATCACCATTCAATACGCGGGTTTGGCGATCAACCAAGCCGTCAATTGGGCCATTCGCCAAGCTCATGGCGATATGAT
Organism: Pirellulaceae bacterium; assembly: GCA_030681235.1. GTDB lineage: Bacteria > Planctomycetota > Planctomycetia > Pirellulales > Pirellulaceae > M30B19. The sequence goes on along the minus strand of JAUXWY010000057.1, from coordinate 1,849 downwards.
TCTCGTCCTCGATTCAGGATTGTCCGGCTTGCTGCAACTGCGACAGGCGTTGGACGAGATTTCGATGTCAATCTCTGGCAACCGCGAAATTGCAACGGCTGTCGAATCGACGTCGGCTCAGGATTCCGAAGTCCAAATCGCGACGGAACTCCCTGTCCCGGGAGCCTTCAATTGGCGGTTGGTCGAGCGCCTTGAGCAATGGGGAATGGCGCTCCACCGGCAAGCATCGCAAGCCAAAGAACGTCGGCACCAGCGTCCAACAGAGGCGCCAACGGCGGTCGCCGAATCGGCGAATGAAAACACGATTAGCCGCGTTGATGGCGAATCACACACTCCACCGGCCAAGAAGTTGCCCAAGTTCATCACTCGGTTCCACGAGTTTATTTGAACTTGTCGCGCAGTTGTTGTTGAAGTTCGGGACTGATTTTGGTGCCTTGCACATCCAAGACTTGCAGTTTTGGCATGGCCATCAGCGCGGGCACACATGCATCGGTCACGTTCGTTTGTGTCAGCCAAAGCGATTCTAAGTTTGGCAAGCCTCGACATGCAATGACGCTCTCGTTGCTTATTTGTGAACCAGCCAAGTCCACTGACTCGAGTTCGCGGTTGGCTCGAATCAACGCCAAGACCCCAATGTCCGACGCCATCGTTTGGTCCAAGAAAAGGTCTCGCAGTTGATGGTGGTCGATCGCCAGTCGCTGCAATGCGGCGTCGGTGATTTTGGTTCGAGTCAATTGCAACGTGGTCAACTTCGGCGCTTGAAGCAGATTCAGTTCTTGATCACTTAGCTCGCTGAAGCCTAACGCGAGTTCCCGTTTGTCGGCCGCCAGTGGTAAAAAGCTCGCATGAGACCCGGCATCAAACGCCAACCATTGACGATACGTGGATTCCAATTGAGCGGTCGATTGTCCGGTCTCGCTTTCCAACAAATCGGGGCGATCGCGGCCCGCATACATCGTGCTTAGCATCCGAAACACGGCATCGACATTTGTAGCAGCATCGCGAGTTTCGGTCGTCGCGTCATTTGCGGGGTTCTGAGCATGCATCAAGAAGTGAAACATGCCGGCCGACTGCGAATAGAGTCGCGGCAGGTCTGGATCACGTTGAAAATCTTGCCGTCCGCGACCGACAAGCGTTGCCAGCGGAGTTGACGCGTTCTCTCGCTGCCATCGCAAGCGAGAAAACTGAAGTCGCTGAGCGTCAAATCCACCGACAGACCAGATTTCTCCGGCCAGTTTTCGGTTGGAATCTGCTGGGACTGAGGGAAGCGGCTGGATTTGTTGGAGCGACTCGAAGTACATGGCAGCAGCCTCCAACAACCAGAAGTTCGATTTCTCACCGGGCGGCCGGATTCGTCTGCCGGTTTCTTGGAACAGTTGATGGACCAGTTCGTGTTTCTGAGTGGCCACGACGTTGGGATCGTTCGGATCGAGATAAAAGTAACATCGTGCAGCTTCTGAGTCGTAGTAGCCAACGCTCTGTTCGATACCAGGCACTCGACGAAGCGCTTGCAGGAACTCCTGTCGATTCGCGAATAAGACAACCGTATGTTTCGCTTCGACGCCACCGGGAATGGTTCGGCCGGCTTTGATAGCCGCCGCGACTGCGTCGTTGTTGATCCAATACGGGAAACAAGTCTGTCGCCACAAGATTCGCCAAACCTGCAATTGCCGAAGCAGTTCGCGGGCGGCGTCTTCATTAGCGGTGGTCAGCAAACGGAATTGTCCAGCGGTTCCTTCACGGTAACCGCCGCTTTGCCAACCTAGCGATGGATCTGCCTTCCTCGCGACTCGGAGGTTGAGTCGATGGATCTGAGACTCCAGGCCTTGGTAGTCGAGCGTTCGCCGCG
>JAUXWY010000047.1 GCA_030681235.1 Pirellulaceae bacterium | reverse complement strand
TCCGCATGAATTACCGACTCGGTACTATCTGTATCCTACATTTCCGCAACCGCTGAGCTTCTCGGCGGGGATATCTGGCTCACCGACTCGACCGTTTGGTTGAAACTTGGCGGGCCCGATTGATTGTCACCTCGCTGCCCGTCGGAGGACCACTGACGGGACTCAATTGGTATTCCGTTGGTCTCAACCAAACTTTCCACTAAGAAGGTAACTTCTCATGAGTAGAATCAATACAAACATCTCGTCGATGGTCGCCCAAAAGAACTTGGCAAAGTCCAACTCGCAGTTGCAAACTTCGCTGAATCGTTTGAGCACCGGTCTCCGAGTCAATTCGGGTAAAGATGATCCAGCCGGTTTGATTTCGAGCGAATTGCTACGCCGCGATATCACGGCCGTTGGCAAAGCGATCAAGAACAGCGAACGAGCTGGCCAGTTCATCGCGACCGCCGACAGCGCCTTGTCGCAAGTGTCGAGCTTGTTGAACGACGTCCGTGGGTTGGTCACTGAAGCCGCCAATACTGGTGCATTAAGCAACGAACAAGTGGCCGCTAATCAATTGCAGATCGATTCTTCGTTGGAAGCAATCGACCGAATCGCGAAGACCACAACCTTCCAAGGCAAGAAAATGCTGGACGGAAGCATGGACTTCCAAGTCACCGCCGGCAACGGTTTCGGTACCGTATCGGACTACGTGATCAACCAAGCAACGCTTGATTCCAACGACGAGATGAACGTCAACATCACCATCGCCAATGCGGCAGAAGTGGCAGGGTTGACTGTGGCTGCCAATGCTTTCACCAACGGTGCCTTGAACGATAATTTGGTCTTGAAGCTCGGCGGAAAAGACGGTGCTGAAGTATTCACTTTTGACGCCGGTGCCAATGTCGCTGACATTGCGGCTGCAATCAACCTAGTGACCGATTCGACCGGCGTCGCGGCCAGCGTCAACGCCAACGTTTTGACTTTGGAATCCACTGCTTACGGATCGAAGGCCTACATCGATGCCGAAGTCATCAGCGAAGGTGGCAGCGGTACGTTTGCAGCCAACCTGTCGGCCACCCGCGATACCGGTGCCGACATTATCGCAAGTGTCAACGGCGTTAAGGCTGTCGGCGATGGCAACAAGCTGTCGATCAACACTTCCACATTGGGCCTGTCCCTCACTGTGGATAATGGTTCCAGCACCGCAGTCGCCTTCACGCTCACCGGTGGTGGTGCCAAATTCCAACTGGGCGCGAATGTGGTCGGCAACCAACAGGCTCGCATGGGCTTGAAGAGCGTCTTCTCCGGTTCGTTGGGTGGCAGCGAAGGACGTCTGCACGAACTTAAATCCGGTGGAGCGAAGTCCCTGGAAAACGATCCGAACGGTGCCGCCAAGGTTGTGGATCAAGCGATCACCCGAGTCGCTGAACTGCGAGGTCGTCTGGGTGCATTCCAAAAGACGACGATCGACAGCAACATTGCGGCCTTGAGCGACCTGTCGGTCAACCTGAGCGAGACTGAAAGCTCGATCCGAGATGCCGATTTCGCCGTCGAAAGCGCGAACCTGACACGAGCTCAAGTTCTGGTCAGTGCCGGCACACAGGTCTTGGCGATCGCGACGCAAAATCCGCAGAACGCCCTGCAATTGCTGCGATAAGACTCCGAACCGGAGTAGTCACTAACGAAGCCTGGTTAGGTCTTGCGACTTAGCCAGGCTTTCTTTTTGTCAAACGCTCTCGCGACCGAACACTATTAGCTGGTTTGCAATTGGGCGGCGAATCGATCATGATAGTCGCCTTGGTGTGACCTGTCCGCTTGTGCTGCGGCAGTGATTTTGCACACCGAAATTTGCAATACACTGATCTGTGGTGCTGGCAATGTTGATTCTAACCCGAATGTTCTTGTATTCCTGCCTAGCCACGATATGGCTGGTTGGCTTCGATTCGGCCGTTGCGCAAACCACGGTCGACGACATCCACAACCCGCAAGCCCAGGATCCCCACACGGAGTCTTCCGGTCCTGTAGCGGGGCATTCTTTTCATGCCGAAGTCTTCAACGAAGGCCCTCGGCAAGCCGCCTATCTGATCAACGGAACGGGATTGGTCGACTTTCCGGTCTCGACCGAGAACTCATTAGCCCAACAGTTCTTTAATCAGGGGGTCGGGCAATTGCATGGTTTTTGGTACTTCGAGGCCGAACGGTCCTTTCGCCAAGCAGCGGCCTGCGACGGTCGATGCGCCATGTTTTATTGGGGGATGGCGATGGCCAACCTAAAAAACCCCGAGCGGGCCGCAAAGTTCATTGCTCAGGCCAAAGAACGATTGGAATCTGCGTCGGACCATGAAAAAAAATGGATCGAAGCGGTCGGGAAGTTTTGCACGACGAAAGACGCCGAGGGTAAAGAAATCGACTTAAAAAAACGCGCCCAACAATACACGCGTGATCTGGAGGAGATCCTCTTTTTGCGACCGTCGGATCTTGAAGTCAAGGCTTTTCTCGTTGGTCACTTGTGGGAGAACCAAAGGAAAGAGCTGGCAACGGTATCTCATGTCGCCGTCGATGCTTTGCTACAACAGATTTTTGATGTAACACCGATGCACCCGGCCCACCATTACCGGATCCACTTGTGGGACCAACGGGATGCGAAGCAAGCGCTTGCCAGTGCGGCATTGTGTGGCCAAAGTGGCCCAGGCATTGCCCACATGTGGCATATGCCGGGTCATATTTATTCCGGCTTGCATCGTTATTCCGATGCCGTTTGGCAAATGGAAGCTTCGGCCCGCGTCGATCATCAACAAATGCTGAAAGATCGCGTGTTGCCCGACCAAATCCATAACTACGCACACAACAACGAATGGTTGACTCGCAATCTCGCGAAGATCGGACAAGTTCACGACGCGTTGGCGTTGGCTGACAATATGTTGAAATTGCCGCGTCATCCCACGTACAACACAGGCGGAAAAGGTAGCGGCCATTACGGGCGACAAAGGTCGCTACAGGTTCTCTCCAGTTATCGCATGTGGAACGAACTTCTAAATCGTGCCGATAGGATGTTCGAACCTAAAGCAGACGACAAGTCCGGCGAGCGTGAAATGCGACAGCAAATTGGCATGGCCGCTGCATTCACGAAGCAATGCGATCGATTGGAGGAGGCCCGTTCGACGTTGCAGAAGTCGTTAGAAACAGCGACGGCCCAACGTGCCGAAAAAATTGCTGCCGGCGAAAAAGCGGCCGCGGACGCGAAACAAGCGGCCGAAACATCGGATTCCGCTGGGGAACAACCACCCGCAGAGACAGTGATCGCCGAAAAAACCGAACCAACTCCACCAGAGGCGACGAACGAGACTCCCAAGGTGGACCCGCCAAAAATGGATGTCTCGGAGTTGGATCGCGAGATCGCTGCTTTAGAAAAATCACTGGCGGCCATCAGCGCGGTCGAAGCTGCCGCCGCCGAACAATGGACCGATGCACTGGCCTTTGCAGAAAAGGCCGATGGAATCGATGGGCTGATCAAGGCCGAGTGGCAAGCGATGGCTGGGCGGCGAAAACCAGCTTGGGACGCGGTCACCAACGAGGTCCGCAATCGCCCGAACGACGCAGTGCCTTTAGCAGTCAAGGTTTTTGTCGCCTACTCCTTGCTGACTCGGCCGTGTCAAGTGAAAGCGCCAACCGCGGCTCCAACCGCGGCCCCAACAACCGCTCCAACAGCTGCGCCAACAACCACTCCAGCAGCTGCGCCAACAGCTGTTCCAACAGCTACTCCAACAGCTGTTCCAACAGCTGTTCCAACAGCAGCGCCAACGGCCAGCGACGGGGCGCCACAGGACACCGTACCAAACGCGTCTCAGGAAACAGTTGCAAGTGAGCCGAACGATAAAGATGCTGAACCGACGATCAATGTCGAGTTGTTGAAGGCCGACTTCGAGAGCTTAAGAACCGTAGCCGGTCGAGCGGATCTCGATACTCCGTTATTGATGCGATTGGAACCCATCGCGAGGTTTCTGGACCTGCCAGTCGATTGGCGTTTGCCCCAAGAGACGGCCAGTGATGTCGGTCAACGGCCCGACCTGGAATCGCTGGGGCCTTTGCACTGGACTCCATCACCAGCTTCGACGATTTCCGTGACGAACGTCCAGGGTAGCGAGACGAGTGTCTTGGCCTCTCCGGGTAAAGCCAAAATCGTCCTGTTCTACTTGGGCTTCGGTTGTTTGCACTGCATGGAACAACTGCAGAAGTTTGCGCCGCAATCCGACGATTTTTCTCAAAACAACATCGAGATCGTCGCGGTCAGCTGCGAGCCACTGGAAATACTTCAGCAGGGAATTCAGAATTATCAGGAATCACTGACGATCCCCTTGTATTCAGACGGTCAACAGCAAGCCTTCAAGGCGTTTCGCTGTTATGACGACTTTGAGAATCAGCCATTGCATGGCACCTTCTTGATCGCGCCGGACGGACGGATCTTGTGGCAAGACATTGGCCACGAACCGTTTATGGATGTCGAGTTTCTGAAGAACGAATCCAAACGACTGCTTGAGGTTTGGCAAGATTGAGTCACGCGATGCCGTGTTGCGGCGGCTTGGCGGTCGTGGGATACTTGACGTTGCGCTTTGTGACCGCCTCCCGTTTGAACGCGGAGATCACAAGACGGCCGTGGTCATGTGACTGTGGCGGTTGAGGGTTAACGATCAGGAGATGAAGTGATGCGGGATCGATGGAATACGCGGGTGGTGTTTGGGCTCACTTTACTGTTATGGTTGTGTGTAAGTTCGTTCACGACTTCGGCATTGGCCCAGACGAAACTGCCGCATTTTTTTTCGGACGGCATGGTTCTGCAACGCGATGCGGCGATCCAAGTTTGGGGTTGGGATTCGCCGAATACGAAAGTCACAGTTGCCCTGGGAGAACACACCGCGTCGGCGACTTCGGACGACAAAGGACAATGGAGTCTGTCACTGCCGGCCCAAGCGGCTGGCGGACCTTTGAAGTTGACAGTCAAGGGTTCTAAATCCATCGATCTCAAAGATGTTTGGATGGGCGACGTCTGGCTGTGTTCTGGGCAATCCAATATGGAATGGCCCGTCGCCGCCTCGGCAAACAGGGACGCGGAGATCGCGGCTGGGAATCACCCGATGATTCGCCACATCAAGATCAATCACCGTCCGTCGGCCACGCCTGAATCCGACCTGCCGACGGAAGGCTGGAAGGTTTGCACGCCGGAAACGGTTGGAGGGTTCACGGCAGTCGGCTACTTCTTTGCTCGGCATTTGAGAACCGAAGTCGATGTGCCGATTGGACTGATTGGGAGCAATTGGGGTGGGACGCGTATTGAGCCTTGGACACCACCGGTCGGCTTCCATGGTGTTGCGGGGTTGAAGTCGATTTCTGACAAGTTGTCGGATTATCCCGAAAAGAACGCCGAAGGTGCGATCAATCATCAAAGCCCGCTCGCGCTTTACAACGGCATGATCCATCCTATGATCAAGATGCCAATTCGCGGCGCAATCTGGTATCAAGGCGAATCAAACAATGGCGAAGGCATGCTCTATCGCGATAAGATGGAAGCGTTGGTAACAGGTTGGCGGAAGGTCTGGAATCAACCGGAACTGCCGTTTTACTTCGTGCAATTGGCCCCATTCAACTACGGTGGCGATGGCGAACGATTGGCCAAGATTTGGGAAGCCCAGACAGCATCGTTAGGCATCCCACAAACCGGCATGGCCGTCATCGTCGACATTGCCGATCTGAAGGACATTCATCCGACCAATAAGCAAGACGTTGGCAAGCGATTGGCGCTATGGGCGTTGGCCAAGACTTATGGCAAAGATGTCACCTACTCGGGACCATTGTTCAATTCAGCCACTGCGGTTGGCTCATCAATGGTGGTCGACTTTGAACACAGCAGTGAATTGAGCACCAACGATGGCAAACCGGTTCGCGAATTGTTGATTGCCGGAGCCGACCGCCGTTTCTTTCCCGCCAGCGGCGAAATCGTGACCGAGGCAGGCTCCGCGAAACTGAAAGTGTCGAGTCCACTGGTATCGCGTCCAACCGCAGTCCGCTACGGTTTTCACCAATTGGCCGAACCCAACTTGGTTGGCAAGGACGGTTTGCCAGCCAGTCCGTTCCGCACCGACAAGTGGGATCGCGCGTATTTGCCGGTATCAGCGGGCGCGTACGTCGGACAATGGACGGTCAAGTTTCAGATTCCCGATGGTACCAATGTCGAACATCCCATGTCGATATCCAAAAACGGCGACAACTTGAAGATCGAAATGGTCGATGAAAATGGCAAGTCGCGCGAGTTGACGATTGCGGTTGAAACACACCAGTTGCAACTGAAGTTCTCGACGGATTATCAAGGTCAGTCGGTGGCATTGACCTATCACTTGACGGCTGAAGGCAACAAATTGATCGGCGATTGTGAATTTGACTTGGCCGGACAGACCGGCGAGTTCCCGATTGAGGCGGTGAAGTAATCTGGTGGTTGATGGAGGTTTAGACAAGATCTGAATCGCGATAATCGACTTGATTGGCTGAAAGCGTTGGGAATGTCGGTGTGGACTCGTTGTTTGACTCTTCTTCCATTTCTTCCATGAGTCTCTGGCACTCGATGCAATTGGCAGCGTAGGGCAGCGCCTCCAATCGTGGCCACGCGATGGCCTGACCGCATTCTTCGCACTGGCCGTAGCAGTTCTTTTTCAGTTTCAATAGCGCCAGTTCGATATCCGCCAATTCACGACTTTCGGCTTCCGCCATTTGCGTGCTGAGCACTTCGGCGGTCGAATCGCTGGCAAAGTCGACGACATCTCCGCCCGTGCGGCGAGTTTCCTGCAACATCGTCAATTCACCAGACAACGCGAGCATGAGAGCATCCCGACGGTGTAAAAGATCTTGCTTCAATTGATCGAGTTGATGAGAGCGATTCATGACGACGATTCCGTTGTAGAGCCCGTCCGAAACTTAGTTCAACATCCACTCCGGCTCGGCAGAATATTGGTTTGGCCCCGCGAATTCTCGGCAGAAGACCTTGCGCAACCGCTACAATCGTCGACTTTGTTTTGACCGTCATTGGATCGTTAAACTTGAGCCCTTGTTTCGATTGGATCTGCCCTCCCACCAACAAGCAGTAGCCTACAGTTACTCCGTCGCTGTGAGTTTTTCATCTCGGGCAATGTGGGATTCATGATCCGGTCATGACCCCGGCGATCCAGCGACGGCCTCGAAAGCAAACGTAAGGAAAGCTATGGGAACCAGCAACGACAAAGAGAGCGTACTCGACGTATTGTCTCGGATGAAGACCGAACTCAAGTTCGACGTCGCCAATTACAACGACACGGACACGCCAAGTTCATCTTCTCACGGCGATTCTCTAAAAAAATCCTCGCCTGCATCGCTGATGACTGCCGCGAATGAGCCCAAGGCAACCACACCAGGTCAAGAAACGTCGGCGACCGAAACCGTAGAAGAGTTGACCAACTACATGGGCACCTTGTTGAGTCGATACGGAAAAGGCGATCCAGCGTCCGAAGCAGCGCCGGCTAGTCCTGCGGCCGAAACAGCTTCCATCGTCGAGAACCACTTGCCACAACGCAAGCCCAGACCCCCGGTAGGCGACCGTCCGGCAACAACCGACGCAACCGTTCCTGCGACCATTACTCACGTGGACTCGTCGGGAGAGGCAATCCCTGAAGAATTGATCTGCCTGGACTTTATCCCACGGAAACGCCCACCGGAAGAGAAAGCCTGTATGGATGCCATGCGCGAACTGGCCGTCCATTCCGCTCGCAAGGCAATTCAAGCCTGCGACAACAAGAAGCGTGGCTTTGACGCCAAGCACCGGTTGATGTTGGGATTTGGTGCCTTGGGGGTTTCTGCCATCGCATTCCTAGTCGCCGAATCGCCGTTTTCTTTGCTCGGTACTGTGGCGATGTGTGGCATTGCCACGAGCTGCATGTTTTTTGTCAACTGGCAAAGGACTATCGCGTTACTGAAGAAGGCCGACGCCACCTAAGCAAAGTCATCGAGCTTAGAATTTCTTCAGCCATTCCTGCCTTTGCACTCGATCCGTTAGGCGTTGCGCTAGATGTTTTCCGACCTGCGACAAGCCATCGATGGCCTGCGGTCCGTACCGCGCGCCATCGATGACGGTCCGCAGTTGGCTAAGAAGCTGCAATAGAGCAGAATCGCTGGGCTTGGAATTCGTTAGCGAACGGCCCAAGTCGGACCACACATGATGGTCCGATGTGAGTGTCAACAACTGCTCGATCTGAAACAAGTTATCCAAGAACGCGGTTAGGTCTTGTTGTTCCAGTGCGACTTGTTGAATAACCAAGATGGTCCCCACGATGCTCAGGATATTGTTGGCGTCGACATTTTCCCACACCAGGACTTCCAATTCAAAGCGGCTAATGGACTTGTCTTGAATCTTGGTTTTTAAATCGCGATTGGACTTGAGTTCATTCACAGCATCGCGATAGATCTTGGACCACTCGGCAACTGGCATTCGTTGCGGCGCGTTGGACATGGGATACAACCGCTCCCAGTCGGCGTTGGCTTCGATAAACGCCGCAAGGTTTTGCAACGACTCGATTGGATAAGCCGTCGAATGAAACTCCGAATCCAATAGATTTTTCCAGGCGATTGCCGCCGCTCGTTTGGCGGCATCACTCGTTTCCCGCCGACGCAAAAAATCGGTCACCAGCTTGCGGGCTTGGTCTTCCGAAGGATTGTCGCTGTTGGTGACTTCCAAAATGCTTCGAATCAGACTCCATGGTAATTTCTGGGCCTCGTATTCGCGGCGCTGCCCCGCAACTCGGACGACCAATCCCTGTTTATTCGCGGAAATCAAACTCACGATCGTGTCGTCGACCGGAAGTTCTTCGCGATTGACCAGCAGCGGGATGCGAGCTGCCGCAGTTGCATAGATTTCACTTCGCCAGGACAACCATTGCTCGACCAACGAGACAGCGGCTTCGCACTGGCGAGATTCGTCGGAAACCTGCTTCGCTTTTTGCCAGCAAACGTCCGCCATTCCCGACTTCCCGGCCGCGGTCGCAATCAAGGCCAGTTCCAGATGCCGCAGGATAACGACTCGCTGACCGTTCGCGGAATCGGCTTCCATCGGCGGATCACTCGGCACGATGTCCGGTGGGCCAATGTCCTCTCCGGTTTGGGAGTTGGATTCGTTCTCCGGCAACGTTTGAGGCACGGTCTCGGATGCAACCGGAGGGGTCGAGTCGGTGATGCTTGGATCCGATGTAGGAGTCTGATTTTGCGGCGATGTCGCAACCGGGGGCACGGATTCGTTCGGCTCCGGAGCGCGATCCGGTGTGACCGTGATTGGCGGATCCTTCGTTGGATCGTTTGGTTTCTTGTCGATCGGCAAGGTCGTTCGGTTCGACTGGAGGTCCGAACGGACGTCCTCGATCGGTGGCGTTGTCGATTGGAACGTCAACCAAGGTTCGTCTAGAAACAAAAAGGCGGCTCCGGCAGCTCCGGAGGTCAGTAGTAACAAACAACCCAGCAACGCCCAGCCCAGCCATGCCGACGAGCCGCCGCGTTTTCGCTTCTTCGACACGCTTGGAACCAACTGGACTTCTGTCGCCGCCGGTGCCTCCATCCCAAGTGAGGATGGTTCACTGGAATTCGCAACCGGAGTTACAACGCGGGCTACGAGTCTCACGGGGTCGACCGGTTTGGCCACCAATATCGGCCGGGGCGTTTCTGCGGGTTTATCCGGGGACGGAATAGAGCCCGCCGGTTGATCCACCGACTCCTGTCGATCCGTTGGTGCCGACCGACTTCGAGCCAATAACTCGCGAGCCGATTGTTTGATGAACGCGGCGGCCTGCTTCAGATCGGACTCGGAATAGCGGTCTTGGGCCGACTCAAGTTTCTGTAGGGCCTGCTTCGCCACCGTACGGATCTGCTCTTCCGATTGTAGGGGTTCGGGCAATCCCAGGAGTTGCAGATCGACTGGCGGCGTGCTGTTCTCAATTCCCAGAACAAACTTCAGTACCTCAATGACTCGTGGATCAGTCATGGATTTCCTCGAACTGGCGGGTAACTTCACCAAAACCTCATCCTTTTATCGTACTCGCCTTTGCTCAAATCGTATACGCTGGATAGAATCAGGAACGAACCTCGGCACGGACCAGAGCCTTTGAGGAAACCTCGGGGAACAGAGGGTCATTTAGGATAGTTCACTCCGAGGCACGACAGCCTCGGGGGACAATGCATATTCGAGAAAATCGCATGACAGAGAAAAAAAAATCTACCTTCGGGGCATTGGGGAATCCCTACGGAACTGCGGTTCCGGACGACGTACTGAACTTTTTTGGTGCCGATGCACCGGCGGAGCAACCGGCCGTTCGTTGGACAGCGGAGCAGGAAAAAGCCGCCCTTGAACTAGAACGGCAGGCGGAAGCAACTCGGGTTGCCGAAGCGGCTCGTTTGGCGGAAACAGCTCGGCTGGCCGAAGCAGCTCGGCTCGTAGAAGCAGCTCGGCAGGCGGAAATGGAAGCTGCCGCCAGGGAAGAATCGAAACGAAAACAACCCACGGCCGACCCCCGCCCCGCCGAGCGGGGGATGGAAACGATCGACCCGACGCCAGCCCGTGGTGCGGAGCCCAAGACCATCGGGCAGACGATCCGTTCCCACTGGGACTCCTTGATTGACACCCTGGGAATTGGCGCGAAGGCCAAAGCCGAACGCACCCGAGGTCGAGAAGATGCAGATCGGCAACGCTCAGGCCCGCCCGCCGAAGTCGCCATACCCGCAAACGTCGATACACGACGAAAGGCGGCCGCAGAACCATTGCCGCCTGCAACAGGGCAAAGGGCCGCTTCGCCGAAAGCGATCAGGCCGGCAACTCCAGCAACCCCGGCTGCAGCAGCGCCCGAAGAAATCCCCACGGACGCGTTTGGATTCGGAATCTTTGTGAATCCAAAAACGACTCCGCCAACCAATCCGCTGGATTCTCTGTTCGAGACTTCTGTGGCTGTCGACCGACCCGAAGTGACTGATTCACGTCGTCCCCAGCGCAGCCGTCCTGCACAAGCACAACCGCAAGTGCCCACCCCAGTCCGTGCGTCAGTGCCCGCTCCGGTGCGAGACCTGGAACCGGAGTCCGAAGTTGGTGAAGATGAAATCGAGTTTGAAGTCGTCGATTTGGACGGCGGGGACATTTCCGATTTATGGGAGGGGGACGCCACATCGAGACGTGGGAATCGCGGTCACTCCAAACCGTCGAGCCGAGAGACTCGTTCCGCCCGACCGGATGGCGAGAGTCAACGTCGCCAACGTCCTTCGACTCGTAAACCTCACCGAGATACCGATGACGGTGATCTACCAGAGGAAACGGTCGAAGACGAAGTCGTTCATGAACCGCGAGCGGGAATTCGACGCGAACCGCGGGCTGAGGTCCGTCGCGAACCGCGGGCTGAGGTCCGTCGCGATCCACGCCCTGAGGTTCGCCGCGATGCACGGGCTGATGTTTCTCAGGAACCACGGGCTGATGTTCGCCGCGACCCTAGAAGCGAAGACAATGTTGAAGTTCGCCGCGAAACTCGAGGCGCTGTGCGACGACCAAAACGAGTCGATGAGGCATTTGACGAGCATCCGCCGGTTCGGCGCGCCGCTGCGAACCGTCCGCCTGCGGTCCCGGCTCCTCCGGAAGATGATGACGACGGATACACGGTCGACAACAGTTGGGTTCCTGACGATCCGCGAGATCTTGACGCACCAAAGCGACGACCTGTGCCTACCTGGCGCCGAGTGGTCGATCATATCATTGATCGGAATCTGGCGAATCGCCGCGGGGGTGGCGGACGAGGCCGCGGTGGTGCGACCCCAAGAAGTGGTGCCCCGGGCGGCGACCGGGCTGATTCGACGGCTTCGCGTGCGAAACGCGAACCCGTCCCAACCTATCTGGACGTGCCTGCCGACGATTTTGAAGACGTGATCGATGATTCGATAATCGACAAAGGTCCAAGTCGCGGCGAGCGCTCCCGTCGGAATGCTGGCGATCCACGGCAACCGTCGCGCAGCCGAGCCCCTGAGACGACCGAGCCTGTCGATCGGAATCGCGCCATCGAGAATCCACGTAGTCGTCCTCGCCCTGCCGATGATTATCGCGAACCACCACGTGGCCGTGAACCTCGCCGCAGAGAATCAAGTGATGATGCTCTCGATCGCGAGCCCGTTGGTCGCGAGCCCGTTGGTCGCGAGCCCATTGGTCGCGAGCCCATTGGTCGCGAGCCGCAGGATCCTCGCGGAAGAAACCGCCGTCCGCCTACTAGCGATGACCCCGATGGTCCAGCGCATGGGCGTGGTCGGCGTCGGTATTAGGATTGACGTCAACAAGTAGTGCGACCGCTACAAAATGCAGAAAACGGCTTGATGATGGTGTTTCATCAAGCCGTTCTCTTTTCGGAACACGCACGGTAACAGCAGGCGATCGGACTAGCGTCGCAAACCCGCATCTGCTTCGGCATTGCGTTGCCCACTTGGCTTGGCATCCGAGATAATCTCGCTGCCGTAAAAGCGGGTCGTGCCTTGCGCGATCTCCTCGCACACTGGATCATCGCTAGTCAAGACGGCTCGGAAGCGATGGTTCCCACTATCGCTGGCGATCGCTTGGACGCGAATCGTGATTTCCTGATCCACCTCCAACGATTCGATCGGCGTGAAGGTGATTTGTCCTGGTTCGATGGCGTAGGAAGCACCGGAAGCTCCAACCGGTTCGATCCCCTCCGAGAACTGCATCGCCACATGAAGCTTCTTCCCGGCACTGGTTCCCCGGTTCTTGACTTTAAGCAAGTAAGTGACTTGTTCTTGGATCGGCAACGGACCCTTCGGAGATTCCACCGAGAGCACCAAGTCCGCGAGGGCGGCAACTTGAGTCCGGACGGTATGTGTCGCAGCCAAATCGTCAGCAGCGCGAACGCCCGTTTCGAAACTCAGGTCACCCGCTTGACTGTAGCTGCATTGGATCTCGTAACTGCGTTCTTCACCGATCGGCAAATTGCCGATGTTCCATCGCAGGCCGCTGTTGACGACTTCGGCGGATTCGATACCACCGATGTACTTGGCTCCGATTGGCAGAACGGCGGCTGCGACGACTTCACGAGCAATGGCGTCGCCGACATTCTTGACCTTGACGCGATAGATACACGTGGTACCCGCGTAGACCGCTGGAGGACCATCCAAGGTGATTTCCAAATCTCCGCGACGGACAATAATCTCTTTCTTCGCGGAATGCTCCAAGGTGTCGGCCTTGGCAAACGCTTCCAACGACAATGAACCAGCGTCTCCTGGGATCAACTCGACTTCGAAGTTTCGTTCTTCGCCGGGTTGAATATTGCCAACCGATGCTCGTTGTCCGCCCAGGTCTTCACTCAACATGATCTCGACGTTTTCCGCAGCACCGGTCCCTGGGTTGCGAATCGTCACCGTGTAGATCGCAGTCTCGCCGTATTGTACTTCGGCTGGACCTGCGATTCGCATGTCCAGTTTCGGTTCTGTCACATGGATCGCAGCCTGACCTCGGAGTGGATCGGCAGACCATTGAACTTGGAAATCGAACAATTGGGCACTCCTTGGAGTGACTTGCAAGGTCGCCGTTGCGGATTGACCTGGCGGCAAGCTTTCAATTCGCCATTTCATTCTGGGTTGCCCAGGCTGATTTTGCTGATCGAACCCGCCAGTGCTCGGTCGCGCGTTCATCAAGTCAACAAACTCCGGGAAGCTGGCCTCGACATTGATGCCCCGAGCCTCTTGGGTACCCGAGTTCGTGACACGGATTTCGAATTCGGCGGGCTTGTTGATTGCGATCGACCGCGGGCCAAGTGTTTCCACTTGGATGGTCGGACCGAGCGTTTTGAATGAAGTCCGTTCAGGACTCCGAATCGATTCGCTGCCTGCATGGGTAACGCTTGGACGAATCGGAGCGTCGCGGCGGCCCGTTGCCGTCAGCCTGGAATCTTGATTAGCATGCGTCTGGTCCGCACTTGGAGGCGTAATGCTCGCCGTTGTTTTGACATCCAAACCCAAGTCAGCGACCTCGGCAGTGGCCAAAGTCTCCTTGGAGCCGTCACTGGGAGTGCTCGGAATCGAGGCCGCCGACAGAGCGCTGGTCCCCACCGAAACCGCCGTTTCCGACTGACCCGTCTTCACGCCAGATAATGCGGCCGGGACGGGCAACTGTTTCGCGTCGCGCGCCGTCGGGGCAGAAGCCAAAGCTTCTGTGTTGGATACCACCGGTTGGGCCGTCGAGCGGGCAGGTAATGGCGCCCCCGTATTGACTGCTGGTTTGGGCAAACTTGGTGGTAAATTAGGCAATTGACCCAGGACATCGCCAACCAGCAACATGCTGACTGCGGTCCAACCGACAAAAAACTTACGTAACATGGCGCGTGTTCCAATGAAGTAAGACCTACGAAACGGGTTCATCGTAAGCCATCGTCACTCGCGAACACTTTTCCACAACCGATTATGCCGAGTAGGTAAGATTTTCGGGTTGGAAAGAGTCTGCCGTTGCTAGCATCCGAACGGGATCGCAACTACGCAATCAGGTCTTGGATGACCGTCCCATGGACGTCCGTAAGTCGGAAATCGCGACCGGCGAAATGATAGGTCAACCGAGTATGATCAAATCCCATCAAGTGCAAAATCGTGGCGTGCAAATCATGGACATGCACGGGCTTCTCTTCCGCCTTGAACCCAAATTCGTCCGTCGCACCGTAAACCGTTCCACCCTTCACGCCGCCGCCAGCCAACCATGTGGTAAATCCCCAATGATTGTGATCGCGACCGTTGATCTTCCCCGCGTTGGCTCCTGCTTGAGGCAGTTCAACCACAGGCGTTCGACCGAACTCGCCGCCCCAAATGACCAAGGTCTCGTCCAACAATCCCCGCTCTTCCAAATCTTGCAACAAGGCCCCAATCGCTCGATCGCATTCGTTGGCCAGATTTCGATGTCCAACCTCCAAGTCGTCATGATGATCCCAGGGTTGCCCGGCCCCATGCCAAACCTGCACGAATCGCACGCCCCGCTCGATCAAGCGCCGTGCGATCAAAATCTGCCGCGCTTGAACCGATTCGCCGTAACGCTCGCGGACGTGTTCGGGTTCCAGTGAGACGTCAAACGCATCCGACGCTTCGGTCTGCATGCGATACGCTAGTTCGAATCCGGCAATCCGAGCCTCGAGCGCGTCGTCATTTCCCCGCTGGTCGCGATGTTGTTGGTTCAAAAAACGGAGCAGATCCAATTGCTCGCGTTGTTCACGCAACGACAAATGCTGGTTCCGCACGTTCTCGATCAGTTTTTCTATCTCCTGATGACGAGTGTTCACATAAGTCCCTTGGAACACACCCGGCAAGAACCCCGACTGCCAATTTTGGGTCTCTAAAATCGGGAAGCCGTCCGGGCACAACGCGACAAATCCCGGCAGGTTCTGATTCTCGGTACCCAACCCGTAATTGAGCCATGATCCCATGCTGGGCCGTACCAAACGACTGTCGCCACAATTCATCAACAACAATGACGGTTCGTGGTTTGGCACATCCGCGTGCATCGAGCGAATCACGGCCATTTTGTCGACGTGCTTCGCCGTATGTTGGAAGAGTTCCGAGACTTCGATCCCGCTCTCGCCATATCTTTGGAACTTGAACGGTGAAGGAAAGGCCGCACCCGTGCGTCGCTCCGTCGCCAAGTTTTTCATGGGCAGCTCTTTGCCGGCCCAAGTTTGCAACGCTGGCTTCGGATCGAAGGTGTCGATGTGCGACGGACCTCCGTTCATAAACAGATGGATCACTCGCTTGGCTTTGACCGGAAAGTGAGGGGCGCGCGGTGACAATGGGCTGACAAACCCTGTGGGTTGGTCGTCGGCTGTCACCGGTTGTCCCAACACCGCCGCCAATCCCATCAGGCCCAAACCAGTTCCGCTGCGACACAACATTTCGCGACGCGAGATCCCGGCCCAACGTTGGGCGTTTCCTGGAGGCATCATCGAATTTGCTTCTTTATACTGAGGTTACTTGGTTGATCCACTTGCCCACCATTGGACATTGGTCGATTCCCGACGCTAGTCCACGAAACAAAACTCGTTGCTCATCATTAACGACTGGACCAACATTTGCCATCGCTTGAGCAACAACGCTGCAGCCTGCGCCGAATCGTCGGGACTCGCGGGCTTTCCCGAAGCAGTCTCCGTGGGTAGTTCCAGATCGGCGAGGAACTGCAAACAGCGATCCACTTCTTCCGCGGTCGCCGAACGCAGCAACACGCGACGAAACAAAGCTTGAACTTGCTGCTCCGGATCCGCCAGGGCTCGCCAAGCTTCGTTATCCACGATCTTGGTCGCAAGTTTCCGGACTAGCGGTCCATTCATTAGGTACAGACTCTGCTGCGGAACCGTGGTTTGCGGACGAACCGCAATGCTGGTGTCTGGGCTAGCAAAGTCAAAACTTCGCAGCAAATTCGGCAGGTCTTGCCGGTCGATTGTGCCGTAAATGCTGCGACGATCTGAGTCCTGAGTGCGGAACATATCGATGGCAGGTCCGCCAACCACCGAAGTATCCAACTGCTCAGCCGCGGACAACATCGAATCCCGCAACGCTTCCCACTCCATTCGGCGGCGATTCATTCCGACATACCAGTCGTTCGCTGGGTCAGCGGTCACGATTTCCGTGGGACGATGACTTGATTGACGAAACGCATGACTGGTAAGAATCAGCCGATGCAAACTCTTGATCGACCAATCGTGACGCTGCAAATAGTCCGCCAAGAAATCCAACAACTCCCGTTGCAACGGTGGTTCACAACGGACACCAAAGTCGCTGGGGGTGGACACAAGTGGTTTGCCAAAGTGGTGCATCCAGACTCGATTGACCATCACCCGCGCTGTCAACGGATTTTCGGGCGAGACGATTTGTTCGGCCAATTCGCGACGACCACTGGAGGTCTCCGGATACGGCACCGTCTCCTTCGAGAGAACCGTCAAGAAACGGCGCGAAGCATCTGGGCCGCGATTCCTCGGGTTGCCTCGGAGAAAAACATACGAGTTCACCGGCGGTTTCCGATCTACCACCGCCATCGCTCGCGGCAATTCAGGCGGCGCTGTGGCTTGGTGTTCGGTTAACTTCGCCGTTCTTTGTTGCAGGACTTCAAAGTCTGGATCTGCCAAGAAATCGCCGATTTGATCGACAGGCAAGTTCAGCGGCGAATCCCCGCGAAACAACTCAATCGCAAACCGCAAAGGTTCTTCGACTTGCAAGACCGCCGCATCGTTGGCACCGTGTTCTTGAAAGGTCCGCCAAACCCCACGCAATAATTCTGCGTAGAAAACGGCGACGTCACGTTTGGATTGCAAATTCGCCGCCTGCAGCTTCTTGAGCACGGCAGCCGGAATTGGCCGACGATTGAGTCGAAGACGGGGCTTTTCTTCGGTCGACCCGCCCGATGGATCCGCAGCGGTTTGGCCCGCCACAGATTGTTCGGTGGCCGTTTCCTCGCGGACGTCCCAATCCTCGGTCCCATCCGCAGGTTGATCGAGCAACCTTTGCCACTGCTGCAATTGCGCGGCAACCGAGTCGGCAAACTCTTTCTCCGGGATCGCCATCAGAACTCTTAACGGGCGAAACCAATTTCCGGCCTCGTTTCGGGCGCGAGTCATTCGCTCCAAGCGTTCCTTCCAACGACGGACCATCGCCGGCCGAAGATCCTCGGCGGACAACGAACCGCGACCGCTGGTCTTTAGATCCATTCCTACCGCGGGCTGGTACACCGCAATGAAGTACTCGGGCAAGCGATCGATCGTGAACTGCTTGATCGCGGCCACTTGTTGATTTCGGAATTCGTCCAATTCGCGTTGAAGCTCTCGCTGACGCCGCTCAAACGCTTGTCTCGCTTCGACTTGAACTCGCGGCCCGATCGGCGGTTTGTCGTCCGCGTCCGGGCTACTGGACATCACCCCATGCAATGCGTAGTAATCCAGCATCGAGACGGCGTCGTACTTGTGATCGTGGCAGCGAGCACACGACACCGTCAATCCCAATAAACCACGCGTCACCACGTCGATTCGATCATCCAGCGTATCGTTGTAGTCGATGAAACGCCGACCGACCGTCAAGAAACCTAACGCAGCCAGGGGCGTCAAATCGTCACCCAGGTCCATTTGATCCGCCGCCAATTGATGCCGGATAAATTGCTCGTAGGGCAAGTCTTTATTGAAGGCATCAATCACGTAGTCGCGATAGGTATATGCAAAGGGATAGTTGCGATCCTTGGCGAAAGCATAGCCTTGCGTGTCGGCATAGCGCGCGACGTCCAACCAATGCCGAGCCCATCGTTCGCCGTATTGGGGACGAGCCAACAGGTTGTCGATCAACCTTTCCCAACGATCGGCCTGCGGATCGTTCAAATAGGCCTGAAGCTCTTCCCACGTGGGCTGCAAACCCAATAGTGTAAAGTACGCTCGCTTGACCAACGTTCGCTCATCCGCGACGAGTCCGGGGCTCCAGTTTTTTTCGGCCAATTTTCGTTGCAGCAAATAGTCGACCGGATGCTTTACTGTTGGGTCGACGGCGACGATTGGCCGTTGCACGGGTTGAAAGGCCCAATGTTCGGCTTGATTGTTGAGCACGCGGGCTTCCATTGGACTTCCAATGACCACGGACTCGGGCCAAGGCGCCC
This sequence comes from Pirellulaceae bacterium, assembly GCA_030681235.1. Classification (GTDB taxonomy): domain Bacteria; phylum Planctomycetota; class Planctomycetia; order Pirellulales; family Pirellulaceae; genus M30B19. The sequence goes on along the minus strand of JAUXWY010000047.1, from coordinate 2,977 downwards.
CCGCTAAGACCCAATGGCGAAGAATCTCGACCTGATCGGATGCCAACGGCCCCTCCGGCGGCATTTGCAGTTCGTGTTCGTACGAAATCGCGCGTAAAAGTAATGAGTCGGCCGGTGTTGCTTGCTCGAATGCCGGTCCTTGTCCGCCGCCCTGGAGTAGGTTTGCCCGAGTATCGAGTCTCAATCCTGCCTCTTGGGTGTCCGGACCGTGACATTCGACACACTTTGCCAACAAAACCGGGCGAACGTTTTTTTCGAAGAAATCCTCGCTGGATTCCTGGGGCCAGCCTCCCTGAGCCGAGCCGGCAGCCGCCCAACAAAACACCGCCCAAACAAGAAGCAAAACGGTGGACAAGACGCGAAATCGCAGGACTTTGATCTGCAACATGAGTACTACGGCTAGTGCATGGGGAAGGGCATTTGCTAATCGGCGGGATTGGCATCCGGTGCCAACCGCCGCATTCTACGCGAACTTCACCCGACTCGCAACAATTTGGCGTTTTGCTGCGTCAATTTACTTGATTCTGTAACGCATAAAGGTTTCAATAGGGGTCTCGTCCTCGTGTCCCCTCAATCCCTGGCAAAAAAAGCTCCGATCGATGCAACTGCCTGAAAGCCTCAAGCGAGATCCGTTCGTCGGCCATTTGTTGGCTTCGATTGCCGAAGTCTATTCGAAATTGGGGCCCGGTCTGTTGGTCGACGCCTATCGCGAAGCCTTGACCATGGAGATTCGGACCAAAGGCATCCCTTTTCAAGTGAAGCCTCGGGTTCAAGCCTTTTATCATGCTAGGCCGGTCGAGGGCTACTTTTTTATTCCCGACCTGACGATCGCCAACCGGTTTATTGTGGAAGTCCGAACCATGGATTCCCGCCGGGCCAACGATATTCACCGCTACATGAAAACGTACTTGATGATGAGCCAATTCAAACAAGGCTTCATCCTAGATTTTGATGCACCGAATTTGATCTCAGTCGCCGAGTACATGACGGTCGAACACACCGACGGACTACTCCGCTGATCGTGAATCCGTACGTGAGCTTGGCGATTCTAAAAACAAACGAAGCAGCTCCAACGTCTCCGGGGCGTGCAGCCGCTGTTTGCCGAACCCCGGTCGAGCTCCGGCGGCAATTGCCTCCTGCTGAGCAGATTCAAAATTGGAAATCAACATCACGGGGGTGGCAGCCAGCTCCGATGTCGATACCCATTCGCGTATAACATCAAGACCCAATGAACCGTCCTGGTCCAAGATCCGATTGACCAACACCAAATCGACCGGCGTCTGTCGGGCGATCGCCAACGTTTCGCCGAGCGTCGCGGCTGAATCGACTCGCACCGAGAAATGAGTGCCCAAAATCCGCTGCAGACTTGCAGTGTCCGCAGCACAATGCCCAACCAACAACACACGTCGCATCGTCCAACTCGCTCCCAAAGTTCAACTGTTCGAACTCGTATCCTGCCCCAACGCTTCCAAGGCCTGCTGCTTGATTCGTTTGATCATCGCCGCCAAACCATTCTTCCGATTGCTGCTAAGCGATGTACCAAAACCCAGGTCGCTTAGGATCTGATCCCCGTCCAGCTTCAAAATCGCTTCACAATCCTGGCCGTCGAAGTAAGCCAATACAATCACAATGAGCCCACGAACAATGAGCGAATCGCTTTCAGCCTGCAAACTCAGCCGCGGAGGATCTCCGGTTTCGACGCGCGCGGTGAGCCAAACCGAGCTCATGCATCCCAACACGCGATTGCATTCTCGGAGCAAATCCGGCGACATTTCGGGCAACTGCCGCCCTAATTCCACCAAGTACTCGTATTTCTCCTCACTGTCCGCGAACAACTCAAAGGAGTCCTTGAGTTCATCGACAGTGGGGGGGAAGTTACCGCTCATAGTCTTCATTGTTTTCAAATTGGTTCGCTCGAAGTCGCGCTGCCCTGATTCAACTGTTGGACCGTCACAACCGCAAAATTTGTTGACAAGCTGCGACCACTTCCGCTGGTTGACGAATCATCCAGATCACTCCGGCCACGTTCAACAATGCCGCAATCGCGATGAACAACGGCCCGTACAGGTTCGAATGCGTTCGAACGGACTTAGCGCTCGCTTGGAGACCGGCCTCCAACAACCGCCATCCCGCCAAGTTTTGTTTGCGGCCCGTGGAAACCAACTGGACACACCGCAACCAAGGATGCGACTCGATTTGAAAGTGGATCCCCAAAGTCGGTAACCGCACGTTTTCACCCGACCAATGCGGCTTGTCCAATTCAACCAGCACATCCGACAGCAATGGCCGAATTTGATCTTCTCGAACGTTGTACAGAACCACGCCCGGCCGCACCATCATCGACATCAGCGACACCAACAGGCCGTAGAAAGCCAACAACATCAACCACACGAATGGCCCAAACCGCGACACCGCGTTTTCCGGGAAGAACAACTCCATGGGCCCAACAATCATCAAGCCACTGACCGCAACCGACAAAATCGCAATGTCACGTCCCGTCGTCGTCACAAAAGGGTGCTTGCGGAGATGAAGCCAACCCAGCAACAAGAGGTACACCGAGAACGGCACCACCGCTATACAAAACTGAACGGGCAACACGGTTACTTCGATTTCCCAAGCAGCAAATTGACGCGATCCAACGCCGTAGCTCCGCTACCACAGCTTTGAGCGACAATGTACACGGCTCCCCCGGATTTGAACACCTGGACACCCAATGTGGAACGCGACCCGGGCGGCGGAACTCGCCATTGTGCCGAACTTGCCGTTGTGATCCGGGCGTGAAGTCCTGGCTTGGTTTGGAAGTCGTGCGGCTCCCGCCGATGGTCTCGGCGCGCACGGCCGCGGGAGCCACTTAGGATTTGTCCCGAAATAAGTTCCGGATTTCGATGGCTCTACTAATACAAAGGTAGTTTAGCGAGCGCTGGTGTACCGGCTTCAGCCGGCGGGTGCAGTGAAAACGCTTTTTTCAGCCACTCGC
>JAUXWY010000045.1 GCA_030681235.1 Pirellulaceae bacterium | reverse complement strand
CAGCGCTCGCTAAACCGATTACGGTATGAACCCGCGCCTCAGAGATTTCCGGCAGGAGTGGCGTCGCGGAGTTGTTGGTTCGCGGTCAGTGCGGCGTGGCGAACGGCATCGATCCAGCGATGGCTGCGGTCTTGTGGATCGAATGCGTACAGGATCGCACGGGAGCTGTTGACGATGGCCCCTAGACCATTGGGATGGAAACCGCCGGCAGTATCTTCAGCCGTTCCGCCTTGGGCACCGAAGCCGGGAATCAGCAACCAACACTTGGGCATGCGTTGCCTGAGGTCCACCAGTTGCTGGGGATAAGTGGCACCCACTACGGCTCCGATCTCGCAGAGACCATATCGATCGGTGGCCGCGTCGCCTTCGTTCGAAAGTCGATTCAACTCCGTCGCGACTCGTTGATACAGCGTTTCCGGACTGTTGTTGGCCGATGAACTCAACAGCAAATCTTGGAAGTCGCCGCTGCCGGGATTCGAGGTCTTGACGAGCACAAAAATGCCGGCCTGTCGCTCGCGAGCGGTTCGGACAAACGGTTGCAACGTATCTGCTCCGAGGTACGGATTGACGGTCAAGCAATCCATACCCCACGGACTATCGACTCCCAGATAGGCGTTGGCGTAGGCGGTCGCCGTGGTGCCAATGTCACCCCGCTTGCCGTCACCGATCACCAATAGCCCTTTTTCTCGCGCGTACTTCACGACGTCAGCCAATGCCTGTGTGCCGGCCGGTCCCAGCTCTTCAAAAAACGCCAGTTGTGGTTTGACGGCAGGTACGATATCGGCCACGGCATCGACGACCCAACAACAATAATCTCGCACGGCTTGAGCGCGATCCCAGATGTTTCCCTGGATCAAAGACTGGTAGGTCTGTGGCAAACTGTCCAGCCGCGGGTCAAGTCCGACCACCAGTGGAGTTTTGGTACGCAGGATCGCATCGCTAAGGCGTTGACTAAATGCAGGCACTGAATAACTTCCTGTCGCTGAGGTCGAAGGGCCGAATCCTTGGTCGAGCGTTAGCCGAGAAAACTCGACTCATTTGGATCCATAAACTCGTGGGCTTCGATACTCTCGGGCCACAATTGCCCACGGTTACTGACCATAAACAGGACTTTTTCGAGCACTTGATCCCAATACACTTCTTCGATAACGACCCGAGCAGGCTCGTGCGTACTGTGGAGTTTGGAGATCTCGACGGTTTGTCCAAGGTGATAGCCGGGATTGGGAACTTCTCGCCATAGTCCTGGGCGCATGCGAAACGTTAAGTACCCGTAATTGTAGACGGAGTACTCGTCGGCGTTGGCGGATCGATTGATCGCGATGATCCGGGGGCTGGGGATCAGATAACCCGCGACCTTCAAATCGTCTGGGTGCGTCAGCGACTCCCAATTCTCGGGCGCCCATGGGAACCAGCCCCACCGAGTGGGATGAAATCCCTTGCTAATAATGGCAGGCACCCCCTGGGAAGCGTGCTCTTGTTGCAGCGAACTGGACCAATAGATGGCCGGATGTGATTTAAGTTCTTGCAGCGACATGCGTCCACCTGTTGTCCGAGTATATCGTGGGAAATGTTCGCGAGGCCAGGAGATGGTGAGTGCCCGTCCCAGCGTCCTCGAATCGCGGTTTCCGAATTTTTTTGCAAAACCGGCCGCTGCGAATTAGGCTTGGAGTGCGGAACGGGTGTGTACCCTTGGCAGCGAAAGATTAGGCGATTTGAGTTCTTGATTCAAGCGGTTGGCAGTGACCTGACGAGTCACTGGACTGGATTCCAGTAGGCGTTCCGTCGATACAGGATCGTAGCGAAGCAAGGAATTTGCCAATGAATGGCCAACAACGGCTGGAAGAACTTCAGCAGCAATTACAAAAAGCGGGCTCGCATTTGCTGATGCCCAGCCAGTGGTTGGCGGAGAAATGGGCGGGGGCACAAACGGCGGAAAAGGTCATTTCGACAGGATGTGCGGGTCTGGATGCGTGGTTTCCTCACGGAGGGATGGTTCGCGGCCAAACGATCGAGATCGTCGGCCCGGCTGGGGGGGCTGGTGCGACCTACGTTGCCATGATTTTGGCGCGGCAAATTTGCGGCCCACAGGGGCTGTTGGTCCTGATCGACCGAAATCAAGATTTTAATCCTGCGATTCTATTGACACTGGGTTTTGATTTGGATCATGTGCTGGTGGTCCAACCGCAGTCCGAAGAAGATCATCTCTGGGCATTGGAGCAAGCACTGGCGGACTCTTGTGTCGCGGCAGTATGGACTCGCATCGACAAAATCGACAAACGTTATCAACGACGTTGGCAATTGGCCGCCGAGCGTGGACAAACGATCGGTATCTTGCAACGCCCCGAAAAAGTTTTGGGGCAGCCCACATGGGCGACCATCCAATTCGAAGTTCGATCCAATCCCCACTCGCATTGGTTGATTGGCAATCGTCGCGCGTCCGGCGCGAGCAACCCATCGTTGGGCGACGACATGGATGGGTCAGCTGCCGCCGAAGCTGCGGAACATTGGATCGTGCAACTGGTCGCACGGCGAAGCGCAGGACGGTTCGACGCCACGGCCTTGCAATTAGAACTCCACAATCGTAGTTGGAACGAATGGCACGGAGCGCGAGAGTCGCGGGGAACACCTGACGCGAAAGAATGGTTCTTCAGTCAACGCCTTCCGCACCCCAACGATCCCTGGTTTACCAAAGCGACGTCTTCCGAATCCGAGCAAGAATCTCAAGAATCTACGGAAACCGGATCGCCGTTACCTTATCGTGCGATGGGTGACGGATCTTCGTCGCAAAGGCGTCGCTCATGAGCACGGCAGTCACTGAAAATCGAATCCTCTGCCTGCAACTGCCGAATTGGCCGGTTCAACGATTGATCCGCGACCAACCGGAACTGCGGCATCAACCTTTGGTGTTGTACGGCAAGTTGGGGCGGCAACCTCGTTGCGTGTGGGCCTGCAATGAATTGGCTCGGGCTCAAGGGGTACGTTTGGGGATGCCGATGGTCGAAGCCAAACGACGCTTTGATGGATACCAACAAGCCATCGACCAAGCAGCGGACTTGGCGGCATTGGAACAGTTGGCCGTCCAGTGCCAGCGATTCACTCCCTATTGTGGCGTGCGACCCGCTAATCCACATCGCTGGGGACTGGACACTTTGCTGCTCGACATCGGCAAGACCGCGAAGTTTTTCGGCGGCGAGACGGGCTTGGTCCAACAAGTGCGGGACTATTTTCAACAACAGGGTTTTCAGGTTCGAGGAGTCGTGGCCGGAAATTGGGCGGCCGCTTGGGGCTTGGCGGTGCATGTGGCCTATGCGGCGCTCGACCCTGAACAGGTCGTCGGTGATGAACACAGTTGGCTGATTGCCTTAACGCATGCCACGGAGCAAACATTACGTCAAGCGTTGCCCGTAGCTGCGTTGCGTGTCGCTGACGATACCAGCCAAAAGCTGAGAGAGCTTGGCATCGAAACCATTGCTCAAGTACAGAAGTTGCCCGCCGCCAGTCTGCCCGCTCGGTTTGGCCCCGAATTGAATGTGCGTCTGTCAGAGATTGCCGGGAACACCGCCGAAAAAATTGAAGTTTGTGCCGCAGCCACCACCTATCATCAATGGCGAAATCTAGAGTTTCCCACGGTGGATCTCGAAGTGCTGCAACATCACGTGAGCGGTTTACTGGCTGAGTTATTGCCACCCATTGTGGAAAAACAGTCGGGCGTGATGTCGCTACTTTGCCAATGGTTTTCGCCGGAAGCCCCGCCTCTGGAAACCTCGTTGCGTTTGGTCCAACCCGTGCAGAACATCGAGTACCTGATGCAGCTGTTGATGTTGCAGTGGGAACGTGTGCAGCTGCCCGGCGAGATCAACGCGGTCCACGTTTTGATCCCGGCCATCGCGGTTGATAAACCCAAGCAACAGTGGCTGTTCGAAGATAGCGAAGACACTTGTCTACGGAATCGTTCCTCATTACTGGATCGGTTGTCGTCGCGATTGGGAGCCGATCGCGTGGTTCAATTGCGGTGGCAAGCTCAAGCGTTGCCAGAGCGCCAATTTGTTCCACGCGTCCGTTGCGTGCGACAAGCGAAAACGCCCACAGCCGACAAACCCACTTCGTCTCATTCGTTGCGATTGCTGGAGCGTCCCACACGAATGTATGCCGAGCCGCGACCGCTCAAGGCTTCTACCGAGCGCTTCCAGATACCGGCGTCGCGATTCTGGGTACCCGCCATGTTTCAGGCTGGCGGTCGACCACAAAAAGTGCAACAGGCGGTGGGTCCCGAGCGAATCGAATCGCAATGGTGGGAAGGACGCTGGGTTCGCCGCGACTATTATCGCATCCACACCGAAAGTAGCCAACGATTTTGGATCTTTCAAGAGATTGGCTCGGGTCGGTGGTGGCTGCACGGCGACTTTGCTTGAATGATGCCGCGTCTTGCTCCGAAACATCTCCTTTGGTTCGCAAATGCACCGCTTGTGCAAGTGGCGATTCTCCGAACAATATCGCGGTGACTTGGCGACGTTGCCAAAGCCCCTTCCCGCTCGGAACGGTCGGCGTGTGAACGGTTGAATTTTCTGTTAGCCCCAAGGGTTTCTATGAAGCCGCTTTTCTTGATTGCGAGTTTACTCATGACCATTACGTCGGCGGCGACTGCGACCGCGCAAACACCGGATACCCCGATCCTGGATCGACAACTCTTCTTTGGAAATCCACAAATTGCGGGCGGTCAACTCAGCCCGGATGGCAAGTGGATCTCGTTCATGAAACCGTACAACGGCATCATGAACGTTTGGGTCAAAGCCTTTGATCACCCCTTTGACGAGGCGAGGCCGCTGACCGACAGTGCCCGACCTTTGTACGGATATTCCTGGACCGAAGACGGTCGGTATTTGCTCTATGCCAAAGACAAGGACGGTGACGAAAACATCAACGTCTTTGCCGTAGATCCCAACGCCAGTCCGTTGCCGGGCAGTCAAGTTCCGGAATCTCGCAACTTGACACCGCGTCAAGACGTAACTGCTCAGATCATGCACGCCAGCCAAAGCAATCCTGATCGGATGTGGGTCTCGCTGAACGATCGCGACAAGGCGTGGCACGACCTTTATCGTCTGGATATCTCGACCGGTGAATTGGTCCTCTTGTACGAAAACACCGATCGCATCACGGGCTATGAATTCGACTGGGATGACAATCTACGCCTTTTGAGTCGGACCGATGAGCAAGGCAATACCGTCTTGCTGCGAAAAGACGCCAGCGGCTTGACTCCCATTTATGAGACGTCGGTCACCGAAAGCGCTGCCGTAGCCGGTTGGGATGCAACCAACGAACACATCTATTTGGTTACCAACAAAGGGGAAATCAATCTGTCGACGTTGTACAAGATGAATGTCACCACTTTGACAATGGAATTGATCGAAAGCGATCCATCGGGCCGCGTGGACTTTGGCGCGTTGCAGATCGACCGCAATACACGGCAAATCATCTCGACGTCTTACACTGAAGATCAAACACGATACTATTGGCGCGATAAGAACTGGGAAGCCAACTACAAGTTTTTGCGAACCAAGTTTCCTGGCCGCGAGGTGAACTTTCAAAGCTCGACCTTGGACTATAAGAAGTTTTTGGTGGCGGTGTCGGGCGATCGTTACGCTTCGGAGGCATGGTATTTTGACGCGGTGACGCAAGAACTGATCCATCAATACACGCCGCGACCGGAGTTAAAGGCGGTGGAACAACATCTGGCTCCGATGAAGTCGATTCGCTACCCAAGCAGCGATGGGATGGAGATCCCAGCGTACTTGACGGTTCCCGCCGGGATGGAAGCCAAGAACTTGCCGGTCGTTGTGTTGGTACATGGCGGACCCAAGGGTCCACGCGATACTTGGGGATTCGACGCGGACGTACAATTTCTAGCCAATCGCGGTTATGCGGTTTTGCAACCGAACTTCCGCGCCAGTGGCGGGTACGGCAAGGCGTTTTTGAATGCCGGCGATCTACAATGGGGCAAGCTGATGCAAGACGATGTGACTTGGGGAGTCAAGTATTTGATCGACCAAGGCATCGCCGATAAGGACCGAGTGGCCATCATGGGCGGGAGCTACGGTGGTTATGCGACTCTGGCCGGTTTGGCATTTACTCCCGATGTGTATGCTTGTGGTGTCGATATCGTCGGCCCGAGCAACTTGTTCACGCTGCTGGATTCAGTGCCACCCTATTGGGAAGCCGCTCGCGCGTTTTTGTTCGGCATGGTCGGTGATCCCAAGACTCCGGAAGGCGAGCAACTCATTCGCGCCGCCAGTCCGTTGTTCAAAGCGGATCAGATCAAACGACCGTTGTTGATCATTCAAGGTGCCAACGACCCGCGCGTCAAGCAAGCGGAAGCGGACCAAATTGTGATCGCGCTTCGTGATCGAGGCCATGACGTCAGTTACATTTTGGCTGACGACGAAGGGCACGGTTTCGCAAAACCGGTCAACAACATGGCCATGTATGCGGAAATCGAACGCTTCTTGGCCGAAAAACTGCAGGGCCGATTTCAATCAGAAATGCCGGAGGACGTGTCCAATCGCTTGGAGGAACTTCGTGTCGATATTTCAACCGTGACGTATACTCCTCCGTCGGCGGTTTCCGCTGTTGCCTCGCTACCGGATCTTGACTTGAAAGTCAGCGCTGGCGAGGAGAAATGGGACGTCACCATCGAAGTGCAAGGACAAAAGTTCCAGATGGAGTCGAAGCGAACCATTAGCCGCGATGGGGAAGGTTGGAAAATCGAAAGCCGAACGAAAGCGCCGTTCGGAGAAATGGTTGACGAAGGACGGTACGCCGCCGACCTAAAGCCCAACTCGCGAAAAATGGTTCAAGGACCCCAAGTGATTTCCGCGACTCACGGCGAGCAAGAAGTGGAAGTCTCGGTTGCCGGGCAAACTCAGACGTTGACCTACACCGGCGCGTTACTGTGTGATGGGCCCGGTCGAAACCACATCGTCAGCGGACTTCCGCTGGCAGATGGCTTCGAATTGGTCGTCAACGTGGCCGATCTCAATAACTTGAAGGTTGCATCGTATCGACTTCAGGTGGTCGGGACGGAACAAACCGACGCGGGGGAACTCCTGCGAGTTGATTTGTCCAGTGTCGACAATCCAGCCGTCGCGACAACGTTCTGGGTATCACCCGACTCGAAGCAAGTGCAACGAGTGCGACAAGTTCTGCCTGACCTTGGCAACGCCGTGATGACCATGACGCGAAAGTAATCGGTGGCGTTTTAACGGGGCCGACCATTCAGCCCCGATCGGGGAAACCGTTCAGGCGGGAGAAGATGCCAACGCGTTCTTCTCCCGCATTTTTTTGTGTACGATCACGGCGGGCGCGGTGCCGGAGCAATGAACGCAAAGCGTGCTTGGTTGGACACGACGTCGGGATTGAATTTGTATATCGTTGCATTGCGAAATTCATCCGACTTCAATCGCTCGGCGATCTGCTCGCTCAAGTACCAATAGGTCGCTTTGAAATGAGTCTTGTCGAAGTGGTTCGTGTCGTCCGAAGCGTATTGAATTTCGATCGACCATGGAGTACGATCGATGTTGGTGTCGTTCGTGAACTTGGCGTCCGGGTGGTTCGTTGACGCATTTTTTGTATCTGGTTCAAGAGCGATCGGGGCGCTCGCTCTACTATCAGTATCCGCCGCGACAGCGGACTGCAATGAAATCCCGCCGATTTACTCGGCGGATTTTTTCGGCTTCTCGCTACATCAGCGGGGCCGGTTTTTAAAGGCCGTAGAACCGAGTTGGCTTCAGACAAGTCTGCAAGTAGGCCGATCGAGTTTCATCTTGGGTACAGACCGCCGCCACTTGGCTTTACGCCAGTGGAGCGAGGATTAACCACTACGAAGCAGAGTGGCCCAAGGATCAGAGGCCGTAGAACTGATCTTGCTTCGGACATGTCCGCAAGTAGGCCGATCGGTTTTCATCTTGGGTACGGACCGCCGCCACTTGGCTTTACGCCAGTGGAGCGGGGATTATCCACTACGAAGTTGGCTGGCCCGAGGATCAGAG
>JAUXWY010000034.1 GCA_030681235.1 Pirellulaceae bacterium | reverse complement strand
CAACTCGCCACCGATCCACTAGTTTTCACCGGCCAACACCGGACGACTACCGTGCTCCTGTGATCGGAACAATGGGTGTCCCCCTGGTTTCCACTGGTTTCCTCGGGCAGGTGGACTTTCCTGATGCGGCTCCCTCGGTAGCCAGATTTTGTGCGTGCCCCTTGTTCTCATGGACCTTGTGCTCATGGACCTTGTGCTCCTGGGCACCCTTTCGATTTTCTTGTGAGTCGCTACCGAGGAATTTCTGGCGGCAATGCTCGCTGCAAAAGTAGACGGTCTGACGGTCACGCTCGGCACTTCGGGCGGTAGCTGCATCAACAGTCATCCCGCAAATCGGGTCAATAGCCATTACGCCTCCTGTGGCAATACGATAACTGCGATAGCAATACGGCGGGACTGGTCGGATGAACTTGCATGCTGTTCGAGTCTTTAAAAAAAACAGAACCGGCCAGCGCCGGTTCTGTGGTCAGTGATCGGGGGCAGGAACTTTTTCCACCACCGAGCCCAGTGAGTATAGCCTTTATCACTGTGTATTCCATGACGCCCCGCCGCTAACGGCGGACTTGGTATCTTGGCCAAAGACTTGCGCTCCCCCTTCCGAAACTTTATTTGTGCGACATGTGCTTGGTCATCTCTTTACATGACTTCTCACATTTGCGACATTCTTCAGCACACTTCTTCAGTTCAGCATCGTTAGGAAACGCTTCGCACGCCTTGGCACACTGATCGCAACACTTGGCGCAACATTCGACCATCACAGCCGCCAGCGGGCCACCTCGTGAACAAATCTGGGCGCACGCAACGCAACAGGATGCACAGTCTTGACAGGTCTTCAGGCATGCCAAATGTTCCTTTTTGCCGTCGGCTAGCAACTGCGCGCAGTGGGCGGCACAGCGATCGCAGGCAAGTTGGCAATCCGAGCAAGCTTTGGCACACTCCTGCATCATTTCAATTTGATCCATGTGTTGGGTCTGTTTCTCCTTTGTGTTTGTTTGTTGTGCAAACGCGCTTCCATTCACAATCACTAACGTCAATGCCATCGCTACTGCGGTGACGATCCCAGAAATGCGATTCTTCATAACAGTCAGTCCTTTTCATGAGTGTGTCACATCGACGCAAACGACAGAAGTTGTCGTTTCGCTATCGAGTGATCTGCTCGAGTCACCTTCACAACAAAAAACGGCATAAAAAAACCGACGTGCTCGATCCATTTACGGCATCGAGCACGTCGGTTTATTTTTTTAATAAGCCTCTCAGCACCGCTGAGATGCCCGTTATCAAATCATCCGAAGGCAACTTCTGAAACTGTAGGCACGTGCGGGTCAATAGTCAAGTCTTGAGAGTGGCAAAGAAAAGGCGTAGGGGGCACCCCCGTCCCCTTTTCTCCTCCAGACTTCCGTTCATGCCTTCTTGATGGTCTTATCATTTTTTTTCTTGATGTCATCCGCTACGTTTTCCACAACTTGTTTCGCTTTGCCGACCGCTTGATCCGTTTTGCCTTCGTCACGAAGTGCGTCGTTGCCAGTCAATGCTCCCGCGGCTTCCTTGATGCGGCCTTTAACAATGTCCGATTTGCCACTCATTTTCGTTACTTTCCTTTTTTAGGGGTTACTGCCTATCGTTAACGTCCACTTCAACCGTATTTGTAGAGCGGCGAAGCCTTGAGGAGCATCAGGGGATTAATTAAAAGGACATGGTGAAATCTACCAGTCCGCAGATCAACGTATGATCGAGTGGGGCACCGATAGCCCAATGAGCGGGCACAAGACCCAAACATGGCGAGGGGTCGCAATCCATCAAATTTGTGGTATCAATGAATGATCATTGCTAAAGCACAGGGCGTGATTGACAGATAAGGACATTTCCCCGATCAAAATTCCGTGGCCGCAGCAACCGCAGTCGATCGTGGAATCCGCTATTAGAAATTGGCGGACGAACGGATGTTGAATAGGTTGATCTGAACTGAGACTTTGAGCTTGGTCGTTTCATCTAGGGAGATGCATGTGTCGGTCGTTGTTGGACGAAGCAAACAGGATTGGGATGAACCATCAACAGGGAACGAGAGCAAGCATGAAGCGGCAAGCGACGGTATGGCACTTCGACCTATGGACATCCACGTTGCGTTTGGCGATCCGTTGTTTTCACTTGACGCTGACCATGGCGATGATCGTTTATGTTTCGGGTGTTACGCCGACGTCATTGATGGCGTAATCTCCAGGCGGCGGGACCGATGGACCAGCGAAAGTCTCAACTGCGGAAAAGGAAGACCTGGGCCCGGCGCCGGCCAAGATCGACGTCAATTCGGCCTAACGCAACTGGCTCTGACCGTTGTGGGCGGCACTGGTTTGATCGGTCTGGCCGTGGGCATTGCCTTTCGCGAGATTACCGAGAACTTTCTGGCCAGCATCTTTCTCAGCCTACAGCGGCCCTTCGAGACTGGTGACATGATCGAAGTCACCGGAGTGACTGGTTACGTGCAGCAACTAAACGTGCGAACGACGATCCTGATGACGCTTGATGGTAACTTGGTGCAGATCCCCAACGCCAGTATTTACAAGAATAACCTGCGCAACTTTACAACGAACGCCAATCGGCGTGAGGACTTTGTGGTCGGCATTGGCTACAACGACTCAATCACCGAGGCCCAAGAGATCGCCCGGAAAGTGCTGGTGGACCATCCGGCCGTACTGAACGATCCCGAACCATCGGTGCTGGCAGACAGCTTGGGGACATCGACGCTTAACCTGCGGGTGTATTTCTGGTTAAACGGCCGCGAACACAGTTGGCTAAAGGTGCGATCCTCGGTGACCCGGTTGGTGAAACGAGCCTTGCAGCAGCATGGCATTTCGATGCCTGACGAGGCCAGAAAGGTTATCTTTCCGCAGGGCATCCCGGTCATCACGCTCGACCGGAAGTCGCGTGAGCCGCAAGACACGATGGTTAGAAAACCGCTCCCCGGCGAACCGCCGCATGAAGAACTCAGTGCGGTGTCCACCAAAGCGGAGGCAGGTTTATACAGCGATGCGAGTGTCATCAAGGAACAGGCCCGGCAGGTACAACCGGCGATCGATGGGGAGAATCTGTTGAAGGTTTCATCCGTCACGGCCGCCAGCGGAAAAAAGGGCGCGAACCCCAGCGCTAACGGAAATGAGTCCGCCAATTGATTACGAAACTGCGGCATGTGTGGAACGAAACTCGCTCGAGTTTCTGGTTCGTTCCCGGGGTCATTGTTCTGGCCGCGGTGGGCCTTGCCACCGTTTTGATCATGATAGATGCAAACGTCGAACTGAATGTAGAAAAGAAGTGGCCGCTGCTCTTCGGCGCTGGTGCGGCCGGTTCCCGCGGCTTGCTTACAGCGGTCGCCAGTTCGATGATCACGGTGGCCGGAGTGGTATTCTCAATCACCATTGTCGCCCTCTCGCTGACTTCGAGTCAATACACGTCGCGGGTCCTCCGCAACTTCATGCGCGACCGGAACAATCAGGTGGTGTTGGGCGTGTTCGTCGGCATCTTTGCCTACTGTCTAGTGGTACTCCGGGTCATTCGAGGTGGTGACGAAGGGGCGTTTGTCCCGTCACTGGCCGTGCTGGGCGGGTTGATCCTGGCGTTTGTCGGCATCGGCTACCTGATCTTTTTCATTCACTATATTTCAATGTCCATTCAGTCGTCGAGCATTATTGCGGCGGCCGCCGAGGAGACCATCGCGGCTGTCGATAAATTGTTTCCCCAGGGAATGGGAGAGGACGTTGAGGAAGCCGCAGTTGGCGACTTGGAAGTGTTGCTTCCCAACCAAGCATGGTTTGCCGTCACGGCCCACAAGACCGGTTACATTCAAAGTATCGACGGTGACTCGCTATTGAAGTTCGCTCGAGATCGAGACACCATCTTGCGTATGGAATGTGGCATTGGCGAATTCATCGTCCAGGGGACGGCGCTGATCTCCGTGGCCACCTCGGCTGGGATGGACGACGACGCCGCGAACGAACTCAACGCCATCTACGTCATCAGTCCCCACCGCACTGTGGAACAGGATGCCAGCTTTGGTATTCGGCAACTCGTGGACATCGCCTTGAAAGCGTTATCGCCAGGTATCAACGACACAACGACCGCAGTGATGTGCGTGAACTACTTGGCAGCGATCCTGGTCCGGCTTGCGTCGCGCCCCATCGCCACCGTTCGCCGCCTGGACGATGGGGAGCTGCGCGTGATTGCCCGAGGCCCGAGCTTCGCGAGCCTGTTGGCCGAAGCCTATGACCAGATCCGGCAGAATGCAAAGGGAAATGTCGCGGTTCTTACTCGCTTGCTTCATGCTCTAGAAATCATCGCTGACCAGACAACGAAACGTCAACGAAGGCAGACGCTGCGACAACAAGCAGAACTGATCGTTGCTGTGGCCGAGCGCACGATTTTGTCGACGCACGATTTAGCGGGCATCCACGCCTCATGGTTGCGTCTATCCCGTGTCCTCGATGAGACTGGCTGATTGGCCCCCGGTTACCCTTAGAAGCGATGGTTTGCAAAGGAAAGGGGACGGGGGTCTTCCTGGTGCATGAAAGTCTTCGGGGCGGGGGTTGAACTCCAGCGGTTTTCTGGAATATCGAAGCGATCCCAACGCGGCTCGCCTTGGGCCGAATCATCAAGGACAGCCCGAATATTCGGTCACACCCCGCACGGTCGTCGACAGAATGCTGCTGGCCAGCCAATACAAAGAACGCGAAGCTCGTCGTCGCGAATATCTTTTGGGGTTGCAACCGTTATCGCGTCAACCACCGACGATGCTCAGCGTACTTGTCCGCCAGCACGAATGGTGTCGAGGATTTTGGTCAGTTCGGTGACTTTGTCGGGTTCTTTGGCATACAGGTTCACCTTCTGCGCCAAATCGTTGCTCAGGTCGTACAGTTCGCCGGGCAACTCGTCATCCGAGTATCCATTTTCTTGGTCGAACCAGCGAGGGACGTTGCTGTGTGCGCCGGTCTTGGCAGCGACCAGTAGCCAGTCGTCATGGCGGACGGCGTAGGCATTTTCAAAGGTGTTATGAACGATGCTGCGGCGGGGACTGGACGAATTTTCGCGCCAGACATCCATGAGGTTGTAACTATCGTGAGCGGTGTTAGGAGGAAGGTCGGCACCAACCACTGCGGCCAACGTCGCCATGAGATCCACTTGACTGATCAGCGCCTCGCTGACACTGCCTGGCTGTACGACATTGGGCCAACTCACGATAAACGGCACGCGGTGACCACCTTCGTACAGGTCACGTTTCAAGCCACGCAGCGATCCAGAACTGCGATGGTCGAAGTCACGGATCCGTTGGTAAGCGTAGTGTTCGGCTCCGTTGTCGGCGGTGAAGATGACCAAGGTGTTTTCGGCAAAATGATTTTCAGTCAACGCTTGAAGGATGCGACCGACCACATCGTCCGTTTGCGTCATGAAATCGCCAAAACCGCCCGCCTGCGATTTGCCGGTAAATTCATCAGTGGGAACGATCGGAGCATGCGGCGAGTTGAATGGCACGTAGAGAAAAAACGGCTCGGACTGACCGCGTCGGTTGCCGATCCACTTGACCGCTTCACCACCGAGACGTGGAACAACCGCGTAAAAGTCCCAGTCGGGCGTCATCGGGCCAGGTCGAGCCTCCCATTCTCCTTCTTTGGTCTGTGCAGTGACCGTTAGCAATTCGGAAGGGACTGTGATCACACGATCGTTTTCGATCCAAGCATATGGAGGGAAGTTCGGTACATCATCACCGAAGTAATAGTCAAAACCATGCGACAGCGGCCCGCCGGAAACAGGCTTTGTCCAATCGAAGGCGTCTGGGGGAAATACTTTGATACGACCGTTGCTATCTTCTGCGAGTTTCGCGCGGGTGTTCTGAATGTCGGTCCAATTCCAACCCAGATGCCATTTTCCAATACAAGCCGTTTGATACCCCTTCGTCTTGAGCAATTCGGGCAGAGTTAGTTCGGCATCATCCAGCACCGGTGGATCAAACGAATTGACGATGCCATGGAACTTTCGCCAATGAAATCGGCCGGTGAGTAGCGCGTATCGACTCGGAGTGCAGATCCCCGACGAACTGTGCGCATCGGTGAACCGCATCCCCTGAGCCGCGAGCCGGTCCAGGTTCGGCGTGGGAATTTTCGACCCCGGATTGTTCGCCCCCAGGTCGCCATAGCCCATATCGTCGGCGTACAGGATCACGATGTTCGGTCGTTTCGGTTCATCCGCCAACGTCCGAGGGCACATCCCAAACAGACCGCACATCGTCAGCAAAACACAAAGTATCTTCATTGGAGTCTTCTATTCCTTGTCTCAACACATCTGCGAGCTCTGACTTGATTTCCCCGTTACTCCGGCCCCCTGAGCCCCACTTCACTTTGGCGAGACTTCGGGTTCCAACGCCCCCGGCGGTAGCTCCGGGTTCAATTCGATCAACTTGACGTCCCAAACACCTCGCAGTCCAGGGAAGCCTTCCATAGTCACGACCAGCTTGCGCCGATGGGCAACCACAATGTCACCGACGGCGCGATAGTCCTCGTACTCGACTCGTTAACCCATGTAAATCGCTGTTCGCAATAAACCGGTCTGAACGTCAAAATGCAATTCGATGGGCCCAGGGTACAGTAGTCTGTCGGGCCGCAGTGTTTTCTCTGGCACGATCGTCAAGCGATAGACTTCTTGATCCTTGACAACGATCTTATCGGAAGGAGCAAAAGGTGTCAGAAGGAGCAAAAGGTGTCAGGTACCGTTTTGGAAAAATGGGCAAGTTTGTGATTGATTTGCTGGCTTCTTTGTGGTGTAATCGGAGCGTTCGAATTCACGATTGGAGGACATTATGGGACGCGCACCTCGGGCTGATGAGGCGGGTGGAATTTATCATGCACTCAATCGCGGCAACGCGAAACAACCCTTTTTCTTCAAAGATGCGGATTACGAAGCCTTCGAACGGATCATCGTTGAAGGTTTGGAAAAATTCCCCATCGATCTACTCGCTTACCAATGGATGAACAATCACTGGCACATGGTGCTTTCGCCGCACGAGGACGGTGCGATGGGAGCGTTTCTGGGCTGGGTCACACTGACTCATACTCAGCGACATCATGCGCACTATGGGACGGTAGGTCTTGGGCATGTCTACCAGGGACGCTTCAAGAGCTTTCCAATCGAAGGCAATTCGCACATGCATGTCGTCTGCCGCTATGTCGAACGAAATGCCTTGACGGCCAATTTGGTCGCGCGAGCCGAAGCTTACCGCTGGGGCAGCCTCTCGAATTGGCTGAACGGCGGTTCGCCGATCAATTTGGCGGTCTGGCCAGTGCGTCGTTTGACCAATTGGGTCGAGCGGGTCAATGCAGCGTTGACGGAGAAGGAACTGGAAGCGTTGACGCGAAGTATGAAGCGAGGCGTGCCTTTTGGAAGCGAGTCATGGATCGCATCCACCATCGAGCGTTGCGGACTTGAATCAACGATCCGCCCACACGGTCGCCCAAAGAAGCTGTCCTAAACCAACAAAACGGTACTTGACACCTTTTTCTCTTCAAGGTGCTCTCACCAGATGCCACCCATCTATTTTGCTATTCTCGCTTTAGACTGGGCTAGACTAGCCCGTTAGGTGGCACCGCACCGGTGGCACCAATCCGGGCTCCGATTGTTGGGTGGCACCAATTTGGGCTCCCTAAGCAGTAGTGGACGGGCCGAGCCATGTGGTCCACCAATGATTGCGGCTCGAAAAAGTCACATCCTTTTCTTCGCAAACGCGATCGCGGGCGCTAAGAGGACTAATGTCCAGTTAATAACTCCGGAGACTACCATCGACATGCCAAATTGTATCGGCCAGCTCTGCGGATTGTAGAGCAGTAGGAAAAAATAGCAGAACATGAAAACTCCAATCATTAGCCAAATCAATGAACTAAAGAGGACCACGTTTTTCCGCTGATTGCCGGAAGATCCAGCGAGGATCAGCATGGCAACAAAGGGACAGCCAATTGCAAAGACGGACGCGCGAAGTGAAAAGTGATTGGGGTACGTCCACAATCCGAGAACAGAATCAAGGCACGTAAGTCCGAGACCAGCTGATATGGCAGTGACTGAAAGAACCGTGGAACTGGCGAGAAACGATTGTTTGGCATTTGCTGGTCGACGCGCCGTCACGGCAGTCTTTCCGGTCGCCGAGTGATCAGAGGATTCACCGAAATCCCTAGATTGTATCTCTCGTTTAATAAAACAATATCGAAACAATTTGAAGAGGAAGGGCAGTATCAGGATTCCCATGAACGTGCCAATGGCCATCCCCGCTATCACGATGAAAATCGCCCCGCCGGGTCCCATCGTCCCCTCCAAGGGGCCTCCGGAACTCGGGGGCGAGAGCGACCGAATCCAATCCAGTGCGCTAAGTGTAAGCACCCATGCTACGTACGTGCTGAAAATCACAAAGGCGGCTGAGATAATAAGTTTGAGAAGGATTGATAGTACTTTTCCCATGGCCAACCACCTTTCAAATGAATTTGCGGGTTGTTCGTTTGCTGTTTTTTTGCGTCACTCGTGAAATCAAGCCTCAGGGCTGCGGTGATTGGTGCGCTGGCCAAACAGACTTTATCGTGTGAATCTGGCAGGACACGATTCGGCAAGTGCCACCTGCGGCAAAGAGTTCGACACCGTTACTGCTGGGATCAGGAAACACCAGATCGGTGATCACGGTCTCCCCGGCATTGCCAAACACTTCAACCGAGCAAGCATCGACGAAAATCTGCAACCGGATGTTGCCTTGGTCATTTGGCTCAAGCGGACCCGCGTGCCGACCGGAAAAGGCCGGATGAAAGGCGACGTTTCCCGACTTGGTACGATCAACAAACATCGATCGAGACTTTGTGCTGTACCCAACGACCGTCTGCTCCTCATTGCCTAGGAGAACGCGTACGCCAAATTCTGTGGCCGACTCGGGCTGAACCTCCAGGATGATTTCCAGTTGTTGTCCCCGAACATCGACCGACATGGACTCGGTGGAGAGTGACCGATCTTTGATCTCCCACATCTTGTCTCGCAGCGTTTGCAACTCACGCACCGGCTTCTGGCATAGTCGCAACGTGCCGTCGATCCGCCGCAATGTCAGTTCACGCGGAATCGACATGGCGCTACGCCACGGATAGGTTGGGTTCAGACAAGTCTCCCAATTGTTCATCCAGCCGATCCAGATTCGTCGGCCGTCACTGGCCGGAATGTCCGACCATGAGATTGGCGCATAGAAGTCGCGGCCGAAATCGACCCATTGCGACGTCGTCGAATCAGCGACGAACTGATTGCCGTCAAAAACGCCCGTGAAGTATTCGCCCCCCGAACCCCCGGCGATGGAGCCGCTGCCCATATCGGCTTCCAGCACCCAGCGAGTTTTCCCAGGCTCCTCTTCAATTGGCAATTCAAACATGTCGGGGCATTCCCAGTTCAGCTTTTCCGGCGTTCCAGCCGGACCGAACTCGCTAAGCAGCGTCCACGTCTTAAGATCGGTCGAGCTGAAAAATTGCAGCCGCTTCTGCACGGCGAACGAGACCACCATGACCCAGCGCTTCGTCGGTTCGCTCCAGAACACTTTCGGATCGCGGAAGTCTTTCTCGCCGACATCCAGCACCGGGTTGCCCGCGTACTTTGTCCAGGTGCGACCAAGGTCGTTGCTGAAGGCGAGGTCTTGCGTCTGACGGTCTTGGCCATGACCCGTGAAAATCGCAACCAACGGCGGGTCTTCCCCGGTACCGAAGCCACTCGAATTGTGTACGTCAACGACCGTGCATCCCGAGAACATCATGACGCCATACTCGTCCCGCAACGCGATCGGCAAATGCTCCCAATGCAGCAGATCTTTGCTGACGGCGTGCCCCCAACTCATGTGACCCCATTCGTTCCCTAGTGGATTGTGCTGATAGAACAAGTGGTATTCGCCCGCGAAGTAGACTAGCCCGTTGGGGTCGTTCATCCAGTTGAGTTCCGGCGTGAAATGATAGGCCGGCCGAAACGGCTCTTGGTAATACTCTTTCGAGCGTCGATATTCGTCGAGCCTCCACAATCCAGTTCCGGTTCGCGGCTGATCGGTCAACAGGATTTGGTCGAGGTTGATGTGCCCCCAATCGCCCTTTGCACGATCGAAAATGCGGAGCGTCGCCTGCTCTCCTTGGAGCGCGCCAACGTCCCAGGACTCCCAACGGAGCTCGCCAGAATCCGCGCCGGTGGCGGAACGAACGGACTTGCCATCGACGAGCAGTTCCACGCCGGTTTCCTCGGCATGCCGCCCGCCGGCAATCAAGAACGCCAGAAACCGTCGGTTGATCTCGAATGGAGGCGAAGTGATCGCTCCGGTGGCCGCATCGCCAGCCCCGAATGAATTGACCAGCCGGCGTCCGCGGTAGCCGGTCACCTGCAGCTTGTGACCGTCGGTCGGCCTGGTGCCAAAGGCGTCCCCTTCGACCTTCCACTCGCCATACGAGTCGGACTCGAAATCCGCGACAACAATGTCTTGCCCGCGTGCATGCGAGCCGATGATGAGCAGGGTCAAAATACAAGTCGCGATTCGGATCATCATGGCAGTGGTCCTAAATGTGTTTGTTTATTGAAGAGTCTCTTGTGGCAAGCATAAACTTGCCGGCAGACGCGGCGTGGCGCCTGCTTGCGTACAGACAAATGCCGCCACGTCGCTCGCCCAGCGGTTGATGTCGTCCAAAGGGAGGCTGCGGAGGACACCGTGGTTTCATGATACGGTCCCCAGTTTTTTCTGTATCTCCTCCAATGGAACCCCTTTCGTCTCCGGCACCATCAGTTTCAACCAGATCAGTTGCAAAACCATCATACCGCAGAAGAACAGGAACACGTATCCTGGCGAGAAGGCTGTGACCATCTTGGGAAAGAACGTCGTCAACGCCGCGGCGAAAATCCAATGCGTAAAGCTTCCCAGAGTTTGACCGGCAGCCCGATGTTGGTTGGGGAAGATCTCCGAGATAAAAACCCAGATGACCGCTCCCTGGCCAATCGCGTGTGCGGCGATGAAGGCGAAAATGCACACCGGGACAATCACGTAGTTCTCCGTGAAGAACGCCCACGAACAGAGACCAAGCGAGGCGATGTACCCAATCGAGCCAATATAGAGCAGCGTGCGTCGCCCTAGACGGTCAATGAGCCAGAGTCCGATGAATGTGAAAACCAGGTTGGTGATGCCGATACCAATTGACTGTAGCAGAGCGGCTCGCGCGCCCAGTCCGGTCAGCTCGAAGATACGCGGGGCAAAGTAGAGGATGGCGTTGATGCCAGACATTTGATTGAAGAACGCAATCAAGAACACCAACAGAATTGGAAGCCTGAGACCTTTTGTCCAAAAGCGTGCGGAACTCGAATGACCGGCGTAGGAAGCCGCGATGACTTCGGCTTCGGCCTGATGAACAGCCAATGATCGGTCCGGGTTGATCATTGTCAGCACTCTCAAGCCTTCTGCAACGTTGCCCGCACGGCCAATCAACCACCGAGGACTCTCCGGAATGGCCAAGCAGAGGCCGGTGTAAATCAACGCTGGAATTGCTTCGACACCCAACATCCACCGCCAGTCGTTTTCGCTGATTCCAGACAAGAGAGCGTTCGAGAGAAACGCCGCGAGGATTCCGAAGACGATGTTGAACTGGAACATGCCCGCTAAGCGTCCCCGCGATCCGGGCGGAGCAATCTCCGAGATGTACATCGGTGCGGCAACGGTCGAAATGCCGACTCCAATTCCTCCGATTAATCTAGCGATCATGAATGAATAGACGTCCGTAGCCAGCGCCGACCAAACGGCGGAGACAAAATACAGCACGCCGATCCAAATAAGCGTTTTCTTGCGTCCGAATTTCTCGGATGGCCACCCACCCAGTAGTGCTCCCAACACGGTGCCCCAAAGTGCGGCCGCCATGGCCAACCCGTGCAACTCGTCGCTAAGGCCCCAAACGGTCTGGATCGTTTTCTCGGCCCCGGAAATCACGACCGTGTCGAACCCGAAGAGAAATCCTGCCAGAGCAGAAGTCAGTGACCAAAGCAGAAGTCGGCGAGACATGTCGTGGCGTCCGAGGGAAAGTTGAAGGATCGCAATAGTTCTAGAGAAAAAAGGTGTCAGGTACCCTTTTTGAGGCCATTATGGGACGCGCACCTCGGGCTGATGAGGTGGGTGGAATTTATCATGCACTCAAGGTCGGCAACGCGAAACAACCCTATTTCTTCAAAGATGCGGATTACGAAGCCTTGGAACGGATCATCGTTGAAGCCTTTTGGAAGCGAGTCATGGGTCGCATCCACCATCGAGCGTTGCGGACTTGAATCAACGATCTGCCCACAGGGTCGCCCAAAAAAGCTGTCCTAAACCAAAAAAACGGTACTTGACACCTTTTTCTCTTTCAGGGTTTGTCTGCACGGATATCGCTTAACGTCCAGAACTCGACTCGCGAATCTTTGAGGCCGATGGCGATTTCTTGCCCGGTACTAGACATGGCCATGCCGTAGGCGGGTGCGCGGGTCGTGGCGTGCCTCCAGGTTTCTTGCCACGTGTCTCGATCGAAGAATCGCAATTGGTTTTGCTCGTCGCTGGTCAGTATGTAGAACCGATCGGTGCCAGGTTGGAAACCGATTGAGACCGTATCTTTTCCCGAGTAAGAAAAGACTTCTTGGCCATCAAGAACGCGATGCACCATGACTTGAGTGATCGTGCGAGGTTGGAACAGAGCCGTCGCCATATATTCGCCCCGGCGATCAAGTTTCAATGAAGCGATTCGCTGCCCGGAATCGGGTAAGGTCAACTCGCGAAGCAAGTCTCCTGTCGTCGCATCAAACAATTCGATGTTGTTTTGTTGTCCGACGGCGACGCGGAGCCCGTTGGGCGATATCGCACCAGCGGCAGCGGGTGTAAGTCGCAACCGCGAATTCAAAAGGACCTCGGATATCTTTCGCCCCGATTTGGCATCCGACTGCCGCAGGCGAAGCATATGATGCCCCTCGGCGTACAAGTCACGAACGATCTCCCCTGTGGGATCAAACTCCAGTTTATAAGACGTGATCCCAGGACGGTATTCCTGGGGAATGTTGAGTAAAGATTTGACGGTCTCCAGGGTTCGAATCGGGCTGATCGAATACAACTTACGAACTTTCTTCCCAGTCATATCGTCCAAGTCAGCAATGGCGACTTCGTGTTCACCATTCCCTGAACCGCCCGACAATTCACGGAGCACCACGATCAGTTGCGGATTCGTTGGAGAAAAAGCACGGCCCCAGACAGAGCCTCGATGAACATCGCACTTCGAATCGGTGGTCAGCCAGCAATTGCCTTCTCGAAGAATCAACTTCTGGTCCCGATCAATATATCCAAGTTGACTAAAATTCGGCAATCGATTGACACTGCGACTGAGGTTAGCGGCAAAATGTTGGTCGATGGAAACTTCGCTCAAACTGGCGTCATTCCAGTTTCGAACCATGAGGGAACGGTGACCCGGTCGAAAGAAACGTTGGCCGAAATAGCCATCGATATTGACTTGAGTTATGACTTCTTCGCGGACGGTATCATAGACGCTGGCGGTGGTCGTGTTGTTGTCCGGATTGGGAGCCGAGAAAAAATACAAGTCGCCAGAAGACGAAAAGCATCCATTGAATGCGGACTGTTTCGAGATAAGTGTCCGAGTTCCTGTGCGACGGTTCCAGATGTACGTTTCTTTGCTTGGTGCTTGTTGATAAACAAGCAGGTTGTTGGTCGGATCAACTTGGCCCAAACGAAAGTTTGGTGGAAGGTTGAGCGAGTCTGCGCTTTGAATCGTGTTGGTCTTGACATTCCATATCCTGAGCGGATGGCCAAATCCAAACTCGGCAGCGGATATTCGTTGAGCGTCACGGACTGCCGGTTGTTCCGCCGTGACTTTTCCTTGTTGGATATCGATGACTTTTGCCTCTGGACCGCCGATTGCAACCAGAGTTCGATCGTCGGACAACAATCGGAACGATTCGTAATCTTGTTGTCGCCCGATTGGTCCAGCTTCACGTTCCTTTCCTGACGGTGGAATCAATTCGATGTCGTGTTTTAGCTGCCAATTTCGACCATACACTAATACGCGAGTTCCGTAAAACTTGAACGGGGAATATTCCTGAAATTGTTTACCAATGTCTTCGTCGTCCAGATCCGTGCCGTCGTCCTCCTGGTAAGGTCGGCCTTGCCAATTGACGACCACGATCACATTTTCTCTGTCCTGCGACCAACACATGAACCGAACGTGACCGGAGATGGCTCTGGTTGGCAAGTCAATCTCCCGAACCACCTTTTGCGCTTCCCAATCGAGCAAGACCAAACGACGTCCACGACAACCAAGCAAAAAGTTGCCATCTTCTGTCATCGCGTAATTACTGTTCGTGAAGTGCATCGCACTGAGGTTCGACTGACCCACGATTCGAATACCGGGTGCCACCTGTTGAACCCAGTCGTCCGACGCAGGCTCTGTTTCCTGAGACGGAGCACACGATACGATTGACGTCGGCCAAAGTGCCACGATGACAGAAAGAATCGAAGGTCTAAAGCGTTGAATAAGCACCTGATGGTTCCCTTCGTTTCTAGGTTCCTGGACCGAAGCAGAGCCAAGTGATTTTTTCAGACCAGGCGATTCGGTGTGATACCTGTCGCGCGAGAAACGAAAATTGTCACGCAAAAAGTAGAATATTCAAGCGATATTACAACCATCTTGATCGGTCCTCTGCACATGGAGGTGGCCTCAGTGAATCGACCGCTTTACAACCAACGGGAGTCAGCCATTTTCATGCGAATTCGCGATATTGGTTTGACGGGGTGGTTGGAACAACGTAAAGTTTAGCCGTAGCGGTTATTCCAAATATCCAGGGTTCCAGCCGATAGGATAGGTAATAGTGCGTAGAAATAACGAGGGAGCTAATCCAATCCAGAATTGGCTTGACAACATTGATTGGCAGCACCAAAACTGGAGTCGCCATTTCTTCGTTGTTGGCATGTTGGCTGCCGCCGTTTTGATTGTGTGGGGTGGCAGCACGTCAATTTATACGGTTCAGCCCGAGGGACAATCGGTTGTCAAGCGTTTTGGTAAGGTCATTGCCACGAAACCTCCCGGATTGCACTTCAAGCTCCCGTTTGGCATCGACACGCAGACTTTTGTGCCGACTTCTCGCGTACTCAAGCAGGAGTTCGGCTTTCGTAGCCTGGACAAGGGGCAGACCAAGGGTTCGACTTATCGCAAAAGCGCGGCTGACCAAGCGGAGTCGTTGATGCTGACCGGCGACCTCAAAGTCGTTGACGTCGAATGGGTGGTGCAGTACCGCGTTGACGATCCTGCCAAATATTTGCACCGCGTTCGCGATGTGAGCGGCACGATTCGAGATGTCTCGGAGGCGGTTAATCGTCGAATTGTTGGCAACTCCTTAGGCTCCGACGTTCTGACGGTGAAGCGTGTCCAAATTGCGATGGCTGCAAAACAGGAATTGCAACAGATTTTAAACTCGTTCGATATGGGAATTACAATCGGAACGGTCGAACTGCAAGATGTGACACCGCCTGATCCGGTCAAGCCGGCATTTAATGAGGTGAATCAATCGGAGCAGGAAAAAGAGCAAATGATCAATGAGGCGGAGAAACGCCGCAACCAAGTCGTGCCACGCGCTCGCGGCGAAGCACGGCAAGTGCTCGAAGCCGCCGAAGGATATCGCGCCGAACGAGTCAATCGCGCGACCGGCGAAGCCGCACGCTTTCTCTCCATTGTTGAAGAGTACCGCAATGCTCCCGATGTGACTCGCCGCCGACTGTATCTGGAAATGCTCGACCGTGTCTTGCCGGAACTAGGCCGAGTGATCGTGGTCGAGGAAGGACAGATGAGTCCAATACCGTTCTTGAATTTAGACGGACAGTCCAGTGGAGTGCCCTCGGGAACGACTCGGACACAGGGCTCAACACAGGGCTCAACACAGGGCTCATCACAGGGCTCAGGTCAGAGATCCACACAGGCACCTGCACGCCGAGGAGCAAATCAATGAACAATCGAAGTCCACAACTGAGCTCTCGTTCCGGTAATGCCGGCAAGATTTTGATCGCCATGGTTGCGATTGCAATCGCGATCACTTGTTATGCCTCTATGTTCACCGTCGACGAGAGCGAACAGGTGATCGTCGTGCAATTCGGAGCACCGATCAGTGACCCCGTTGTCGAACCGGGCTTGCATTTTCGACTCCCGTTTATTCAAGAGGTCCGACGCTTCGATAAACGCGTGTTGTCATGGGATGGTGATCCAAACC
This sequence comes from Pirellulaceae bacterium, assembly GCA_030681235.1. Taxonomy (GTDB): domain Bacteria; phylum Planctomycetota; class Planctomycetia; order Pirellulales; family Pirellulaceae; genus M30B19. Next base: position 17,256 of record JAUXWY010000034.1, on the reverse strand, counting down.
AGATTCCAACGGTCGAGGAGCAGTTCATTTCGGTGGATACCACAGCCCGCTGGCGGATTGTTGATCCTTTGAAGTTCTTGCAAAGCGTGCAAAACGAAGTGGGCGCGCAAAGTCGGTTGAACGATATTCTGGATTCGGTGGTACGGGACAAGATTGCTTCCAGTCCACTTGTGGACATTGTCCGGTCCAAAGATTGGAAGGTGTCAAAAGAAGACTTGAAACGCGCCATGGCGGGTGAAGGGGATGAGGAGATATTGTTGCAAGCAGTGGAATTCGGGCGAGAAGAATTGGTGAATTCCATTTTGGAAACGGCTCAGTTACAAATGCCACAATACGGGATTGAGTTGGTCGACATTCGGATCAAACGGATCAACTACGTCGAATCCGTCCAAACCCAGGTGTTTCAACGCATGATTGCTGAACGCCAACGGATTGCCGAACAATTTCGCAGCGAAGGCCAAGGCCGAGCGGCAGAAATCCTTGGTGAAACGGAACGTTTGCTGGCAGAAATCAAGTCGGAGGCGGAACGCGACGCCGAGATTATTCGCGGCTTGGCAGATGCCGAGGCGACGAAAATTTACAACCAGGCTTTTGGTAGCAACGCGGACTTCTACACCTTCTATCGGACACTGGACAGCTATTCGAAATCTCTAGGCAAAGAGGTCACCTTAGTGATCGGCTCGGATTCAGAGTACTTCCAGTTTTTACGCTCGGGCGGAATCGAGTAATCAATCGTGTATGTCTTAAGAGCCTATCCCAAAAGGGGTCTGACCCTTTGGAGGCTAATTTCATCTCCAGGAGATTCAGGGACACCAGCAGACGCGGAGTTGGTTACGTTTGGCCGGTTGGTTTGGGCGACATGAAGGCACTAGCGCATACAATAACCCGCGAGCCGGCTTGCGACCCGCGGGTGTTATGCATGCTTCAAGTACCCAGCAATTGGACATGAGTCAAACCCACGTCTACAGTTCGATCGCTTCAACCTCGGCGACGAATCGCTGGTTGTTGTCGGCGAGGAATGCACTGATGACGTTGAATACGGCGTCACTGAAGCCACCAATGTTCATGATATCCGCTCGCTCGCAAGCCTGAACCGTCTGGTACGGCTGAAGATCGATGTTGATCAGCTTCGGATTGGCGTCCTTACCTGCCAGCTTGCGCTGGTTGGCAACAAACACCTCCCAAGCCGTCATCACACCGGTTGAACCGTTCCGTCCTGTTCCGACCCAGCTCTCGTTATCGCTAACAAGAACAATGCCAGCGAACTTGCGATTCGCATAATTTTGGTTGGCAGCTACCAACGGCAGCGAACAATTCGTTCCACCACCACCGTACGTTGCCAACCGCTCAGCAATGCTTAGGATCGAATCGTTCGGATCGATCTTGGCATCGTAAGCCAACGTATCGAACGGAATCACAACGCTGTCCGGGTTGCGTCGCAGAATTGCCGCCGCGAACAGTGCAGCCACGTCGATGCAGCGCATCTTCGAAGTTGCTCCTCGGCCACGGTTACCCATGACCGCACAACTCATCGATCCAGACGTATCCAGACCAATCACGACCGGTCCCGGCAGCTCTGCTACGTTTCCGCAGGCGATCTCGGCGGCTTTATGCAGTGCCGTCTTGATCTTCTGCGGAACGTCGTCTTCAGCGTTCAAGTAGGCAGCAAAGTACTGGTACGGGAACTGCTTCGATCGGCGAATCTTCGACTCGTCCGCGATCCGGTCAGCGACGTCGGCGCTTAGATTATCGCCATTGTCGCTGATTACATTGAACACTCCGTGTCGCAGTAAAGTGTTTAGGTTCATACGCAGAGCCTGTGGCCCCATCTTGCGCGCCAGTGCCGCCCAAACTTTTGGTCCTTTGGCAGCATCGGACAGCAAGTCCCAACGGACGTTGTCCAATTCACCGGCGATCAAGGCTTGGGCTTCGTCGCTCTCCGAATTGCGGTACGCATTCAGCGACTGAACTTCAGCCGGCAAATCGGCTTCCGTTGCCGGCGCCCACTTCTCGACCTCCTTATCAGTCAACCAACCGAACAACGCTCGGCGAGCGTTATCCTTTGGCGTCGGTCGAGCCATACGCAGGATGTCCCGTAAGCTTGGATCGTTACCGATCGACGCGCTCAACAGTTTTCCAACCGAGGCGGTGTTCAACCAGCGTTGGAACGCTCGCTGCACTGAGCTTGACAAGCCCACGCGGCCCTTGCCTGCCTTGTTCTGGAACTGACCCGAACGAATCATTTGGAACACCGTGCGCAGAACGCGACCGTTATCGACCACGCGATCAAAGACTCGGTGCATCAGTTCGGTATCACGAACCGACAGCGCGACCAACAATGCCGCCGGCATGTCCTTCATGAACGCCTTCTCACGTGCGTACAATGCCTGCTTCGCCAGGTATTGGTTGTCGTCAACTTCGTCGATCAACTTCAGGACCTCGTCGAATTGCGTCTCAGCCGTGCTGTAGAATGCGTTGCCGAACGTGCCGGTCGACGCGAGCTGAGCCAATGCGTGCTTCGGCTCGAGCTGGAACGCTCGGCCACCCGCTTCGTTAACGGCGTTCGCCTTCGGCAATCGGCCCAGTAAGCTTGCGAATAACGATTTGTTTGCCATCTCTATAGACTCCAAAATAATAACTGTTCGACGAAGGGTGGTTGAGAGTATGGCTTTCGCCATCGTTTAGCAGACGATGTAATCCCAACTGGCAGTCGAACAAGAATCGCAAAGCAGAGTTAGCACTCGCTCACACCGCTTCCCCTTGTTCCCTTTGGATGATTGATTCAAAATAAAGACTTCGTTGTGTGACAAAGGTTCACGATGCGATTACTTTAGCCCTGTCGGAACGCGTTGTGATCGATGTCTTTGGCGTAACGAAAGAAGCGACCAACGAAGTTGTGATCAGAGGTATTTCGACGCTCTATCCAATTGAGCTACACAAACTCATGCGAGTCTGCGGTGGGAATCGAACCCACAACCTTCGAATTTCATGTACTCCGAATCGTCAGTTGGTCGCTTGGTTCAAATAGAATGTTGTTGGCACGAGGCTTGGTCGAGAGTTGCTTTTGGCGTTACGGCCGTCCGTCTTCTGCGTCATACGCAGACCGTTGACAGGCAGAAAGGATCTGGCTGAGATCTTCCCGCCATTCACTAGCTGGTCGCCCAGCGATCGCTACCTTAGGACCGTCATGGACTCCCGACCGGCAGTTCCAACGAAATTCCGTGCGAAGATTCATTCTTTCTCTCTAAAAGTACTCGTCGCGGTTGGCACCATCAAAAGCAGCCCGATTGGAGGCAGCAGCGTTTGAATCGTTTGCCACTGCCACAAGGACACGGGTCGTTTCGCCCAAGCTTTTCCTCGAGCAATTTCTCTCCGTGGACGATGCGTATGCCACGTTTGACATTGGTTTCCGATGGGAAACCGCGTCGTCGTTTACTCATGGGTTTGCAGAAAATAAAAGGTGTCAGGAAAATAAAAGGTGTCAGGTACCGTTTTTGTTTAGGTAGTGTTTTGGTCAAAGGGGCAGGTTCTTGATTGATTTGCTGGCTTCATTGTGGTGTAATCGGAGCGTTCGCAATCACGATTGGAGGACATTGTGGAACGCGCACCTCGGGCTGATGAGGCGGGTGGAATTTATCATGCACTCAATCGCGGCAACGCGAAACAACCCTTTTTCTTCAAAGATGCGGATTACGAAGCCTTCGAACGGATTATCGTTGAAGCCTTTTGGAAGCGAGTCATGGATCGCATCCACCATCGAGCGTTGCGGTCTTGAATCAACGATCCGCCCACAGGGTCGCCCAAAGAAGCTGTCCTAAACCAATAAAACGGTACTTGACACCTTTTTTTCCTTTTTTTCTCCACTTACCTTCGTGAGCGGTGATTCATGGCACGCAAGATGGTATCCAGTACGAGGTCGAGGTTCTTCCCAATGTCCGTGGCTAAGAACCGGAGGACGAAGTATCCGTGTTCCTGGAGCAAGGCGTCTTTGCGTCGGTCCCGGCGGTAGGCGTCTTCGCAACCCAGATGCTGCGGCCCGTCCAATTCAATCACCAGCCGGATCGAGGCACACAGCAGATCCACTTCCATGTTGCCCCTGCCATCAAACGGGATCGGTAACTCGGCATTCAATTGGAATCGTCCTTCCAACTCCGGTAGTGAAGCCAAGCGGCGAAACAGAAACGCTTCGCTGGCGCTTCTAGCCCGCAAGGTTCCCTCCGCATCGGCCTCGAACGGCCGAGCAACATGAACAAACAGCTTCGCCAGCGGTGCGTCGACGCCATCGCGGACCAGTCGTTTGACACTGCAAGAGTATTGACCTTTCCACTGCGCATCAATCGGCAACGGGACTTCCACGGGCCAACCGGGAACCGCATGTCCGGGCAGTTGTATCGAATAACCAATCGCCTCGTAGCCGGTACAACGACGGTCGAACATGCGAGCCAGCATCGGGACATTCAAATCCGCATAGTCGTAGACCCGCACCTCTCGTTTTCCTTCCCGCAGCCGATGCAAACGCCCGACATACTGGGCAATAGTCCCGCGCCAGGAGACTGGCAAGGCAATCAGGAGCGTATCCAATCTTGCATCATCGAATCCCTCGCCAATGAATCGACCGGTCGCCAACAAAAGGCGAGGTTGATCCGGTGCGATGTCCGCCAAGCGTTGCGCGATCTGGCGACTCTCTGTTCGACTCGAACCACCTTGCAAAACAAGCAAATGGCGGACCTTGGACTTCAATTGATTCGCAAGCAATTCAAGATGCTCTTTGCGCTCGGTCAAGAGCAATGGGGAACGCCCCTCGTGAACACAACTTAAGGCATCATCACAGATCATCTGGTTACGAACACCGTCGGCTACCAGTTGAGCATAAAGCTGTTGAAACTGTCGTCGTCGGTCAGGATCGGTTTCCCCACTCGATTGAAAGGCCGTCGGTCGAACATGCACGGTATGTTCAAAAGGCCTCGCGACGGCTTCCGCTTTAGCGTCGACACGATGTCGAATTGCCCCGCACTGCATCAACACCATCGGATGATGACCGTCCTTGCGAGTGACCGTAGCGGAAAGTCCCAGTACGTACTTCGCTTTGGCCCGTTTGACGACCTGTTCGAAGCTAACGGCGGACAAGTGATGGCATTCATCGACCACCAGATGGCCGTAACTTGCCACTTGTGGATCGACGGACCCACGCCGAACCAAACTTTGAATCATCGCCACATCCAAAACGCCAGTAGCTTTTCGGCGACCACCGCCGATCTGCCCGATGGACTTGGACGGGACGCCCAGAAACGTCGACAAGCGATCCATCCATTGATCCATCAACTGACGACGATGGACCAACACCAAGGTGTTCACCTGACGTTGGGCAATCAGCCAGGCCGCCACCACCGTTTTGCCAAACGCGGTCGTCGCGGCCAGAACGCCGGTCTCATGTTGCAACATTTTGCGTGCGGCCGTCCATTGAGAAGGGCGAAGTTCACCTTGGAAGGATACCGCGAGCGCCTCTCCGTAACAGCGTTCGTCGCGAACTTCGGTCGCGATCCCAAGTGCATCGGATAAATGCCCGCTACAAAATCGCGTCCGAGTTCATCGACACCCGACAAGTGCCAACCGATGACTTGAGCAGTCACGGGAAGAAATTTTTGTTGTGAACACTGGGTGCACTTGATCCGAGGCTTCTCGCAAACCCCGCGGACCCACTCGTTGGCACAAGCCGGAGCGTATCCGGACTTGCCGGACGTGCGGTTTTCGAACCGCCGTGGGTACACATCTTCTCGTCCCTTAAACAAAGATCGAAAGAGCGAGATTTTTTCCTCCGGAGTCGAACGCCGAGTGACCATTGTATTCAAATTGGTCTCCGAATCACCGTCTGACATTCGCACACTTCGCTTAGTCGATTGTTGTAACGCTCGCCAATCAAGTGGGACTACTTGAAGTTGGTGATTTAGAGCCTATCCCAAAAGGGTGACCCTCTCAGGCGAGTCTCGTAAATAGGTTAGAAAAGCGAATCACGGTCTTCGCTGCATTCTGTCCTTGAAGAATGTTAAACCCCCAAGCGGCTCCACCGTCCGAGTTCCGATTGGACCAATTTATAGTCTTGGAGACCAAGTAAGTTCCATTGGGAAAGTAGAGCATCTTGTGCTTCCCCATGACATCCAACAGCGCCTGCTGGATCGCGTCTGTATCGTCCGTGATTCCATCGCCTTTGGCCCAGTACGGGGCCTGGGTGACATCGACCACCGCGTGGCTGGCAGGGTAAGCAATGTTCATGTCGTGGTCGAACTTCGCACCCAACTCGAAGTTTTGAGCGGCCAGCAGGCTGCACCAAGACGAGCAAACGACAGCCAGGATCAAGCCCCTTCCGAAGCCTCGCCTAACAACGGTTTGATCAGGAGCAAACATCAAGCGGTCCTTTCTCAAGTATCCAAATCTTGAATCTCAGTCTCAGTCTCAGTCTCAATCTCAATCTCAATCTCAATCTCAATCTCTTCATCGTCATTTTCGGCATCGACTTCGATATCGGCTTCTTCGACAGAATTACGAGATTTGTGGGCCGGCGCCGCAACGCTGTGAAGCATTTTGAACCTGAAAACGTCAAGGATTTCGAATGTAGTGGAACTCGCTTGATTTCCCTTGCAGCGCACAGATACGGGAATGCTGGCGAGTTCCACTACGAAAATGCATCTCAGCGTTGCCGGCGCCGGGAGTGTCCGCCCCCAGCGACAGACCGTCACCACCCCCCTTATCATAATCGAGTTTCAACATTGATAGTCGAGTATAGTAAGTCAAGAAAGAAGACGTGTCGGTGACGACAATGGTCTTGTCAGGACGATAGTCGTAGTGGTATTCGTATTGGCCCGAAGTGGTTAATGACTTGCCGGCTGTGACGTTTAATGTATTGACTAGGAGCGAGTCGCCATACAGCGGATCGTCATTGCCTTCCGTACCTTCAAGGCCGATTTCGATTGAACCCGCGATGTCGTTTTCACGGTTCCACGAGAGGTAGCTGTCGATGGCAACCGTGTCAGAAACCACCGTCGTGTTTCTGCTTCCGTTGGTGTTCACCGTCCCGACATACAATCGTTCGTACTCAAAACCGGGCTGGCCGGTTGTGTAGGTAGTATCGAATGTGGTGTTTCGATCCCACTGGCCGATCAGCTGAGTTGTGTTCGACGACCGAGTGTATTCGGTGGAGTCTTTTTCCGTATCGTAGCGGTGCAACTGAACAACATTTACCGAATCTACCGTTAGGTCCGGGCTGTGTGACTCCGACGAAAACGAAGGTCGTGCGCTGGTCTCGCCGGGAAGAGTTACCGATTCAGTTTCAGTAACGATACGGCCATCGACAAAATAGCTGCGTTTCAAACGGAAGGCGCTTTGCGACTCGCCCGCACTTCGGTCAATGATCGTACGTCGGTCGTGGAATAGTGCCAGTTGGATGTCCGAATTTGTCCCAGCTTTTACGATATACTCGAATGAATCTCGACCGTTGGTTTCCGTGAGAATCGTGGCGCCAACCATCGTTTCATCGGTCTGAATCGTAGATTCATAATTGTTTTCGTACGAACTGCTGTCGTAGAACGTTGAATAGACATCTCCCGTGCGAATCCATTGGTCACCCAGATAGGAATACGCCCCCGACCCTTGGAATTCCAAGGTTGAATCGGACTCGTAAGCGATCGTCCCGTCCTTCTCCCAAATAAATCGCGTGCCTTCGGGAGGTTCAGGCAACGGGTTTCCCTGCGAGTCGAGCTTCGGACGCCGCGGGGCGGTCGTGTGATGAGCGATTTCGACCGGGACGTAGCCGACGGTTGTTGTTACTAATCGCGCATCAACGTACGTGTAGGTTTCCTGAGAATAACTGGTTTCGCTTCCAACCAAACCAAACGTCCAAACGTCTTGCGCTCGCGTGGCATTAAACTCGGTTTGCTTTGTGTACGCCGTCGATCCACTTATGGTAAGATGGCCACTTATAACACGATTTTGGTCCGTGTAGCCTTCCCGATCAAGTAACCAATCAAGCGACGTGTCGTAGTCTTTTGTTACGTCAAGATTTTCGGCCACGTCCACATCTACCGCCGAATAATAGTCGTTCGGATCGATGGTCGCGTGATAGCTGTATGACGCGTTGCTATTTGGGACGATTGTCGCCACCTGAGTATAGTTTGCGATATTGAAGTCGCCAAAACTTCCTGCCGCTTGCCAAGCAGAGGCAATGTTCGTGTCTGTCGTTTCAATGGTAAAGCCGGTTACCGAGACTGACAATTCTTCGCGATACCAGGCTCCGGATCCATCGCCCGTTGAACCACCTTGAGGCCCCGACGAAGACGAACTGGCCGAAACGTTAACATTCCAGTTGTAAGTCGCAAACGTAACGAAATAAGTCCCTAGATCCTTATCAGATTTGTTCGTCGTAGCTCGATAAAAAACTCCGCTCGTGTCTTCATTCGCGTGGCGAGTTGTGTAATCCAACAAGGACGACGTGTGATTCCACGCGTAGTCGCCCGAAACTCCATAGAGCCAGTGCGCCGACAATGTGAGGTGATTGTAGTCGTTGAATCCGGAGCCGGCGCTGGTTGCTGGGCCACCGATTCCCGCCGTCGGTCCGGTATAACCGCCTCCTCCAATTATGCCGCCACCGGCACCACCATCAGTGCTTGAGCCGCCACCGGTGCCGCCTGTGCCGCCGCCCATGGGATCGTCGCCGCCGAAGCCGGAGAGCATTTGGCGGTCTTCTAGGACTTCAAGCGCTAAGGGTGTGTAGTTGTTGGCGTAGTCGGGCTCGTCGTGCCAGATGCGGCGAAGTGTGTAGCCCAGTTTAAAAGAATGTTTGTGTCCACGTGCTGATCGGCTTGTTCATGGTCTGCCTTCCGATATCGAGGTGAAAAAACTTTCGATTGGTGATGATGGAACGTTTTCTCTGGGGCGTCGTTCACCAACAGGCAGAACGCGGGCCGCCGTCAATTTGGCGGTTGGATCTGTCTTTTGGTGCCAAGTTAGAACTCGCCAAATTGTCTCTGGCCACGCGGTTCTCCATCTGCTGTTTGCGTGGCTAAGTTCGATCGCCGCAGCGCTGAGCGCGGCGGTGAAGGTTGGAATGCCCAACGATGAATAGTCCAAAGAGGCGACGAATCTGGCGTCACAAAGAAGAGTAAAAGCCCGAGCTCGGACCTGTCCAAATCCTTGCGATAGAATCATTTGGGGGGAAGAGAAGGCCTGTGTCAACAGTGGTGGGCATATGTTTTCGCCAAAATCTTCAGAGATTTTTTTGGGAGGGAATCAGGGAAAATGAGCCACGGATGAACACGGATTGGCACGGATGGACGAGACAACGGTCGGTGGGTTATCCGCAGATTCAGGGAGGACAGCAGATTTTTTGGTTACGGGTTGGGTAAGCGTTCCAAGGTTCGGACGCAGACAAGGGTGGGTTGCGTGGGTGGTTTTGGGTTGGTTGGGAATGAAGCATGCGACTTGGGTGGCGGAATGATTAATGGAGAATGAAAAAGGCAAAATGAGAGAGGACGCGGCTGGGTTCAGCGTATTGATACGCGGGCGAGGGTCGGTTTCATTCTGCATTTTTCATTTTCCATTTTTCATTAATCATTGTTGGTGGCACGACGGCCAAAGGCAGCCTGAGGCGAGTTCCGCGGGACGCCGTGAGAATGGGAGCCACGGATGAACACGGATGAGCCACGGATGAACACGGATTGGCACGGATTGGGGGGTTCGAGAGCCGGATTTTGGATTTTTGGGGGTTATTCGGTGAAGGAAAGGTAGGGGTCTTGGCCGGTTTCTTGGCATTGCTTGCGGTGGTCGTGCTGTTGACGTAACAACACTAGCCGCTCGGAGAGATGACGCTGTTCGACAAGACGCTGGGCGTGCTGGAATATTTTGATTTTTTTGGGCGGAAGCGGAAGTTGAAAATAGACGAATTTGTGGCTTGAAATATTTGAATCTTCAGAATTGAGAACTTCAGCAGGGCGCCGGGCTGACTGTTCTAGTTCGGGATTTGGAACTTGATGATTTGAAATTTGAGATTCAATATTTGCAGATTGATAATTCGCAGAGTGTCGACTGGAAGTGACCGAGTTGATTTGCTTTCGCTTCGAGTATCTTTGGCGAAGGCGGTCGTGGCCGAGGCGTTGGTAGGCGGCGCGGAGGAGTTCATCATCCAACGAGACGAAGATACGGTAACTGCCAGGATCGCCTTGGCGACAACCGCGACCGATCAATTGCCAATCGATACGGCCGCTCTCGTGCATTTCACTTAAGATCACGTGCAGGCCGCCCAGGGCGACGACGTCTGGGGGTAACTTGATGTCGGTGCCGCGACCGGCCATGTTGGTCGCCACGGTCACTCGGCCTGCCCCGCCCGCCGCTGCAACGATCTCGGCTTCTTTGGCGATGTGTCGAGCGTTGAGTACTTGGTGCGGAATGTTTCGTTGGGATAGTCGTTCCGAGACAATCTCCGACGCATCGACATTGCGAGTGCCGATCAATACGGGACGCCCCAGAGCGTGCATTTGAGCCACTTCTTGCACAATCGCGTCCCATTTGTCGGTATCTTGGAGGAAGACACTCGGAGGCAACTGGGTACGATTTATCGGGCGATGAGTGGGGATGCGGACGACGGACTTGCGGTACACACGGCGGAATTCGCGGCCGCTGCTCCAAGCCGTGCCGGTCATGCCAGTAAACTGTTCGTAGCGGAGAAAGAGGTTCTGGATCGTGATCCGGGCGGCGCTGCGATTGTCGGGCGAGATTTCTATTTTCTCTTTGGCTTCGACGGCTTGGTGCAAGCCGCCTTGCCATTGACGGCCCTCGGCGGGGCGACCGGTGAATGGATCAATGATGACCACTTTGCCCTCGACAATCGCGTAGTGTTGATCCAAGTGGTAGTCGTTGTGTGCTCGGATCGCGTTTTCGATATGGTGATACAGAGTCTGCAACGAGACTTGCCGAGTGTATTGATCTTGGGGCAAATTGCGAATGCGCAAAATTCCTGCTGGTAGCAACTGCAAGTTGCGATGTTGTTTTTCGATGCGGTAGTCGCGTTGGGCCTGGAATTCATGTGCGTGGCGAGCGGCCCAGGCGTAGCAGGCCAAGGTTGTGGGGTCTTGCGGTGTTGTGAGACCGATGATCAATGGCGTGCGAGCTTCGTCGATCAAGATACTATCGGCTTCATCAACCAAGGCAAAGTGCAATGGACGCAGGACTGGCGAGGAATGCAGGCCCAATCGATCGCGGAGAAAGTCAAACCCGACTTCCTTGGCGGTCGCGTAGGTCACGTCGCAGCGATAAGCTTCGTGCCGAGCGGCGGGGTCGGATTCGTGTGTGACGACTCCGACGGAGAGCCCCATCCGTGCCAAGACGGCTCGAGCGAATTCGGCATCGCGACTAGCGAGGTAATCGTTGACGGTCACGATGTGGCAGCCCTGGCGTTGCAACGCAAATAGAACTGTGGGGAACAGTGCCGTGAGTGTCTTGCCCTCGCCGGTTTTCATTTCGGCGATCTTTCCTTGACACATGTACATGCCGCCCAAACATTGGACATCGTGAGGCACCAGTCCATGGCTGCGAACGATGGCGGTGATGGTCAGCCCCATGACTTGCGGCAAGAGCCGGCGAAGCGGTTGCCCAGAAGTGATTTGGTACCGCAGCGAAAGACTTTCGCTGCGGAGCTGGTCGTCGGTCCAGGTGGAACTGGTGGTGGCCCATTGCCGAATCGAGGTGATCATGGCGAACAGTATAATTGAGCGGGTATGGTTTTTGACAGGGACGTTCGTTGTCCAGTCGGCAAACTGGCGTTTGGGCCAGAGGAAGTTGGGGCGGGATTGGCGGTCGAGTTCACTTTTCAGATAGAAATACGAGTACGCCTGCGGCTGACTGTTAAACGAGTGAACATGGCTTCCATTTGAGTGGCGGGGTGTTTATTCTAGGAGGCTGCTCTTGACGCTGATGTCGTATCTTGTTGTTGGAATTTGTATGGAACGGGCGGACTTGTCGAATTCGATAGATGGGCACCTCGGGGATAACCTGGATGGCGCAGGGACCAGTTATTGGAAACCTCTGTTGGCGAGACTGGTCACCGTACCGGAATTGTCGTACGCAAGTATTTGGAGCATGTCGGAGACGGAACCTAACGAGTCGGCGGAACCCCAAATTATCGCGGAAACTGGAGTGGTCAACTCACAGTTGTTTTGGGCCCAACGGGTCGAGTGTTGCTTGGCAGCGAGCAGGGAACCGGGCAGTGTTCCGTTGGTGACACAGCGAAGAGCTGATGGGGCCGCCAGTTTGGTAATGAGTTGTATTGGGTTCGCTAAAACTGTTGAGCGAATTGTTCTGGAACTTCAGTTTGTCGATGGGGTGCCCGAGTTGGGCGGAACCGAAGTGTTGAAGTTGGCGGCGAATGAGTTGGCGGGTCTCGGGTGGGCGGCGCGAGTTGGTGGTCGTGCAAATGAAGAGATGCGTGCAAAGGAATCTCATCGGCCAAGCGATTGGGTTTGGAATGGGGTGGGGTTTGGGATCGGGGGAATGCCGAGTGGGGATGGAGGACATGAGGTCGGCGACAATCGGACCGACAGCGCGATCGGCGACAATCGGACCGACAGAGCGGTCCGCGACAGAGTGGTTCACGATAATGCGGTCGGCGACACTGTTGACGCATACCGGGAGTTTGTGCGGCAGGTTCATGGATCTTTGGACCCACAGGAGACTTCTTATGCGGTGGCCAACGAGTGCCGGCGGTTGATCGGTTGCGAGCGGGTCACTGTCCTGTGGTGGCGACGTGGCCGTTTTGTGGTCAAGGCGATCAGTGGCCAGACGGCGGTCAATCGCCGTTCGAAATGGGTGCAGCTATTGGAGCGATTGGCTGGAGTGGCCGTGAAATCGGGCAGTGGCTTGGAGTATCCGTCGACTGAACCGTTGCCCAAACAAATCGATATTCCGTTGGAGGCGTATTTGTTGGAGAGTCGCAGTCGGTGGATGACTCTACTACCGGTACTCGAGCGCGATCCTGCTCTGGACGTGGAACAAGTCGACCTGAAGAAGAAACGCCGAACATCCAACTCGGTGATTGCGGTGCTGGTTTTCGAGACGCTGACGTTGGAGAAACAACTTGCCGAGCAAGGGCGAACGTTGACGGTGGCTCAAGAAGTGGGTGGCAGTGCTTTGCGATTGTCTCATCAGCATCGACAGTTGCTGTTCTATCCCTTGTGGCATTTTTTGGGCCAGACCAAGGCGATGGCGTTGGCTCGACGATTGCCAGCGGCGGCGATTGTGGGCTTGGTTACCGTTTCGCTGTTGGCCTTGGCTTTGTTTCCCGCGACTTTTTATGTATCGAGTGAAGGAACACTAGTCCCACAAGTTCGCCAGCGCGTCTTTGCCCCCATGGACGGGATCATCGAGTCGGTCTTGGTGGGGCCTAACGACTCCGTGGGCGTTGGGCAACCGTTGCTGCGAATGAAAAACTACGACTTGGACGTTCGAGTCCGGCAAGTGGAGGGCGAACTGGCCATGGTTCGAGCCCAGATGGAGGTCCGAAATCGTCGAGATCGTTCGCCCACACAATCGCCGTTGGGATTTGCGGATCAATTGAACGAGACTCCGCCAGCGGTTTTAAAATCGCGGCAATTGAATTTGCAAACTCAATTGTCTCTGTTGCAGCAACAAATGATGTTGTCGGTCGTCAGTAGTCAAGTTTCTGGGCGAGTGTTGACTTGGAACGTGCAGGAGGAGTTGAAAGGACGACCGGTTCCGATGGGTCGGCTGTTGATGGAAGTTGCGGATACCGACGGACGTTGGGAACTGGAGCTGAACTTGCCGGATCGACGAGTCGGGCATTTGTTGAATGCCGTTCGGCAGCAAAGCGAGCCGTTGGCGGTTGAATTCGTGATGGCTGCCGAGCCGACGCGGCGGTTTACAGGTCGAGTTTTGAGCATCGCTCCAGTGACGGGGGCCTCGACCGAGGATGGCTCGTATGTGAAAGTCCGCGTCGAACTGGAATCGGACGACGTGCGCGTGTTGCAAACCAACACGGACGTTTCGGCCAAGATTATCTGTGGCAAGGCCAGTTTAGGATACGTGTGGTTGCAGGACGTGTTCGAGTTCGTGGAACGGCAAGTATTCTTTTATTTGTGGTAAGCGGCGATGCGACCAACCGAACTACGACCGATCGAAATGGTCCGCCGCGCGGATTTGGAAGTCGAAGCGAGTCTGTACCAAGCCGAGCGGTGTTGGGTGCTGAAAGATCCGTTGGCGCTGAAGTACTATCGGTTGCAGGAGCCCGAGTTTGCTGTGTTGGAGATGTTGGATGGACGACATAATTTGCGGGAGATCAAAGAACAATTACAGAGGCGGTTTCCTGCGGCCGAGTTTCGGCTCAACGATTTACAGCAGTTGATTCTTTCGTTTCAGCAACAGGGTTTGTTAGTATCGCCAGCGATCGGTTTGGGGCGGACGTTGTTGGAGCGAAAGCACAAGCAACAACGGCAGAAGGTGATGCAGATGGCGGCCAGTCTATTGTCGATTCGATTTCCGGGCGTGGATCCGGACAGGTTTTTGACGGCGACTTACCCTAGCGTACGTTGGTTGTACTCGGGTGTGATGACGGTTCTGTTTGTCGGATTGATGCTCTCGGCTGGCTTGTTGCTCTTGAGTGACTTGCCGGGTTTCTATCGAAGATTGCCGGACTTTCAATCATTCTTTGGTGGTTCCAACTTGATGTTGTTGGCGGGGTTGATGGTGTTGACAAAGGTCTTGCACGAGTTGGGACATGGCTACACGTGCAAACATTTTGGGGGACAATGCCATGAAATTGGCGTGATGCTGTTGGTGTTCATGCCGACGCTTTACTGCAACACCAGCGATTCTTGGATTTTAAAGAACAAATGGCAGCGGATCGCGATTGGCGGTGCGGGCATGTACGTCGAGTTGACTTTGGCATCGGCTGCCACTTGGATATGGTGGATGACTCAACCGGGTTGGTTGCATTTTGCGTGTTTGAACATCATGTTTTTGTCAGGTGTCAGTGCGTTAATATTTAATGGCAATCCGTTGTTGCGTTACGATGCGTATTACATGCTGAGCGATTGGTTGGAGATTCCTAATCTGACTCAGAAATCGCGAGCGGCGTTGTTGGACCTCTGTCGTCGAGTGATGTTGGGGATGCCAGCCAGCAAGTCGCGATTGGTGCCGACCAAACAACGCGAGTTGTTTGCGGTCTTTAGTGTGGCGAGTTTTGTTTATCGTTGGTTCGTGGTATTTTCGATATTGTGGTTTCTGTCGAAGTGGTTCGAGCCGTACGGGTTGGAGGTCGTGGGGCAGACGTTGATGGTGATGTCGCTGGGCGGCATGATCGCCATGCCGGCGTGGCAGTTGTATCGGTTCTTTGAACATCCGGGACGGAGGCGACAAGTGAAGCGAAATCGGTTTTTGATCAGCACGGCGATCGTGGTGTTGTTGTTGGGGGGCTTTTTCGCGGTTCCCCTCCCGCGCACGGTGCGGGCCCCGTTTGTTATTGAACCTCAAGATGCGGTCCGCATGTTTGTAAAAACTCCGGCGCGGATTGTGCATCAGCCAGTCGTCTTGCATCAGTCGGTTCGGCAGGGCGACGAAGTATTGGTGGTCGATAATCTGGAGTTGAAATTGGCCGTGGCGGCGCTTGAAGGCGAGCTACAACAGTTGCTGGAATCGTTGCAAAACGAAGAGCGGCAGACTCGGGGGCGAGCTCCCGATAGCAGTCGCTTGACGCAGCTATTGGCTGAGCTGAAAGGGGTCGAAAGTCAACTCAGCGAGCAGTCGGCGAAATTGGAGTCGCTAAAGTTGATGGCTCCACGGGATGGTCAAGTGATTCCGGCCTTTCCCCAACCCCGTCCGTTGCCCAACGATGCGAAAGAGTCCGCCGAGATGTTGCCGACATGGTGGGGCGATCCGTTTGACCCAGTCAACTTGGGGGCTACCTTGGATCCGGAAACACAAGTTTGTTGGATTGGGGATGCCGACAAAATGTTGGCGGAATTGATTGTTGAGCAAACGGAAATCCAAGATGTGGCGGTTGGGCAGGCTGTCACCTTGCGTTTGGACGAATATCCGGGGCTGCGAATTCGTGGTGAAGTGGTGGCATTGGCTCCGGGACATTTGCGGTCTCTGGCTCCAACATTGGCGAGTACCAACGGTGGTCCGGTCGAGGTGAAACCGGACTCGACAACCGGAGCGTTGCAGCCGATTTTTCGTTGGTATCAAGTGTCGGTGTTGTTGAAGGCGGAGGATCTCAAGCTGTTGCCTGGATTTCGTGGCGAAGCAAAAGTGCATGTCGAGCCACAATCGTTGGCGGAGCGGTGTTATCGATGGGTGAGCGTGTTGCTGAGATTTCGGTAGATAGAAAGCGATTAAAAATGAAGAACCTAGGTTGGTGGCTCGAATTGTTGTTGGTGATAGGGCTTGGCTCGGCGACCGAGCGATTGGTAGCACAACAAATTCCAACAGAGGTTGTGGCGGTCGATGAATCGGCGCTGACGCTGTTTTCGCAAGATTTGCAATTGTCGGCTTCAACGCCAGGCCTCTTGATGACGTTGCAAGTGACAGAAGGGGACATCGTGGAAAAAGATGCGGTGTTGGCCCAATTGGATTGGCGTGAAGCGCAATTGCGATTGGCATTAGCTAAACATCGTCACGCAGCCGCCGTCAAACGCAGTGAAAGTATGGTCGAGTTAGGATTGGCTGAGGACGCACTGCGATTCGCACAAAAAAACAAGAATCGCAACGACCAGCTTCCAGAAAAAGCGATTTCTGTTACGGAACGAGATCAAGCGGATTTCGAGTATCAACGGGCCATCAGGACAGAACAACAAGCCAAAGAGAACCAATTGCTCAATGCCATCGAGGTGGATGTCTTGCAAAACGAGATTTTGGTTGCGGAGCATTGGTTGAGCATTTTGTCGATCCAATCGCCGGTCGAAGGTGTCGTGGCGGCAATCTACAAACGACCAGGTGAATACGTCCAGGCAGGTGAACCGGTCGCTCGGGTGGTCAAGAACGACGTGCTGAGAGTTTCTGCGTTGGTAACATTGAACGATGCCGAACGCATTGAACGCGGGGCTGCGGTTCGGTTTATCGTGAGCAAGACCGATGAACACCAGCAAGAGGCACGGATCTACCAGGGGCGAGTGATCTCGGTGAGTCCAGAGAATCAACGGGAAGATCGTTCGAGTGTGCCGGTGTTGGCAGAGATTGAGAACCCGGGCAGGATTCTCAAAG
>JAUXWY010000030.1 GCA_030681235.1 Pirellulaceae bacterium | reverse complement strand
TTTTGAGACGATGTACTGATGCCCATTTTGCGATAATCGTCCGTCGTGTACCGACGATTTTTTGGAGGACACGTGCCTTTTGGGTCTGAATTGTGAACCAACACTCCGTCGGTGCCGACATAGTAGACATGTTCGCCGTGGACTTCAAGGTTGTAGACTGGTTCGGCTGGGCCGGGGCGAGGGAGGAGGGTCGTGATGGTTTCGATTTGATCCAGATGCGTCTTGACTCGACTGCCAGGACTCAATTGTCCGACGGAAACAAAGTCTTGGTGGTCGACGCTCCAGAACGGATGGATGGGCGTTACTCCGATCGTTTCTTCACGACCATCCGAGCCAGTGATTGTAACGTCCAGAATCTCGGATGTCGGTTGGTGTACAAAAGTGGCCGTCACCACATGGCCCGGTCCCGCGACGATTTCTGGACACGGACCGATGGTCAACACTTCCGCCCAACCAGACGTTCCCAACTCGCCCAGATCCAAGAACACTCGTCCGCCAACCACTGCCAATTGCTGCCGTACCCAATCAGCCGGTCGCAGCATTTCGATTTCTACAAAATCCGACGACCGTTCACTTTTGGCCAATCGCAGCTTCAAAAACCGCCAAGTCGCTGGGTCGGGATCGACAAAGGTCTTGCGTTCGGCGTCCGAAACTTCGGGATTCTCCGCTGCGACTCGCATGCCGACTCGGACACGCGAGATCTCCAACAACGACGGCGCATACCCGGCCCAGCCCTCGACCTCGGGCCGAACAAGCGAAGCACCACCCACCGTTCCAATCTCACCCGCTGGCAGCACCGCCGTGTTGCTGGGCGAGTCGTACCAGGCGAGGCCAATACAAGTGCCTAGGCATAACAGCAGACTGACCCACATCGCCGACGTCCAATGCGGCCAATCTAAAAGTGTTCGGAACCGCGAACGAGTCGTCGTTTCGTCAGCGTCCTGCGCCAAGACGACCGGACAACCTTCGGAGGGGCCAACTGGGGGCTCGAATGTTTTGCCAAACAGGTCGCTGAGCAACAGGCTCTTACGAATGAACTGGCCCGCCTGCGGCTCGGTGTTGGGCTCGGTAATGGGGACCGTGTTTTCAGTGGGAACGACGACCGAGTGGCAGTTCGACGTGTTTGTTGTGTGGCACATGGTTTCCGGTTTTGGCGGAGTGCCGTTGTCGGACGGGGGGCCTTCGTAAAGGGGGACGATTCGGAACTGGGCGGGAGAAATGAGCGGCTGCGGGATGGGGAAGCCGTCTTGCTCCCGAGCGTCCTCGGTTCCTTCGCCAGCACTTTTCGCGTGGGCTGACTGGTGGTCGGCTGAATCTTCGTCGCGACGGCGAACGGACCGCAGGCCAATAGCCACCACAACCCCAAGTGCCGAAACCGTAAACCACATCCCCAACACATTCCGAGCGCGAGCCTACAATCCTTCGATCAGTCGCGGCTTCTCGGTCTCCGCATCCACGACAATAATCGCACCGTGGCTATCGTCTGTGAGCAGCGGATCCAACTCGCCAAACCGAACTTGGATGATCCACTCGTCTTTATGTTGATTTTTCGCATGAATAATTCGCTCAATTTCAAAATCGGCTAATCCAATCTTGCGACCAAAATCTTCGGCGATTTGGCAAACATTCGTAATTGTCGCGGTTGGCGTCATATCCGTTCCTTTGGTCTAATTCCCGTACAATCTGCGGACGTATTCAATATACTCTAACGCGTGCGTTCGTTCGGAGTCATTGAAAAGTCGCCAATGGTTGCTTTTCAACAAGGCTCTGAAAACGAACTCTTCTCGCTCGAGTTTACTCGACTTCGCGTAATCATTTGGATTGGCCAACCAATGTTCGTAATGTTTAAGTTCGTGAACAAGTTGATAACGTGTGGCATAGGGGCGAAGCAGAATGCCGGCACTTCCATCCTTGAAACGAACGAACTGAGCGCCATCACCTGTTTTTCCCAAAATCTCTAGCGCCCATTCGTTCTTGATGATTGACACTTTGTTTCGACTTAGCCGAACGGATAGTCGAGCAAGGACCGTATCCGCAATCAGCTCGCCATCCTTGAAGCCATTCATGGAGCAATCAACCACCCTGCACTGCTATGCGAACCCCTGCATTTCAATTTGAACCCTGACAAGTCCATTATCGATCCGACATTCTACATTTGCAAGGTAAGCGTAGGCGTTTCTTTGTCATCACTTCGACCCGATCAATTCGATTTTAGAACCTAGCGTCCCGATCACCCAAGTGTCGCTGCAAAATCCGTTCAACTACCAGGATTTCGAAACGGATAAACTGTCCATTTTGGATATCAAAGCGACGGACCAGATCGGTGCGATATACGATGTCGAGGTCCAGATTGCGGTTAAACCGGGTTTGGTGCAACGCGTGGTGTTTTATGCGTCCGAACTTTATGCCGACCAACTGCGTAGCGGTGACGAATACCGCCAACTGAAACCCGTGATCATCATCGCCTTGGTCGAAGACTTGGTCTGGGCCGAAACACGCCAGCCGCACCATCGCTTCGAATTGATGGATCGCGAGTCTGGCCGGGTAT
>JAUXWY010000026.1 GCA_030681235.1 Pirellulaceae bacterium | reverse complement strand
CAACTCGAGGGCAAAAAGTCTCGTTGCAGCGACGTCACCACGATCACAAAACGTTCGAACCACATCCCAACATTGACCAAGATCGCAATCGCGAAGACCCACCAAACTCGCCGCCGCACCGCGGAGAACCACAAGAACTGTGGTACAATGACATTGCATGACACCATGATCCAAAATGCCCACCAATACGGACCGAAGGGTCGATTCAAAAATACAAATTGTTCGTAGTGATGTTTGCTATAGTCCGCCGTAAAGAACTCGACCGCGTAGGCGTACGCCACAATCCACCCTGTGCCAAGCATCACCTTGGCCATGTTTTCGATATGCCGCTGCGTGATCACGGCTTCCAACCCGAACCATTCGCGAGACGGAATCGCCAGCACCAAAACCATTGCAAATCCACCGAACACCGCTCCCGCGACGAAGTACGGTGGAAAGATGGTCGTGTGCCAACCTGGGAGCTGCGATGTCGCAAAGTCGAACGACACCACACTGTGAACACTCAACACCAACGGAGTCGCCAAAGCCGCCAGCAACAAGTAGGCTTTTTCGAATCGCAACCAGTGCCGACTCGAGCCATTCCAACCCAATGAAAAGAAACCATAAAGTGCTTGGGCCCAACGCCCCTTCGCGCGGTCCCGCAGGGTCGCCAAGTCCGGCACCATGCCCATGTACCAAAACAACAACGATACCGTCGCGTAGGTTCCGACGGCGAAGACGTCCCAAAACAGCGGACTTCGCGCGTTGGGCCACATCGCCAATTCCGACGGGTAAGGAGCCAACCACAATGCCAACCACATGCGCCCCACGTGGATGCCTGGAAATACGCCCGCACAACACACCGCAAAAATGGTCATCGCTTCGGCAAATCGATTGATCCCCGTTCGCCAATTTTGACGCAACAAGAACAGAATCGCCGAGATCAAGGTGCCGGCATGTCCAATACCGACCCAAAACACGAAGTTGACGATTGGAAAACCCCAACTAACCGTGTTGTTGTTGCCCCAAACACCTACGCCCGTCAATAACAGATAGGTTATCGTAACTACGAACAACGACAACAACGATAAAGAAAACGCAAAAGCCACATACCACATTGGCGGTGTCTTACGCAGATTGATATCCGTCACCAACTCCGTCACTGAACGAAAATCATGGTCGTCTAGCACCAAGGGTGCTCGTTCCCGCGGGTCGTATGCTTGCACGTCGCCACGCGATGTTGCGGTTGTGGTGGTCGTGATCACCGTTGCCATGGTCGATCTCACTCATCTTCGGGGCTATCGGTTGCGGATTTTGGCCAAATACGTCGTGCGGGACTTCAAGTTCAATTCGGCCAACATCTCGTAGTGACGATCATCGGCGCGAGCCTGCGAGACCAACGAGTCCGCATCATTCAAGTCACCAAAACGAATGGCCTTTGTCGGACAGGCCTGTTGGCAGGCGGTTTGCATTTCGCCATCCAACACGACTTCCCGTTCGCGTTGACCCGCCAAATACTCGTTCTTGGCTTGAATGCGCGTGTCGACAATTCGCTGCACACAATAAGTGCATTTCTCCATGACACCTCGCATCCGGACCGAGACATCTGGGTTGAACATCAGTTGCTTGAGTGCAGGAACTTCGCTGGTCGTCTGCTGATCGGGAATCGCCAACCAGGGCTTTGCTGGCTGGCGCGGGTTCGTCGCGTGATAGTCAAAATAGTTGAATCGCCGTACCTTGAACGGGCAGTTGTTGGCACAGTACCTTGTCCCAATGCAGCGATTGTAAACCATCACATTGAGCCCCTCCGTATCGTGAACCGTCGCCGCCACCGGACAGACCTGTTCGCAAGGAGCGGTTTCACAATGCATGCACGTGACCGGGACATGAACCACATCGGGATCATGCACCGATCCCTTAAAATATCGGTCGATTCGCAACCAATTCATCTCGCGGTTATTCCGTACGTTGGCTTTTCCAACGACTGGAATATTGTTCTCTGCTTGACACGCCATCGTGCAACTGCCACAACCCAGACAGGCGTTCAAATCAATCGTCATGCCCCATTTGTGTGGCGTGTCGAATCGATGGGGCAGGTCGTACAAAGGTGCCGAGTGAACGGCATGAACGGACCCATGCACCGCGTGATGATCGCGTTCGTATTCGGTCAGGAGCGTCTCGCGAATCAATAAACCAGGCCGTCCCTTTTTTCCCAAGCGATTTTCCAGGGCAAAGTCTGCCACACTGGGTTCCAATTCCGTTTCCATCGACGTGGCCAAGTCGTACCGCTTTCCAATGGGACGGACCGATGTCACCGCAGCAGAATAGCTCGTCTCGGTGCTTCGGAACTCGTAGGCGTTGAAGCCTACATTTGCCCCAATCTGACCACCAAACGTGCGACCGTATCCCAGAGGAATCGTCAAGCAGCCTCTCGCCTGCCCAGGCATCACCATCACGGCAATTTGCAAGAGCCCGGCTTGCCCCGATTTAACACCAGGTTGGCCCTGCGCTGCATTCGAGCCGACAAACTGAATTTCGATCATGTCCCCATTTCGCACGCCCATCGAGTCCGCATCCATTTTGCTTATTAGGGCGGCGTTGTCCCACGTCAATTTCGTTAATGGGTCGGGGAGTTCTTGCAGCCATGCATTGTTGGCGAAACGACCGTCCCAAATCTTGCGGTCGGCCACCCATTGCACTTCCCACAGCGAGGGATTCTTTTGAGAAGTCCAGGTGGCCGGTTTGACTTGCGGGGCGGTCAAGAGAGGATATTTCGATTGGCGATTCACGCCATCGCGCAAGGTCGTTTCCCAGTCGCCATCGACCACTTGGGTTTGAAATGTCTGCTGCACGGCCGCTCGGCCTTCCAGAGCAACCCCTTGGAACAACTGCAGTAACTCGATCTCGCTTCGTCCACCATGCAAGGGCAAAATCAATGGTTGTTGGACGCTATAGGCCCCATCCCAGGCACGACCGTCACCCCACGCTTCCAAGAAATGCGCTGCCGGTAGGCTCCACGTGCACTGCCGCGACGTTTCGTTGTTGTACAAACTCAGATGAATGGTCGTCAAGCGCCGGCTTTCGTTCGAAGTCAGGTCCAAGCGAGCATCGTTCGGACCATCAAAGGCCGGGTTTCCACCGAGAATCACTAATGTATCCAGTGAATTGCCTTGGAGCAGATTCGATAATTCGCGAATCGATTCGACCTGACTCTTGGGATTCGCCAGAGGTTCTGCGGAAAGCTCGATCGTGCGACCAAAACTCTGCAATGCTTCGTTGATTGACCATACCAGATGCTGAACGTCGGACGGCTGTCCTGGGCCGGTTACAACCAAGCACTCTCCAATGTGCTGTCGCAAATCGTTAAGCATGTCATCGAGCCAAAGAGTTTCTTCATCGGACAAACCACTGGGCGCTTCGTTTAATTTCCCTAAGGCGTGTGCCAAATAGCCTGCACACAACCCGACTCGGCTGCTCGGGACAATCAAGCGTTGATCCGCCACGGCGCCCGTGATCGAGAAACTTGGCTCGGCCACATACAAGCGATTCATACTGTCGGATTTCAGCGATGCGCGGCCCGAAGACCAATCACGCCCCCAAAGCAACGACGCGGGATGTAATCCCAAAGGGTCTGCATCCAAGGCCACGATTCTGCGAGCCTGCCGGAAGCGATACTGCGGCCGTAGAACTTGACCAAATGCCGATTGGCTACCGGCATACTCATGGTCATGATGGAGTGGCTGGTAGCTGAACCAACGAGATCGGGGCAACGATTCTTGTAACTCGCGACGCAGCCGCTGGACTGTGGGACTCGAGGTTGGCTGGGTCAAGAATGCCAATCCGTCGCCATCCTTGGCTTTGATACGTGCGATCAGAGGTTTTGCGACACTCTCAAACTGAGCCCAAGTTCGAGACTGCGATCGAGCTGCTGCCGGAATCGTCTCTACTGAATCACTTCGCTGTGGCTTGACGATGCGTTCGTACACAAACCGACTGCGTTCAGGATCATACAGATCGAGGACACTGGCCTGCATCCAAGTCGTCGACGCGCCCAGTGAAAGCGGATGATCAGGGTTCCCATCAATCTTGATCGGACGGCCGTCAAAGGACTTGACCAAAACGCCAGTCGCCACGCCGTCCAACTCGACGGTGCTCGCGTACCATTGGGGTACCCCGGGCAAGAAACCTTCCGGGCGCGCGCTGTGCGGCAAAATCTCTTCGACCGGCCACCGTCGACATCCACTGCCTGCCGCTCCGGCCAATGCCATGGACACGGACATTAATCGCATGAACTGTCGGCGATCTGGAATGTCTCGACTTCCGCTTGCCGTGGTGGATGGAACGCCTTCGGTGGAAGTCAACACGTCCGACCGATCCTCCCGCGGCGTAGGTTCCGCAGTCGCAAAATTTTGCCAGTAGTTTTCATTTATCGGTGACATACGCTGCAACTCGTCATGAACTCGGGAGATCGAATGTGATAATCTTGCATCAGTTGCTGCCCCAAACCCTTCGCGGACAGATCTTCATCCGCCGCACTCCATTCCATGTCGGTCACTGCCTCACGCGGCCGCAGACGTGCTTCGGGTTGGCGGTGGCATTCCAAGCACCATCCCATGGATAGTGGCGCACTTTGGTGGACCACCTCCATCTGATCCACGCGACCGTGGCAACTGACACACCCCACACCTCGGTTCACATGCGCCGAATGGTCAAAGAAAACAAAGTCGGGCAAATCATGAACCTTGATCCAATGAATGGGAGTGCCCGAACCGTAACTATCGCGTACGTTTTTTAACAAGTCGCTGTCCGACTTGATCGCAGCATGACAGTTCATGCAAACCTCCGTTGCCGGAATGGCTGCATACGCCGCTCGCTCCACCGTGGTATGGCAATACCGACAATCGATCTGCAAATCTCCTGCGTGAACCTTGTGCGAAAACGGCAATGGCTGCACCGGTTCGTAACCGACGCTGGTTGTTTGAGCCGAGAAGCCCACGCTCCAAAGCAGTGGCAAATAGGTCAAGATACCGATCGCCAGGAGAATCGCCGTGGGAACCAAATAGTTCGCCCACCTGGGAAATTGAAACCGAGTTTCATCCGCCGAAACTGTGGTAATGACTCGGATCGACTTGTTGGACTCCATGATCCACCTTTTTCAACGACACCTTCAAAGCAGGCTCACCACCAACACACGCTGACCAAAAGCAACCAGGTCGCAGTTGCCAGCCACCAACCCCAAGATGCCAAGTAGAACCAAGATCGCAGGCTAAGCGACTGCATCCCCAACAGCCAGCCAAACAAACTACGAGCCATGATTAAGAACAGGGCTGCCAAGAGTGTGGCATGAACCGCAACCGCCATGAACCTCAAGCTCCTCCGTTCCGGTCCAATGGCTGGTCCTGCCGTTTCACTCTGAGTTGCCAAGGCATCGGCCAGAGACACCGGTGCGGGACCAGTAATCGCTGTTTCGGCCAATCCAACTGGCGGAGCGGTCGCCGCAGGCACAACCCATTTCGCCAACACGGGTGAGTTGCTGGTCGCCGGCCCTGGGCTATCCGCCACATTTGGTATACTGGCGACAAACGCCGCCAAGTCGGCAATCTCTTGATCTTTGAGAAATGGATTACCGCCTTTAGCGGGCATGACCTTACCGCTCTTGTTGGCCGGATCGGTCAAGGCTCGGCCCAAAGCAATGACCCGCTCGATCGCCGACAGATCACTCGACTTGACAAACTCGCTGGTTCGCAACGAGGGCGCGAGATTGCTCAATCCATCTCCCGTTGCTCCATGGCAAGTGACGCACGACATGACAAACACCTTGCGACCATTGGCCGGATCGCCGACCAAAGAACTCGCGGATGCGATTGCCCCATTGGCAGCAGACTTATTTGCGGTGACAACTCGTTGCGAATAGTCCAAGACGATGGGCTGTTCGGTCATCAGGCTGGCCAACAGAACCAACTGAACCCCGAACGCCAACAAGCCTCCGCACAACAGCATGCCAAAGTGCGTTAAACCCGCCGTTAGGTCAAGACGTTGCAACCGGGCCGAACCCCAATGCAACTGCAACAAAACAAACAGCAACAAGACAAAAACGCATGACAACCAAATCCATGCGCTATTGCCAACCCCGATGGACGTCGAATGATCGGCCATCTCCATCGCTCGACCTGCAGCGGCGTTCGCAACCCTAGTCCCACTCGCAGTCGCCACAATCCAAGCCGCTTGCATCAGGATCAAAAATCCGAACAACCACCCGATGAGCAGGACAGCTCCTAAAGGGGGTATCGGCGGTAGGCGTCGCGACGCCTGTTCGCTTCGCACCTGGCCTGACGTACTGATTGATTGCGACGACACGATGTACTCCTGTGTCCCGTGTTTGGGCCCGTCCAGATCTTACGACTTGGCTCGGACCACCTGTCCGCGTTGTTCCCGCTCCCACCACAGCCACCGGCGAGTGGTGAGCCTTCACAACGCCCTTGACTCCAATTGCCGATATAGTACTCTTTATTTCGTGAATAGACAAGTCGGCTCCCCAGTTTTTCTTGCGAGGTGCATGTGAAGACAGAATCAACCCGGCTAAATGGATCGCTTATCGTGATCGGACTGCTGATAGTGATGGTACCGACAGCCGTCTATTATCAGTCGGTAGATCGTTCCAGCCGACACGTCCAAATGGCCTGGTTGGCCATCGGCGGAAGTGGAGAAATACCGGACGTCAATTCGCAGGGCACGCTGCCAGAATCGCAAATTTCCGGGGCGGCATCCGGCGCAAAAGAGGGAACTGACGGCAGAGAGAATAATGTCGCACCCGCAACAGTCCCCGGCGAACCGACTGGGGGAACCACCGCGCCCGGCGACGCAAGTGCGGGGCGATTGGTGTTCTTCAAGAATGAACAAGCCAGCTGCAGCAAGTGTCATCGTGTCCAAGGGGAGGGCGGCCTGATCGGACCCGACCTTTCCAAAATCGGCGACAAAACCACAGAGGAAATCATCGAGTCGATCCTGGAACCCAACCGAAAAATCACCGAGGGCTACTCGACCTTGATTGTCTCGACACTTGACGGTCAAATTGTCGCAGGCGTCCTGCGAGAAAATTCCGACGAGAAAATCGTCCTCGTCGATGCCGAAGGCAAAGAGACCGTCATCCTCCAGGATGATGTCGATGAAACACAGCCGGGCCTGTCCGCAATGCCCTCGACCTACCGCGAAAGCCTGACCCCACAACAATTGCAGGATCTCGTCGAGTACCTCAAGTCCCTGCGAACCGAATGATTATTTGAATGGATGACGAAGTGCCTATGGATGACCCCGTCGTCATCCGCCGTTCGCCATTGCCATCCGCAGGCTAGTCCGCCTGCAACACGTCTTTATGCAGTAGAATCGACACGGTCTTCAACCGCACGTAGGCTTCGGACATCATCAATTGCCCGCCCATCGGTCCGATTTCGCCCCACGAGTTCTTGATCATGTAGTACTTGGTCCCGTTTTGGTCAAACGCCATCCCCACCAAGTGCATCAAGTGATCGTCGGTCGTTTCATAACTTAAGAACGTGTCCTGTCGCATTTCTTGTGTCACCGACATCTCTGGACCCGGAGTCTGCAGGGCTTGCTCACGACCGGCCTCCGGCAGAATCGCCAGCCCATTGCTGGCCGAGAACGTCCGTTCACTCACATCGCCGTCCCAAGTGACCGTGTAACCCATCGTCAAAGCCTTGTCGATCGTCGCGACCAATTCGTCGATCGGCACGTTCAAGAATTGGCCGTTGGAATAGTTATCCGGAATTTCCAACACGAACGGCTCATAAAATGGATGATGTTGGAACGACGACAGGCTGATGTAATC
The DNA here is from genome assembly GCA_030681235.1 of Pirellulaceae bacterium. Classification (GTDB taxonomy): domain Bacteria; phylum Planctomycetota; class Planctomycetia; order Pirellulales; family Pirellulaceae; genus M30B19. The sequence goes on along the minus strand of JAUXWY010000026.1, from coordinate 30,282 downwards.
GTCTTTGTCAAAGTTGAATTGTGCCGCCAAACTCTGGGAAGTGTGAACTTGTCCGTTGTATTCAAATTCGGTCGAAACTTTGCCCAGGTACGTGTCCAAAATCCCTGCGAACGCCAATTGCCATTTGGGACTAGGGCGTTTTAGCTTCACTACACTTTCCACCATCCCCGTCAACAGCGCGACCATCTCGCCGTGATTGTGTGGCTCACCCGGACTTTGCTTCCCGGAATAGACATCGTACGGCATGACCCCGTACCGAGCGGCTGCGTTGATGTAATCGTGAGCCAAAGCGCCTTCGCTAAAATTCGCTTTGCCTTGCCGCAGCACGTAGTTCAAGGCCTTGTCTTGGTAGATATGACGAACCACATACATCTCGGAAAGCCGAGTCGCCGGATAACCTTGGCGGATCAGTTCCGACTCCAAGAACGAATTGGTCGAAAAGCTCCAACAAGTCCCCGTACTGCCCTGGGCCGTCACCGGAGTACACGCCAACGCATGTTTGATCGTGAACTGGTACTCACCGAGTGTTACAACCGGCGGTTCGGCCGCTGCCTCCTGTGTCACTGCCACGCCTTCAACTTGTGTTTCTTGAGCAAAACTGACCATATCTAAGGCCGAACAAACACACCCGACAACCACTCCCAAACGAACAAACCACGTCAACCCAACCCAATATCGCTTCATTTTAAATCCCAGTTACAAAGTAGCCCACATCGCATTATTCGTTCACCAAACCCGACCACAAGTTCAATTTTAGTTGTAATCGCGTTGAATTGCACTAGTGGAAGTTCCCGCGGCGTTCTTGAGTACGGTTCCTCGATGAACGAACGGTCGACCAAACCAATTTTTACGCGACAGAGACCTACCGCTTGACGACGGTCGTGCATTCTACAACCGAGTGATTGAAGTTGAACCATTGAACTCCAAGTAGGTCCATGTGGCTGACAAGGCGGCATAAATGACTATGGTAGTCTTCGATACCTCGCGTCAGAGAGGTTAACAGAAATGTCATCCCGGGTGCGTGAGAGCGAATCGAATGAGTACCCAGTCCTTCAACCGGAATCCGCCGCTGACAATATTCTTCCCCACCACAGAAATGAACGAGTGCCTCGGTATACAGTCCCGTGCTAAGATGGGTCCCCCAATCCGAAACTACCTCCTGAAGCCGTTGTCGCAGACGATCACAATCTTCGGTATCAGGAGTCCACCGGGTAGTGTCAAACGCTGGACGGTGACGATCTGCTTCAGCTAACCGGTTAAAGCAGAGCTTTCCATGGACTCGCTCCAGGCGAAAATTGAGCAGCTTTGCACGGCGGATATTCATGAGCATTGCGTAGTGCAAGGCCTGAGCTTCATGCTCCGGTGCAAATGCACTTACGGTCTTGATTTCATACAGCATGTGATCGACAACCAAATCAAGATAGTAGATCATTTGAAACTCGCCATTTCGAATCGTCACCGGTACTTGGCTGTAAACATGATGCCCCGCCTCTCTCAACGTTCGTGCCATTTCATTTTCGTATATCCGTTCATCAAATAAACGACCAAGTTTGTTTTGAGCAGCATAGGCATGTCTCATTACGACTTTGTCAAGCATATCAAACTCATGTTGCGTTAAGTCGCACAGCGATATCGGTGAATGAATGGGCATAAAAACTCCAATGATTTGAAAATTGGCCAGAAAAAACTTCAAATCAATATCATACTGAAAAATTCGGTCGCCGCACCTGGTGATCAGAAGTGCTGGCAGAGGAATGGATGGCAAGGGAATGAAATCAACATGAAATCCACACCGTCATCACTCGACAAACCAACGATGGCGTCTCACAGATAGAAGCACGAAGATTCGCACCACATTCCTTTGCCATCCATTCCTCTGCCAATTAACTCTCAGCTTCATATCCCACCACAAAGCCGTTGATTGCCGCCGCGATTCGGATCGCTTCATGCACTTGCGCTTCCGAAAAGCCTTCTTTTCGCAAACTGGCTTCATGCGACTTGAGACAGGCTTCACAACCTGCCAACGCCGCACAAGCCATCGAGCACAATTCGAACACCGCCTTATCCGTCGCTGGTTTGACCATGCGATTCATCCGCAGACTGGCGCGCATGTTTTCATACGCGGGCAAATTGATCTGATGCTTCGAGCGATAATAAACCGTGTTCATCGCCATGATCGCCGCTGCGGCTTTCGCGTCTTCAACATGAGCCGAGTCCAAACGCTCGCCAGCGTCCGCGATCATCGCATCACTCAAAGTCCGGTTCCGCAGAAAAAACGCCGCGCATAGTCCGACGGTCCATCGCTGCTGCTCGGTCAAGCCATCGCCACTCAGGACACTGGTCAAGTTCAACCGCATGTCCTTGGTCGCTTCGGACAAGACACTTCGCAGTTTTTCTAAGTTTTCCATCGTCCAATTCGTTTCTTTGTTGAAGACCTGACGTGTTGGTAAGAACTCTCAGCCCAAACACGGGCCGCCGCAAATTTGGCGTTCGCGATTATTTTTGCCATCAAGCTGAAAAACGCCAAATTTGCTCTGGCCACGCGGTTAACGATCTGCTTGATTCACTCGGGCTAATTCGCGATTAATTCAACCCTTGGCAACCGTTCATTCCACACTGCGGACGACCGCACATGCCTCCCGACATGGGCTGGGGATCACCACCGCTAGAACCAGGCGAGGCGACCACACTCAGCCGCCGCTCCAGTTTCTTCGATTCGCATTTGGGGCACTCGGGCTTCTCGCTACCACGCACCAAAACCTCAAATTCGGCATGGCAACTTTGGCAACGATACTCATAAATCGGCATATTCGAATTCCGAAAAAATCATCCGGGAAGAACAGGCCCGCTCACACATCCCACCGAGCGGGCACGACCGTCTCATTTTAGAATCGTCCGGGCTGTTTCGTCAATCGTCGAACACGCAAGGCTTGGAAAGGACGGTTCAGCCCACCAACATGAATTCTGCTAAGATAAAGATTCGGAAATCGGGCCCGCCAACCTGACACGATGTCACACCCAACTCCCTCGATTATGAACTGACGCGTTCGAACGTTGAGAAACCGCCATGCACTTGATCCTTCGCGCTGCTGCCATCTTGGTCGTCCTGTTGCTGACCAATCCCAGTTTCGCTCAATGGAAAGTGGGACTGGACCGCGAAATCCTCACTCCCACCGACCCGCTATGGATGGCCGGTTATGCCGCAAGAACCGGACCAGCCGATGGCAAGATCCATGACTTGTGGGCCAAGGCCCTGGTCTTGGAAGACGAAGCCGGCGGTCGAGTCCTGCTGATCACGCTTGACCTGTTGGGCATCGACCGCGACCTGACCTCGCGGATCAAACAGCGATTGCAGACGGAAGCCGGTTGGGAACCTTCCCGAGTCGCTCTGTGTTGCTCCCACACGCACAGCGGTCCCGTTGTGGGCACACTCTTGTTAGGCATGTATCCGCTGGATGGCCAGCAACAACAATGGGTCCATGCCTACACGAAAGAATTAGAAGACAAGCTTGTACGGTTGGCCCAACGAGCGACCGAAAAATTGGAGCCGATGCAAGTCGGCTGGACCTCCGGTCGCTGCTCGATCGCCGTCAACCGACGTAACAACCCCGAACCGGAAGTCCCCGAACGACGAACCGCCGGGCAGTTGCTCGGCCCCGTCGATCATGACGTTCCGATTCTCGTGCTCCGAGACTCGCTGCAACAAATCCGTGGCGTCGTGTTTGGGTACGCCTGCCATGCGACCACTCTTAGTGACCAACAGTGGTGTGGCGATTGGCCAGGGTTCGCTCAGATCGAATTGGAATCTCGTTTCCCGGAGTGCCAAGCGATGTTTTTTGCGGGCTGTGGCGGAGATCAGAACCCTTTGCCTCGGCGAGTGCTGCAACTGGCTCAAGACTATGGTCGAGCCATGGCCGACTCTGTTCAGGCGGCGATCAATCAACCGGTGTATCCAACCCAAGGCCCGTTAGGGGTCGCTGGCGAAGAGATCCCACTGGAGTTCGCCGAAGTACCCACCGTGGCTGCCTTGCAAGAAATCATCAATGCCGCCGAACGAGAGCCAACGTCGGCTCAGGAACAAGCACCAGCCACCAAACCCAGTCGTTACGAAATCGCTCGGGCGGTCCTGTTGCTCGAACAAGCCGAAAAGCACGGCGAGATCGCAACTGAATATCCTTACGGCATTCAAACCTGGCAGATTGGCGATGGACCCACGTGGGTGTTTCTATCCGGCGAAGTGGTAGTCGACTACGCGCTGCGCATCAAACAGGAACTGGGTCCATCGACAACGTGGGTCGCTGCGTACTCGAACGACGTGATGGGCTACATTCCGTCCGAACGAGTCTTGCAGGAAGGTGGCTACGAAGGTGGTACCGCGATGGTCTATTATGGCTTGCCCAGTCCCTGGCGGACGGGTTTGGAAGACAAAATCTGCGCAGCGGTGAAGTTGCAATCGTTGGCGGTGAAACAACAACGCAACGAATTGTCTCAGCAACTCCTGGTGCCATCCGGATACGATCACCAACGTTTGCTCTACTATCAAGATGCCGACGGCCACGAGCTACCGATCACGTCCTCAGCAGATTGGGAGCATCGACGAACCGCGATCCTGGATGGCATGCAACAGATGATGGGACCACTTCCGGACCGCAGTGTACTTTGTCCGCTGGATGTACAGGAAATCAAGCGCGAACGATTCGAGTCCTACACACGGGTTCACTTGACTTACGCCGCCGAGCCCGGCAGCCGAGTGCCCGCTCATCTGTATCTGCCGGATGTTCCTCGACTACAGCCTCGAGCCCCGGCCATCTTGGCCCTGCATCAGACATCGGACTTGGGAAAAACAGATGTAGGCATCGATGGCAAGCCGGATCGGACTTACGCCCATGAATTGGCCATGTTGGGCTACGTGGTGTTGGCTCCGGACTATCCTTCCTTCGGCGAGCTTCGCGATTACGACTTCGCAGCGGATCGATACGTGAGTGGGACGATGACCGGCGTGTTCAATCACCTGCGAGCCGTGGACTTGTTGTGCGAGCGCGACGATGTTGATGCAGATCGCTTGGGCGTGATCGGACATTCGCTAGGTGGCCACAACGCCTTGTTTGTCGCGGCGTTTGATCCACGCTTGAAAGTGGTCGTCACCAGTTGCGGCTGGACGCCGTTTCATCACTATTATGGCGGACTAAAGCTAGAAAATTGGGCTCAAGAACGTTACATGCCGTGGATGCGAGATGTATTCCAGAGCGATCCGGATCAGGTCCCGTTCGACTTCTACGAAGTCGTCGCGGCCCTCGCCCCACGCACATTTTATTCGTGTTCACCGGTCAACGACGAGAACTTCGAAGTGGCCGGAGTTCGCCAAGTAGAAACCGCCGCTCGCGAGGTGTATTCGTTATTCGAAGCCCGTGAAGAACTGATCATTCGCTACCCCGAAACCGGTCACTCGTTCCCGAACAACAATCGCCAAGAAGCATATGAAGTGATCGGTCGAGTCATCGGCCAATAGTGAACGTCAATTCGTGCCGCGAAGATTGAGGACAAGGGAATTTAGGACAATGGAATAAGACTTCCGGACTCGCGAATACAGCCTCGGAAATTCCATCAGCGAGAATTCGGAATCAGGACACAGGTAATCATGAAGCGCTGATGTTTGTCGTCGTTAGCACGGGCCAGTCTGCCCAAATTCCCCTGTCCCAAATTCACTTGTCCCAAATTCACTTGTCCCAAATTCACTTGTCCCAAATTATTATGCCGCCCTTTTACGCGGCGGCTTTCTGGATCTTGGGGCCGCGGTCTAGGAACAGGGGATTGAAGTTGTCACGGCGGACGGCGCCACGAGCTTGAAAGTCTCGCAAGGCGATTTCAAAATCTTCTCGATAACGGAAACATTGATCGATGCACCGTTCTAACTCCTGGCAGGCCAATTCGTAGACGGGTAAATCGTCCGCCAATTGTTCGCGGAGCAACTCCGTCGTTTCTTGATCTAGGTCTTGAGTCCGCTCGGCTTGGTTCACTCGGACATAGGACAGGTCACGGAACGATTCCGGGAACATCGTCTCCAAACACACGGCGGCTTCATCGAACCGTTCGACGGGGAACAAGAACGCTCGGTTGGTGGCCAATGCCTGCTGAACCACGCTCATGTCGGCAAACGAACGACCTTGATTGAGGAAGCACAATTGACTGCGAACATGCGGTTCGACGTGACCTTGGACCAATTCATAATCGATAAATTGCCGCAGGTCGGCGGCTGTTTTGGCGGCGCATTCGATGTCGGCACTGCGGTGGTAGAAATATCGCGAGATGTACCGGTCCACGGGTTCCCGGACAAAGGCATAGGCATGCACTGCCGCCTCGGAGAAATCGTACGGTAAATCCAGTGATAGCTTGTGGTCCGACATGCAACGCAGCCAAGGCTGGGATTTGGCAATTTCGTAAACGTCGTGGCAGGTGTATTGTTTGGACTCGAGCAACGACACCGAATTGTAGTAGCCTTTGCCGAAGTTCCGGTTCATCAACTGTCGTAAAGTCGACCCACCCGCCTTCGGCACATGGACGTGAAACCACAGATCGTGCATGTCGAACTCCTTAACCTAGATCACCGACCTCCCCGGCATTATTTCAGCCTCATACCAAGAAACGGGGTAATTTGGCAAGACCGAAGTTCTATGAAATGTTAAAATGAGTTGTTTTGATGCAAGCCGGGACCACGCTCGTTACGGTGTAATTTGGGCTTTGTGGACTTAGGTACACTGCGAGAGTTGGGAACGACGGAGAGAACAGTGAATATTCTAAATTGCGGATTGGGGTTACGGTTGATCCTGGTCTCGGTCTAATCGACTGATATATCGCGATTGAATATGTAACTGAAAGCGCCCAGTAATTCACCTGGATTGGACCCGTGGCAATCCGTGCATTGGGCGATCGAGCGGACGGCGCCAACCATGCGAAGCTGTTGATGATCGTTCGAAAGCACAAATGTTTCGCCGGCGCGTAGTTTCTCCAAGCTTTCGGTCTCAAACGCGTCGAGCGGACGAATAGGCATTTGTTCGGCCAATACCGCTTCCATGTTGGGTAAGTCTTCGGATTCGTACACCACCGGTGTTTCATGCAAAAGTAGCCCGATCAACTCGAGTTTCTCTAGCGAATACTCGATTGCAGGGTCCGTTGGATCCTTGATCGTTCTTGGTGGTTCAGTAACCCTGTGTGGGCGAAAACCAATAAACTGCAGAGACTGGCCAGTCCCTTCGCCCAGGGTCGCGGGGTGAACGAAATCGACATACGTTGATAAATGGCCCAAGAGCGGCGAAACGCTCGACTTATTCCAAGACTCCTTAAATGGAATTGAGAGCCATCGTGGATTCATACGTACCTGTCCAAATCCGGGACTCTTCACAAACTTTTCAAACTGTTGATCGTGAATCAACTGGAGATTGTTGCGCAACCAAGGCAATTGGCGATCCGCTCGACTGTTGAATACCGCCTGCGATTCGATCGGATCTAGCAATATTTGTGGTTCGGTAATTTTCGTGCGTCGAACCTTTTCGACTCGGTCGGCAATGTTGATCACGGGATATTCTTCTCGCAATTCGTAGAGTCGAAGCAACTCATTGGAAGGCCAAATCTCAACCGATATTTGATAAATGACCACCGATAGCAGTAAACATGCCGACGACATCGCAGCGGCAAACTGCCTGGAATCAATCGGCATCCACCGACGTGTTTTTCGTCCGATCACGGCGATAGAGACAACAGCTACCCAAACGCTCGCGAAGTACGTCGGCGCCATAAAGATCACCATGACGACGAGTGAAACTACAAACAGAATTCCGATCCGAGCGTACCAACGATCAGGAGTGGTTATGAACAGCCAATACAATGGCCAATACAACAACACATACGAAGCCACTGTCAGCAGCAGTCCATGCGAAAACAACTGAACCGCCGTTGGAGATTGCCGATAAAGAGTGCCACTCCACAGATGGGCCTCGACCATACAAGCGATAGGAACAATCATCCACAGCAGCATGGTGGCCAATGACCACTTTGCCCCAGACACTTTCGTCTGTCCCTGGCAAATTTCGGCATGAGAGGCCGCAACGCCGGAGTCCGCGTTGAATGGCATTTCTTCGGTCATCTGCAAGTTCCTTTTCGACGCAATCGTCCGCAGCTGCCTCGACATTCATCGGCCGGCGATGGAGGCGAACTGGGTGACGCTATTTCATTCCAGCCACTCGTTCGATGGCCGTTTCGATATCGATGGCGATCCAATGTCCCGTTGGCGATTGTTCGACCAACTTGAAGTCCCGCAACTTGCGGAGGGCATCGGACACCTCGAAGTCGACTTCGCGTTTGACTAATTTTCGCAGGCAGGCCTGGGCTTGGCAATCCAGTTCCTCCGTCGTCCAACCGTTGGGGCCGGCGTGTTGCCACAACAGGAAGTAGCCCAAGTACAGCTCTCGCAGCTCCTGTTCCTTGGCATCTTCCATGATTTGGAACAGGACCGACCCGTTATTCCCCAGGTTTCTCAGGTACAGGTTGTTGGTCAGTAAGCCTTGATGTTCACGGGTCGTGCGGTTGTGCGACAGCCAGTATTTCACAAAATAGAACGTGAGCGCCAAGACCGCCGCCACCGTCCAGCCAGTAAAGTTGAGCCCGTCGCCCTCGGCATTCAAGGCCCAGTCGGCGAACCAGGTGCTGCCGCCAATCCACTTTAGAATCGAGGTCAGGGCCACAAAGCGGATAAATAAAGAGATCCTCGGTCCCCAAATCACCAAAGCTTTGGCCAAGCGCATTCCGGCGAAAATCCCGCCGATGGCGGGAAATAGGATCTTGCCGCGATCCGTCCATGAGAACCGGACTCGCGAGCCGGGCATCATCATGTCGACTTCCGTCTCGGGCATGTCCTTGAAGATCTTGAGGTAGATGCAATCGGGGTCGAATCGAGAGCCCAAACGGTGTCCGGCTTTCATACTGAACAGCAGGACCACTCGTTGATAGATTTCGACTAGCCGCGACTCCTTTCGCCACGGGCGCCAACGGGCGCGGCGATAGATCCGTCGCCGTTGGATCCCACGTACATAGACGTGCAACACATCAAAATTCGCAAAGTCTACAGAATACCGCACGCCCCAGCCCTCGGCAGTCTGCAGCGATTCTTCGATCATCTTTTGGGTGAGTTGCCGGTAATTGGCCGTCTTCAAGAGTTCCGTGAGCGACTGGACAAACCGCTCGCCACGCAGCGCCAAGACCCCGCCCCCTTCGCGATGGTGGTACACCAGGTCTTGGTCGGGATCAAACGGCGCGTAGTCTTCGAGGAAATCTTCCAACCGAGTGATCGTCGCGCGATGAAACTGGTCGGCGATTCGATCGGCCAAACGTTGGAATTGCTCGATTCGTTGGGCGGACAAGCCCCGCTGCCGCAACAACTGCCGAACCATATGGGCCGCCCGGATCGGAATGAAATGCTCCAACACATTTGGCGAATCGACCGTCATCGCATCGCCTTCCGTACGCACTTCGTTCGCGGTCCCAATTTACGGCCCAACCCAACAACCGTGAGACTACTCTTCGGGAGTCGCCTTGGTTCGATCCCAGAAAGCTACGGCAAATACGACCAAAACGATCGCCGCCATGATCGCAGGAGAAATCCAAAAATTCTTCCATTGATTCATAGTCGAACTCAGTAATTCAGGGTCCAGCGTGTCTGGCAAGCTCTTGGAAAACATCATCGACAAGGATTCAAGAAAACTTGGCGTATCGACGGCTCCTCGGGCAGTCTTCAACGCTTCTGAATACGCATCGTTCCGAGTCACTTGTTCGCCGTATTGGCCAAACGTCAAGTTCAACGGCAAACCGAAGAAGTTGCCACCCGCCATAATCCGGTACCCAAAGAACATCCCGACACCTTGGGTTAAGAACACCAACAAGGCTTGGGCTTGGCCGCGAATCGCCGTCGGAGCTTTCTTGTCCGTATAGATGAAACCGGTCACAAAAAAGAAGTCGTAGCAAACGCCGTGCAGCACCACACCGGCCAATAACATCCAAGTGACCTGAGCCGGTGCGCCATACGCAAACAGCACGTAACGAACTACCCAAGCGGCAATACCTACCAAAATCATGTTCTTGACACCCAACTTCCTAAAGAAGAACGGGATCAACAGCATAAAGAAAATTTCCGACATCTGGCCAATGGTCATGGTCGAAGCGGACTGTACGAAACCGGTATGAGCCAAGTAATTCCCAGTCTTACCATAGTAAAAGGCCAAAGGCACACAAACCAACGTGGAACACAAAGCAAACACGAAGAAATTCCAGTTCGCCATCAACTTGAAGGCGTCGACCATGAACAGCGACCGAATGTCCATCGGTTGCCCCTTAAGCGGTGGAGGTGTGTTGGGCAAGAAAAAACAGAACACACCCAACGCCAACGAACTGTACGCGCACAACGTGAAGATCTTGAATTCTAAAGACCAACCTTGAATCCCAACAAACAGTCCCGCCGCGATCCAACCAATCGTTCCCCACACGCGAACTTTCGGGAACTGCTCTTGGTTCTTAATATGAGTAAACGCAATCGTGTTGCCCAATCCAAGTGTTGGCATGTAACATAATAGGTGCCCCATGATCAGCCAAACCATCAAATTGGCGGAGTAGTTTTCGGCCAATTGTTTGGCTTCGAATTCTTTGGCAAACTCTTCTGCACTATAGTTCTTTGCTTTAAGTTCTTGGGCCAATTCGTTTGCTAAGGTCGCGGCCGATTCCGCAACCCCCGGAAGAAACAGCATCAAGACGCCGCCGATCAGCATCAACACGCCCATCACTTTTTCGGACGCAAAAAATCGGTCGGCAATCAAGCCGAGAAACAGCGGCGCAAAGATCGCCGCGATGGGAGCCGCCTCATAAGCGGCACCGGTGAACGCTGAGAGCGAATAGTTACTCAATGCTGCATTTAGTGTCGAAAACCACGTCCCCCAGGTAAAAAACTGGAGAAACATCATGATGGACAACAACGGGACAATGAGCCCTGAGCTTGACTTGGACGGATTACTCACAAAACATTCCTGTGGCAAAGCGGAACGAGAAAACAAAACTCGGCGACTTAGATACCTTGTAGATTCAACGGACTTGTCCGAAAATCGCAACGATGACTCGCATCGCAATATGCCGGACTAGCCCCGCAAGTATTCGAACCCGGCCCGAGGCTCGCGGGCAAAAAACGCGGCGGCTTGTGGATCGCCGACGATCTGTTCTTTCTGCGGGTCCCATTGGATCTTGCGACCCAACCGAGCCGCAATCGCGGCCAAGTGGCAGGTGTTCATGATTTGCACGTGCGAAAAGACATCGCTGACCGGCAAACCGCCTTCACGAATCGAGCGATAGAAGTTGGCTTTATGGCCCTCGAACGGTTTGCCTTTGTACAGTTGAACCACCTCTTCGTCGCCGAATTGACCATCGTCCCACTTCTCTTGAATCGGCGTGCCAGTAATCTTGCCGCGATTGACGAACAATCGACCCTTGCTGCCTTCGAACAAGATTCCATTGTCTCCACGACTGGTGATCACCATCTCCGTGCCGCTGGCGAACTTGCAACTGACCGCAAAATCATGCGACGTGTTGTAGCTGTCCAGAACCGTGGCGTATCCATCTTTGTAGTCGACGGGATGTTTGGAATCCGTGCCATCGATGCTGATGGGACCTTGGCCTGGGCCATTTTCGTTCAATGCCCATTGGGCGATGTCGACGTGGTGAGCACCCCAATCGGTAAACTTGCCGCCCGAGTATTCGTACCACCAACGGAATTCGTAGTGGCAACGACGTTCGCGATACTCGTGGGCCGGGGCGGGACCTTGCCAGAGATTCCAATCCAAGTTCCCCGGGACTTCAGCGACCGGGAATGGGCCGCCGGTTGGACTGCCGTCGATACCCACAGTCACTTTCTTGATGTCCCCCAACAATCCTTTTTGCACCATATTCACCGCCCGGAGAAAACGGTCGCGGTCGCTGCGTTGCTGGGTGCCGATCAGGAAAACACGGTCCGAATACTTCTGACAGGCCGCGCGAATCAGCTGGTTTTCCTCCAAGGTCAACGACAATGGCTTTTGACAAAAAACGTGTTTGCCCGCCGCCAAAGCCTCCAAGGCAATCTTCACGTGCCAATGATCGGGAGTCACGATGCTGACAACATCAATGTCGTTGCGTTCCAGAACCTTGCGGTAATCGCTGTAAACATCCGCTTTGCCCTTGCCGATCTGTTCGTGATTTTTGGCTCGATCGGCGTGATTTTGATCCACATCGCAGACGGCCAGGATATCGCCGAAATTGGCATGATCTTGCGCGTCGCCCGTCCCCATACTGCCCGTGCCGATACAACCGATTCGCGGTCGATCGTTCTTCGACGAATTCGCAAACGCGGTCGAGTTCCACGCATGATAGGGGATCACCGTGGCGGCAGTGGCAATAGACGATTGTTGGAGAAAATGACGTCGCGACAACGATTTCTTTGCGGACATGTTCGTCTCTTCGGGCAGGGCAGGGGGGTGGGGAAGCGATGGTCTTGGGACTGCCTCCCGTTAGGTCATTGGACCACGAGGGGCTAGCAGGCACGGCAGCAGTATAAGCCGTCGCGCAGGCAAAATCTACCGGCTGACAAAATCCCCCAACCGACGCTGGGCCAACGCCACGTAGTCAGGATTCAATTCGATCCCGACGTACCTGCGCCTCAACTCGAGCGCGACCACACCAACCGTCCCAGCTCCAAAAAATGGATCCAATACCACTCCGCCCTCCGGCGTCCCCGCGTTGATACAGGGGCGGATCAAGTCGGGTGGAAACACGGCAAAATGGGCGTCGCGAAATTTCCCCAGCGGCACGCTCCAAACCGTGCGTTTGTTCCGACCCAATGGATGAAAAGCCTGGTCCCAGCGGCCGTCATGCAGGTTGGCCTGGCCACCGTTCTTGCCCTGCTCGGGAGTCCCGCCGCGTTGGCCGAAATGGCGACGTCCGCCCTTCATTTTGCTCGACTCGCTAAACGTCGTATGAGGCTCGCGTATGGCATCCGCGTCGTAGTAATATTCGGGCTCGCGGCTGAATAAAAACATGTATTCGTGGTCCGTTGTCGGACGGTTCTTGACGGCACTGGGCATGGCGTTGGGCTTGTGCCACACAATGTCCGAACGCAGCAACCAACCGTCATCTGCTAAAGCCAGGGCCACTCGCCAGGGCAACCCCAACAACCGCGAGCGATCGTATTTGTCCCCCAAGTTCAACCACAAAGTCCCATCCGGGCGGAGCACGCGCCGAGCTTCCGAAAACACGGCGACCAGATTTTGGATGTAGGCTTCAGGAGATTCCTCGCGACCGATCTGCGAGTCGTGTTGATAGTCCCGCTGACCGAAATACGGCGGGCTGGTCACAATCGTGTGAACGCTTTCCGCCGGCAACCTCTGCAAAATGACGCCAGAATCCCCGCACAATATCGAATCGAGCGTTAGTTCGGTGGGTGGGTGACTCATGCCCCAAATTCTAACGCCAGACCGGGGCGTTGCCCACGCGGGCTCTCGGTTGAATGATTAATGATTATTGAAGCATGAAAAATTAAAAAAAACACCACGGACTAGGCCGTGGTGTTTTTTGACTGTTGGAGCGAAACGCAAATCGCCACCACCTTGGTTTTCAGCCCGAGAATCCTGGCTATGCCACGACTCGCAACCGTGTCGGCAGGCTCACTCCTCCGGACCGTTGTTCCAAGATTCCCTCGATAAACAGCTCAAAAATCCGCAGATCCAAAGCCGAAGCCGCGTCGCTTTCCGGATGGAACTGGGTCCCAATCACAAACCAATCTTCTTCCAAGCTTTCAATCGCTTCTACCACGCCATCGCTGCACCGAGCGGTGACCTTGAACGGCGACGCGACTTCATCGATCGCGATATGATGTCGAGAATTAACGCGGATCTCGCCGTCGCCGTAAACCTTATCCATCAGCGAACCCGCTTCCACAACCAGCCCATGGCGGTGAGCATTATCATGGGAATCGCGGTGTGGCAGAGCTTCCGGCAGGTCGTCCGGAATGTTGTAAAACAGGTTGCCCTTGTGGATGACATTTAGCAATTGCAGCCCTGCACCGATAGCCAGCAGCGGCATGCGGCGGCGACTGATGGCTTCTACCAAGCTACGATCAAAAGTCTCGCGGCGCGGGTCCATCAACTTCATCGAAGGGTGAACCACATAGCCGTCGCGGCGGGGATCGTAGTCGTTCCCACCGATCATTACAAACGCATCAAGCGAGTTGAGTACTTGCTCCAAATCAACTTCCGACTCCAACGGAGGAAGTAGTACAGGAATGCCACCGGCTCGCGAAATTCGATCAAAATATCCAGCCGTGACGACCGAGTGACTGGGGTGTTTCCCTTGACCCTGGCGAAAGTCCGTGTTAATCCCGACAAGTGGTTTTGCGACCATTCAAAAACTCCCTTATTTCGTGCGATAGAGGCTCATCTTGAGCCGGTGATAAAGGAGGAATAGAGTTTAGTTCGGGAAAGAATCTCAACCTTCGCCCCGAGGTCCAACCCTGAACCTGTGGAGCAATCCAACTAGCGCCACGACAAACGATGTCTGCGACCATCCAGCGTCAAGAGACGTCCAAGAGAAGTAGAACCATGCAAACTGATGTGCTTCGCCAAACCGCCGCCCGATCCACAGCAGAACTCCCGAATTTAAGGTCCGATCTCGTATTTCCGAAATTGACTCTTTCAATTCCTTCCGAACTGTGGCAACAATTCGATGCGAATGCCAGAAAGCTCCCTCTTCCTTGAACCCGACCCACGTATTCCTAAGTACAATGAGATGAAAAGTTGATGCGGCTCTGTGCCCAGAACCACGGTCAACACGACGACCGAATTGTGTGGCTTTGACGTTACTTGGTCAAACAAATCGCCGATTTTCTGATTAAGCTAGACAATTGGCACAAGATGTAGGGGCAATCGTGCTATCACTCAAGTTTTCGCTAGCGGAATTGGGATCGGTCAGATCGGTCGGATCAGACAGATCAGACAGATCGGTCGGATCAGACAGATCAGACGGATCGGTCGGATCAGACGGATCAGACGGATCAGACGGATCAGACGGATCGGTCGGATCGGCGCAATGCGGCGCGGATTTTTTCCAAGCGCTCGGCTAATTCGCGTTCAAATCCGCGATTCGTGGGTTGATAATAGGTCTTTTCGACTCCCAAATAATCCTGTGGCGCGATCCCGTCCGGATGGTCATGGGCATAAACGTACCCTTGTCCCACGCCCAAATTTTTGGCACCCGCGTAGTGCCCGTCCCGTAAATGGTTGGGGACAGGCAACACTTTTTTGGTCTGCACATCCTGCCGTGCAGCCCCAATCGCGACCGTACAGGCATTCGATTTGGGCGCACACGCCAAGTAAGCCACGGTCTGTGACAACGTCAATTGCCCCTCCGGCAACCCGATGAACTCGCAGGCCTGCATGCAAGCCACCGCCATCAGCAGGGCCTGTGGGTCCGCGTTGCCAATGTCTTCGCTGGCCAAAATCACCAACCGCCGCGTCAAGAATCGAACATCTTCGCCCGATTCCAACAGCCGAGCCAACCAATAAATCGACGCATCCACATCCGAACCACGAATACTCTTGATCAGAGCACTGGCCAAGTCGTAATGTTCTTCGCCTGTCGCGTCAAATCGCAACGCACTTCGTTGCATGCACTCGCGAATCAATTCGTCGGTGACCACCAACGGTCGCTGCGAACTGGACAACACCGCAATCTCCAACACGTTCAGTGCCTGTCGTGCGTCGCCATCGCACCAAGTGCAAAGTTGGGAGATTGCCGCTGGTGTCAGCGTCACTTGAGTCTCCCCCAATCCCCGTTCGACGTCGGTCAGGCCGGTGTGCAACAATTGGGCAATTTCTACCTCGGTCAGCGGCTGAAACTGGAAAATCTGACTGCGACTGATCAACGCTGAATTGATTGCGAAATAGGGATTCGAGGTTGTTGCTCCGACCAAGTCGATGACGCCGCTTTCCACATCACCCAATAGTGCATCTTGCTGAGTCTTGTTGAAGCGATGAATTTCATCGATGAACAACACGGTCTTGCCGCGCCCCGTTTCCACTCGTTCTTTGGCTTCGGACAACACTTGTCGCAGTTGAGCGACGCCGTCCGTAATCGCACTTAAACGCGCGTAAAACTTCTTGCCAATCCCCGCCAATAAACTAGCCAGGGTCGTCTTGCCACAACCTGGCGGCCCGAAAAAGATGACACTTCCCAAACGATCGGCATCGATCAGACGACGGAGCAGC
This sequence comes from Pirellulaceae bacterium, assembly GCA_030681235.1. Classification (GTDB taxonomy): domain Bacteria; phylum Planctomycetota; class Planctomycetia; order Pirellulales; family Pirellulaceae; genus M30B19. The sequence goes on along the minus strand of JAUXWY010000026.1, from coordinate 13,957 downwards.
TTGCCTGGACCTAACAAATGAGATTGGCCCACAAATTGATCCAAATGTTGGGGACGCATCCGCGCGGCCAACGGCATCGCTCGCCGCGCATTGGATTGCTCTTCGGCTTCAAACAAAGATCGCATTGACGAGCCTTTCCAACGGGGAGTTACGGGTGCTTTTTTCTGGCTGGTCCGCTGCTGACGCGGGACCGTGAAACCGGTCACGGATTCGGGGATAAATCCAATCACAGACCGATCAGCCGAATCACATTATGTTCTACAGACATCCATCCGATTTCCATAGCGGGTTCAGTAATGTTCGGACGTTCTAACGGTCGGTCGGGCTCGATTCACGAATGGCTCATGGTCGCGGTGGCCAAGCACAACCCTTTCTCTCGACTGATTTAGGGACGTTTGGCCGAACTTTCAATCGGGAAGTTTGCCTACACGTTCGATCGCTTCGCCCAGTAAAGCTGCCAGAGCCACTTGGCATTCTGAACAATTTACATTCGATCGCTTCAATCGATACATTCGAATCTCAAGTTTTGGTGAAAATCGCTTTCCCACGCAGATTCATATGTGACCGGACGTTCGCTCGGAATTGTTAAGCTACGTTTCCTCTTCGAGATAGGGGCACGCATGTCCTTATTCATGCAGTCTGTGCATGTCATGTCAAGTTTTTGGCATCGACTTCGCATGGAACTGCAGTCAACAACCGAAAATCGAGTCAATGATGTTGTCTTCATTCCAAGCCTTTACGGATTTCAATGCGACTTCGTCGAGCGTTCTGACTTATCTGCACGAACGTTACGGGTTTTCTTTGTGGATGATCACCAGAACTTCTGGTGAAAACTGGATTGTCCTGCACGCGGAAGATCACGGCTACAACGTAAAGGGAGGCGACATTTTTCGTTGGACGGATTCATTCTGTTCCCAAATGGTCCAGGGGCGAGGGCCTTGCATCGCCCCTGAGTCGAATCAAGTTCCGGCGTATTTGAATGCACCCATCGGTCGGCAGGTTGAAATCGGTGCCTACATCGGATTGCCGCTAACCAACATGGATGGGTCCCTGTTCGGAACGCTTTGCGCCATCGATCCAAAGTGCCAATCGGAAAGTTTGGTCGAAGAACTTCCGCATCTTCAGTTGATCGCACAAATGCTTGGTACCATTCTGGCGTTTGAGATCCGCGCAGAACACGAGTCACGCCGAGCCGAAAGGGCCGAACAAGTCGCCGAAACAGATTCACTGACGGGACTATTCAATCGCCGCGGGTGGGATCGCATCCTTGCAATTGAAGAATCTCGTTGCCGTCGGTACGGAAGCAGTGCGTCGGTGATCATGATCGACCTCGACGGATTGAAAGTCGTCAATGACCGACAAGGTCACTGCTCGGGTGACGCATTATTGGCAAAGGCTGCTGACGCTTTGCGACTGGCAATTCGCGAATGCGATGTCGTGGCTCGCGTTGGCGGCGACGAATTCGCGATTCTAACGATCGATGCAGATGAGGCGATACCGCATGACATGGTCACTCGCTTAAGCGAACAATTAACAGCAGTCAACATTTCCGCTTCGATTGGATTGGCAAAGAGAGCCCCATCGAAGTCGTTGGAAATTGCCTGGGGTGAAGCGGACCAAGCCATGTACGCCCAAAAACGCAATAAATCAAAAACCTGCGTTCTGATCTAATCCCCGTCTCTGTTCCGGTAATACCCACGGATTCCATTTCTTTTTTTGCGACGTTCGAACACAAGAATTTCATTCGGAACACCACCCGCGCACTGTTTGAGACGCGATTTTGTGCTTTTTATTTTTCCTTGTCCGGACGGAACAAGCTCGTTCGTCGTTATACTGAAGGCCCGAGCCAAACTTTGTGGCCAACGCTCACTTCATTATTTCAGCACAATCGTTTGTTTCACTAGTGTTGGACGTGTTAGGTGGACACGGACTTCCTTTCTTAGCCCAGCGAAATTCGCTATGATTGTGGCGGGGTTGGCAGTAGAAAAAGGTGGAGTTTGTGGATCGTCGTTCTTTAGTTCGTTTGTTGACCGCGATGGGGCTCGGGATTTGTGGAATCGGCCAACGCCACGCGATTGGTATGGAAGAAAGGAAACCGGTGTCACGTCGAGTGATCGTGATTGGAGCCGGGTTGGCCGGATTGGCGGCCGCTCGCGAATTGCAGAACCAAGGCATTGAGGTGGTGGTGCTGGAGGGACGTGAACGAATTGGCGGACGACTCTGGACTAGCAACAAGTGGCCGGATATCCCGTTGGACATGGGCGCCAGTTGGATTCATGGCTTGGAAGGGAATCCGCTAACCGACTTGGCAAAACAAGCCCACGCCAAGTTGATTGAAACCAGCTACGAATCCAATCGCATTTATGACGTTACCGGTAAGGAACTCTCCGAAGCGAAAGAGACGCAACTGGACCGATTGCGGGACCAGTTTCAGTCGGCCATCGAGGCGGCTCAAGAGGCCGACGAAGACACAAGTCTGCGCGAGGTCGCCGAGCGATTGCAAAAAAAACTGGGAGCGAATGAACAAGTCCGGCAAATGCTCAGCTTCTTAGTCAGCAGCATGTTGGAGCAAGAGTATGCCGGTAGCGCCACAAAATTGTCTGCCCAATGGTTCGATAGTGCTGAAGAATTTGACGGAGAAGATGGTCTATTTGCCGACGGCTACGAACAGATCGTCAAGTACCTGGCGAAGAACCTCACGATCAAGACCGGCCAAATCGTCCGCCGAGTTGTTTGGGATCAAGCTCCAATTCGAATATCGACCGCGACTGAAGAATTTACAGCGGATCAAGTCGTCGTGACCTTGCCCTTGGGCGTATTGAAAGCCGGCGGGGTCAAGTTTTCGCCTTCATTGCCAAAGCCGATCGTCACAGCCATTGCCAAGTTGGAAATGGGGGTCTTGAACAAGTGTTATCTCCGGTTCCCCAAAGTCTTTTGGCCGACCGATGTGGATTGGCTCGAGTGCATCACGACGAAACATGGCGAGTGGGTCGAGTGGGTCAGTTTCGTTCGCGCAGCCAACGTCCCTGTGTTGCTAGGCTTTAACGCAGCCGACCGAGGCCGCGAAATCGAGGATTGGACAGATGAACAGATCGTAGCCAGTGCCATGACAACGCTCCGCCATTTGTTTGGAGCCGACATCCCCGAGCCGATTGATTATCAATTGACACGATGGGCCTCCGATCCCTTTTCTTTCGGAGCCTACTCGTACAATCCGGTTGGCGCGGATCCAAAGTTTCGTCGTCAATTGGCGAAGCCGGTCGCGGACAAGCTCTACTTCGCCGGTGAAGCCACGGATCACGAGTACTTTGGAACCGCCCATGGCGCCTACCTCTCGGGACTTCGCGCGGCCGAGCAAATCAGCGACCTTTAACGCGGCGAATTCTGCGACTGGGTTTTCAAGCCAAGTTCGAATTTAGTAGAAGTTGTCATCCTCGGTGGGTGATGTGTGGCGCTCAGAGGTGGCCCAATGGAAGACCATTTTAGAACGCTTGAGGGACCTGGAGTAGAGTTGCTATTCGCCGGCGATCGGGCTCGCTCTACTATTAGAATCCCGCCCGAATTTAGCCGGTGCACATGAAGTGGCACGAGTACGCCTTTCGGCTGACTGTTAAACACCGTTCACTACTACTTTTCGTCGTCACGATGTTAAGTGACTTAACACTGTTTCGCGAATTTGCGCAATATTTTCAAGGCCCAGTTGTAATGGCTCCAGCCAGCGCTGGTGAGGAAAGCGCCAAGAGAAGTCGAGCCTGTCCAAGGATAGTGGCGTTTGGTAAAAAGCTCTTCGTTCGAATGTTTTTCGATCAGTTTTTGCAGTTTGTTGTGCGACCGATTCAGTTTCTTGCGAACGTCAGCCAACGTGAACGATTGATAGCTCTGCCAGATTTGTTGGTTCAGTTTCGGAGTTGTTTGCCAAGTGAAGCCCGGCGCTGGCATCACTAGGGTTCCACCCGCCATCCCAACCTGATACCACTGGAACATCATCTGTTGCCACTCGTACAAGTGAGCCAATACGTCGCGGACGTTGCGATCGAGTTGGGTCTTGGAGAGCGGCGCCAGTAAGTCGCTGAGGCTCCGAAAAGCGTCCTCATTACCTGCCAGTAGATCCGTTTTGGAAGCGGGCTTCGGCATCGCGAGAAACTCAAGAGCGTGAACGTTCGTGTAGCTACGCGGGCCAGAACACGGTGTCTTGCCTACGAAGCGAGACCTTCACGTTCTGGCGTAAGAAGTTGCAGTCCAGATCATCGTTGTGGGGCCAGAACTTAGTACCGACTGACCCATTGTAGCACAAACGCGTCGGGACTGTTGAGAGTGATTCCGGCGTTGGCGAATTCCAATTGCCTGCCGAAGGCGTAGCCGAACTCGATCGACGAGAGATGGTTGTCGTTGTCAGCGAACTCGAAACCCAGGACGACTCGGTAGTCCCGATACGTGAGCAATTCGCGGGTATCGGCCGTGGCTTCGTAGTCCCAAGTTCCGCCGCCCAAGAGCCCCGCGACGTAGACTCGGTGTTGATTGTCCAGTGCAAAGTCGATCCTTGGGCGCGGAAATATCAAATCCAACCGTACGTTGGGGGCCAAGAACTCACGGATCGAAACTCCCGCAACCGGCAGAATTTTGATATCCTGGCGATCCAAGTAGTCGGCTCCAAAAACCAAGTCAGCCCGATAATTGAGATGAATCATCCCGACAGCATGTGCCGGGAAGCGCACACCTTTCCGAGCGCTGCCTTCAAAGTCGCTAAACACGCCGACGCTGGCGGCCACATCGTAGCTAAAATTGCTCGAAAACGATTTTCGGACTTGGTAACTCGCCACCGCATCGTACAGTCGGGGTGAGACATTTGGCGCGATTGGACCTGATAGCCCGTGCAGGTTGAATGTCAGCGATAAGCCGGAATCTGACTCTCGTCGCAGATAGGGATCCGACTGCCAACTGAACCAACCGAAATCGTCATTCGAACCGGCGATCCATTGAAAGCCAGTTTGATACGATCGATAGGCCGTGTAGGCCTTGCTCTGCTCGAAGAAAATGTCGAGTCGTGACTCGACCTCGACCGCTTCCTCAATGGCTTGTTCAATGACCTCGCGGATTGATTCTGGATTTGATTTGGGCTCTTCTAACGGTGCGGGGACCAGCGGCTCGCTCGGGGCAATGTCGATGATTGGCGACGGCTTCGGTGGGATCGCTTGGACAGGTCGTGGCAATATCGGATCGTCCGAGATCTGAAACTGAGGTGGGTTGGGTTTCGCCCCCGTCGAATTTTCTTGAGCAACAGCATACCAAGGAAGGCAGAGAGTGCTGGCGACGATTCCCGTAACCAAGGTGGCTGGGCGGAGTTTTGTTGACGAATTTCTCATGGTCCAAACTCCGAATCAGCTCCAATCAGGGTATGATATCGATCGCTCCGCAATCTAAAGGCGGACCCTAGCGAACTCCAAATGCGGCGTCAAGATCGACAGGGGGCTGGATGGTCTGAGTCGCAGTTCGACAAAATGCCAGTGTTCGGTGATTCCCACGGATGGCATAGCCGAACTGCGGATGAAAAGACGGCTGACCCGTCCTTGTTCAACGGCTTTTGCTTAATGACCGGATCGTACGCTGACGGTGTTCTCTTCGAAACCGCATGCATCGGAACGCATTCATCCGCCGTTCGGCATTGCCATCCGTGGGCCGTCCGATCCTTCCATATGTTAGACTAGACAGTGCTCTGCTAGAGAACGTGGGGCCACTGCGGAAGTACGTTCGACGGAATGTGCTTGGAATCTGGTGTTTTCCAGCAGGCTTGGAAGCGTCGCCACAAAAACCCTGGAGGGAAGCTCTGGCGACGGTTGCGAGTTTGGTGTTGATAAAGGAAGTGGTATGTCGCCATCTGTTTACGTTGTCGCCACGATGGACACGAAGGGCTCCGAATTGGAGTTCGTTCGCGACCGATTGCGTGAAGCTGGAGCCCAAGTCCGAATGATCGATGTAGGCACATTGGGACCGCCAACCGTGCCCCCGGATGTCTCGCGAGAAACCGTCATGGCCTCGTTAGCACCGGCAGACGCCCTGAAAATGATTTCAGCCAATGGATCGACTACCGAGCCAACAACAGTGTCCACGGACCGAGGTCAAGCTATCGCGATGATGGCGGAGGCGCTTCGAAGTTACCTGTTGGCCGAAGTAGCGGCGGGAAACGTGGCGGGCGTGTTGGGATTGGGTGGCAGCGGTGGTACGTCTCTTATCACGACTGCCATGCGGGCTTTGCCGATCGGTCTTCCGAAACTCATGGTGTCAACGGTCGCCAGCGGGAATGTGTCGGCCTACGTTGATAGCAGCGATATCGCGATGATGTATTCTGTCGTGGATGTGGCCGGGCTGAATGCCGTCTCGACCGTTGTCTTATCCAACGCCGCCCACGCGATGGCGGGCATGGCCCTGCACAAACAACCTCAGTCTCTTTCTCGCCCGACCATTGGCATGACGATGTTTGGGGTCACGACGCCGTGTGTCACTCGAGTCCGCGAAATCTTGGAAGCCCAAGGGTTTGATTGCTTGGTCTTCCACGCGACCGGCTCCGGCGGACGTGCGATGGAACAGTTGGTCGCCTCAGGGTTGATTTCCGGCGTGTTGGATATAACGACCACGGAAGTGGCTGATGAAATTGCCGGCGGAGTGTTTAGCGCTGGCCCGCAAAGGTTCGACAAGTTGTTGGACGCTGGAATCCCGTTAGTGGTCAGCTTGGGCGCGTTGGACATGGTGAACTTTGCCGGATTGGAAACGGTGCCTGCCCAGTTCTCAGGACGCAAACTGCACGTCCACAACGCGCAAGTCACGCTGATGCGGACGACCGTCGAAGAGAATCGTCGGATCGCCGGTTTCATCTCTGAGAAGTTGAATCGCTCCACAGCACCGTGGCGAGTGTTGGTGCCCGAAGGCGGCGTTTCCTTGATCGACGTACCGGGCAAACCGTTTTACGATCCTGAAGCGGATGCCGTATTATTCGACGAGTTAGAACGATGTTTGAAAACTTCGTCGCAGCGAATGTTGATTCGTTTGCCGTACGACATCAATGCTCCAGAGTTCTCGCAAGCGCTGGCCGAGAATTTTTTGCAGATGCTCGCGACCTCGACCGAGCGTTGTTAGAATGTCGCTGACCGCTCCGTCGGTCAGGTTTGTAAGGTTAAGCAGGGCCGTGGGAACGGTCCACTACATTGGAAGCAATCAATGCGTCAAACTCGTGAATCTATCTTGTACCGTCTGCGGGCCAAAGTCGCTCGGAAAGAACCTATTGTTGGTGGCGGAGCGGGGACCGGGATCAGTGCGAAATGTGAAGAGGCCGGCGGGATCGACCTGATCGTGATTTACAACTCGGGTCGCTATCGGATGGCTGGCCGCGGGTCTTTGTCCGGATTGCTGCCTTTTGGCAATGCCAACGACATCGTCAAAGAGATGGCTCGCGAAGTGCTGACGACGGTTTCCCACACACCGGTGATTGCTGGTGTCTGCGGAGTTGATCCTTTCATGCTGCGAGACCATTTCCTCAACGAATTGATTTCGTTGGGATTCTCAGGAATCCAGAATTTTCCGACGGTTGGCCTAATCGACGGGATGTTCCGCGCGAACTTGGAAGAGACGGGGATGGGATATGGTTTGGAAGTGGAGTGTATTGCCGCCGCGCATCAACTAGGGCTGCTGACCACTCCCTACGTGTTCGATCCGCAGCAAGCAATCGAGATGACTCAGGCGGGAGCCGATATTTTGGTCGCTCACATGGGCTTGACGACGGGCGGTGCGATCGGGGCCGAATCGGCACTGAAGCTTGAAGACTGTGTCGCACGAGTCACCGCGATTGCGGATGCCGGTCGATCCGTGCGTTCGGATGTGATCGTCTTGTGTCATGGCGGACCAATTGCGATGCCGGAAGATGCTCAGTACATTCTGAATCGCTGCGATATTCATGGGTTTTATGGAGCGAGTTCCATGGAACGCTTGCCGACCGAAGTCGCGATCAAGTCACAAGTTGCTGATTTTATGAAATTGCAGTTGGGATAGGCTCTAAATGTCGCTGACCGCTCCGTTGGCCAGACGAAACATATCAGCAACCCGTTTACCCACCCCCCACGCACTCTCTTTGAATCACTCATGTCCGACAAAACACCCGATCCTGCAGAAGCCTCGTTCAATTCCGAGTACCCATCGATCGATCACTTGCGAGAACGAGCCCGGCAGCGAATGCCTCGGTTTGCGTTCGAATACTTGGAGGGCGGGTGTTTCTCCGAAGTGAATTTGCGGCGGAACACGGACGAGATCCGCGAAGTGCGGTTGCGACCGTGGTATTTGAGCGATTACCCCGGCGCGAGTTTACGAACGGAGATTTTTGGCCAAGTCTACGAGGCTCCGTTTGGTGTGGCTCCGATCGGTTTGCAAGGACTGATGTGGCCGCGTTCGACCGAGATCTTAGCCAAGGCTGCGTCCGACAACGGCATCCCGTTCATTCTCAGCACGGTGGGAACGGCCAGCATCGAGACAGTAGCGGAGATCACCGGTGGCAAGGCGTGGTTCCAACTCTATCATCCCGCGGAACTGGACCTGCGCGACAAGTTGATCGATCGCGTGAAAGCGGCTGGATTTCCGGTATTGGTGATCCTGGCGGATACGCCGACATTTGCTTATCGTCCGAAAGAGATTCGCAACGGCTTGTCGATTCCGCCGCGGATGTCGCTGAGAAACATCTCGCAGATGTTGGTGCGACCGACGTGGTGCCTTGGGCAACTCACGGCCGGAAAACCTGAGTTCAAGACCATGAAGCCCTACATCCCCAAGGGACTCAACATGAAGCACTTGGGATTGTTCATGAACAAGACATTTTCGGGACGCCTGACGGCCGACAAGATCAAGGCCATTCGCGATCGCTGGCCGGGGAAGCTGGTCGTCAAAGGCATCGTCACACCGGAAGACGCCGAATTGGCGTTGCGGTTGGGAGTGGACGGCATGATCGTGTCCAACCATGGCGGTCGGCAGTTGGATGCAGGCGAGTCCACGATCCGGCCGTTGACCGCGTTGGCGAAAGAATTCGGCGGTCGCACGACGATGATGCTGGACAGTGGTGTTCGGAGCGGTCCGGATGTCGCGTGTGTGTTGGCTTCGGGGGCAAAGTTCGTGTTCATGGGCCGCAGTTTTATGTACGGAGTCGGCGCGTTGGGCGACCGCGGCGGCGATCACACAATTTTTATGCTCAAACGGCAACTGCGGCAGGTGATGGAGCAGATTGGTTGCGCGACCGTCACGGATCTGCCACATCACTTGGTGCCGTCCTAACATTCCGTCAAAACAATGTCCGAGTCAAAAGTACTCCAGTGCTGTCGATCGACAGCCTGGTTACGGGTGGTGAACAGCCGTTCAATTTCACGGAGACAACATCGCGACCTGTGGTTGGTCTCTTGGCGCTGACGCTGTTCTTCCCGCTCGTGTTGTTGCCCATCGGTGTGCAATGCTGGAAGCTAATCCCCGAGTTGTTTTCGCGTCGTGATTCAGCGACTTCAACTGAACGTCGGTCGAGTTACTTGAAAAACGGGCTCAAGACGGCCACTAGTCCCAGCAAAACCAATAACCCCAACGTGAAATATCGGAGTCGTTCGCGGCCTAATCGGGTGCCGATCTTTAGACCAAACCAGGTCACGACCAGCAACCACGGAACCAAAAACAGCGACATGAGAATCGGTGGCCCAATGCGCGTGCCAAACACGAGATACAGCGTTAGAAACGCGGGGAGCAGACTGATCAAGTACATGCTGAAAAGAAAGCCGCGACTTCGTTGTGTGCTCCAGTCATGGGCTTGGACCCAAAAAACCATGGGCGGACCACCCATGCCGATGAGTCCCTGCAGAAAGCCCGACAAGAAAAAAGTTGGGATCGAGTAAACTTGCGAGATCGTGGCCTGGGGCTTGGGACGCAGAATGATCATGGCTATCGCGATGGCTACGACACAGGCACCAACACCTTGATGAATGGCGTCGCGAGGAAACGACTCGATCTGGTACAGTATCAAGGCTCCAATCGGTAGACCCAACAATCGGAGCCCGGCTGGAAAGATCAGGTCTCGCCCCCGCACTTCATGGCGGAACGACCAGACGCCGTAGATGTTTTGCGGCACGGTCGAAACTAATATCGCAGCTTGCGCTTCGGGGATTGCAAACGAGCCGCTGAGCAACAAGACCGGGACCGCCAGCAATCCAGCCGCAAAACCAGACGAGGCCTGGATCAAGATGCCAACCGTCAAAACAACCGCTAGAATTGAAAAGTCTGTAATGTCGAACAAGCGGTAAAAACCTTGCAGGAGTCCGTCGTGTGGTGGTCCTCCGCCCACCGTGTTTTCATTCCGGAGCAGACCCACAAGCAGAACATCCTAAGTCCAGTCGGCAAAACCGACAAGCACAACCAAGAACCAAGAACCAAGAACGAAGAACCAAGAACCAAGAACCAACAATGGTGCAGGTGGGATTCGAACCCACAATCACTTGTTTCTAAAACAAGTCGCTCACCGTTGGCGTACCGCACCGCAAGGGTAACCGATCGGAATCGAACCGATATGGACTTGGGTCACATCCAAGTTCCTGGACCAATACAGGACGGCCACCATCTTTGATCAAGCACCGAAGGCAGGAATCGACCCTGCGAACTTCTGGATCAAAGCCATACGCAACAGCCAATAACTGCTACTCCGGAATACGAATTCTGCAACATACGGGCGGAAGGATTCGAACCTTCGCTCTACTGCTTCAAAGGCAGTCGGCTTTCCACTGGCCTACACCCGTGCGTCTCCAATCTCCAATCTCCAATCTCCAATCTGGAATCTGGAACCTGAAACCTCGCTCTTAGCTCCGGCAGTAGGATTCGAACCTACAATCGCGTCCTTAACAGGGACGAGCCTTACCAATTTGGCTACACCGGAATAAACTTTTGTTCAAGAGCACCGAGTGAGAATCGAACTCACGCCGCCGCTTTACGAAAGCGGTGTCATGCCACTAGACCATCCGTGCGTGCAAAGTGAGGCCGGTGGGATTCGAACCCACGCTCTGCGGATTAAAAGTCCGCTGTGCAACCGCTACACCACAACCTCGAATTGAAGTCGTGAGGCAACGTTTTATTCGCGAAAGCGTTTCCATGTTTTCTCTTTCTTGCGTGGTTGGTGGAAATGGTAGCCCTGAGAATCGAACTCAGCGCGACTCGGTTATCAGCCGGGTATGGGCAACCAGCCCGCGACTACCGTGGTGATGATCGTCGTCGACATGATCGCTCCAGTCGGGCACCTCGGAGTCGAACCGAGAGCCTCCTGCTCCCAAAGCAGGCGTGCTACCATCTGCACCTTTGCCCGAATCAATTCTCATCTGTAAACGGTCAACGATATTCTTCGCTCAGTGGACAAGCTGGGAATCGAACCCAGAAGCCTTGATTGCAAGTCAAAGCGCCGACCCATCGGCAAGCCCAATTACTCGAGTGGACTGGGAGGTGCTCGAATCCTCGTCTACGGCTCTTCAGACCGCTGCTAAACCATCTCAGCTACCAGTCCAAGCATCTAACCGGATCAAACACGCCGCTTCCGCTGTCCCCGCAGCAACAAAAAAAGGCCCGGTGTTCCTGGGGGGAGGGAACACCGGGCCAGCCAACGTGAATCGTTGTCTGATTGGCCGTTATGGCCAACCCTGTGTTACCTTCCAATTCGCGGCCGGTTTCAATCCACGATGGATCGGATTCCGCTGACCGTTCACCGGCTGGATTCGTTGCGTCCATAAATTGAAGTTGAGATGATGCAGTGACATGGTCCACGTTCCGGTAAAGTAAGCGAGTCTCCGTGACTCGTTTGTTTTGATGGCCTACCTCAGCAATCCGCTGTAGGTCAACCGATTAGACGCGGTGTCGATTACTTCGTTCGCGCAAAAGTTTGAATTGCAATAAAAAGAGCCAGTTCAAAGAACTGGCTCTACAAATCGTCCCAACAGGCTGCCTGCCAGGCCGTTGCTAGATTTTCCGGCAAACCCGCAATTACTTGGTCAGACCGACGCTTCTTTCAGCTCTTTGAGCAGTCGCAACATCAAATCGATCCAAGTCCATCACTTTGGTCCAGGCTGCCACAAAATCGTTCACGAATTTCCCGCGTCCGTCCTCGGTAGCATACACTTCCGAGATCGCTCGCAACTGCGAATTTGAACCGAAGATCAAGTCGACTCGACTTCCAGTCCAAACCACATTTCCGGACTTGCGGTCCCGGCCTTCGAAGAAATGTTCGCAGACCGACGACTGCGACCATTCCACATCCATGTCCAACAAGTTCACAAAGAAGTCGTTCGTCAAAGTCTCGGGAGCTTTGGTGAACACACCCAATTGAGCAAACTCAGTATTTGTACCAAGCACTCGCAGGCCGCCCACCAACGCCGTCATTTCCGGTGCCGTCAACGTTAGCAATTGAGCACGATCGACTAGCATTTCTTCAGCCGGTCGGTCTTGCGACTTGCCAAAATAATTCCGGAACCCATCTGATTTCGGTTCAAGAACCGCAAAAGACTCGGCGTCCGTCATTTCAGCAGTCGCATCGGCCCGACCAGGAACAAACGGGACAATGACGGTTTGCCCAGCCTTTTTAGCTGCGGTTTCAATTCCGACGCTGCCACTCAAGACAATCAAGTCCGCCAATGAAATCTGCTTGCCGTCAGTGCGATTGCGATTGAAGTCCGCTTGAATTTTCTCGAGCGTCGTTACGACCTTGGCCAATTGCTTGGGCTTGTTGACGGCCCATTCGTTCTGTGGAGCCAAGCGAATTCGAGCGCCATTGGCACCGCCTCGTTTGTCGGAACCTCGGAAGGTTGAAGCGGATGCCCACGCCGTTGAAACCAACTCGCCCACTGACAAGCCGGACTCGGAAATTTTTGCCTTCAACGCTTGGACGTCGCCGGCTTCCACCAACTTGTGTTCCACGACCGGAATCGGGTCCTGCCAAATTTGAGCAGGCGGAACTTCAGGGCCTAACAAACGTGACGCTGGTCCCATGTCGCGATGCGTCAACTTGTACCACGCTTTGGCAAAGGCTTGAGCGAACTCTGCCGGATTCTCATGAAATCGCTTCGAAATCTTGCCGTAGACTGGATCCATCCGTAATGCCAAGTCCGTCGTGAACATGATCGGAGCGTGTCGCTTGTTCGGGTCATGAGCGTCTGGGACCAAGTCACTTGCCGCTGGATCCGTTGGGACCCATAGCCAGGCACCAGCCGGGCTCTTTTGCAAGTTCCATTCGTAACCGAATAAGTTGTCGAAATAACCATTCGACCACTCCGTGGGTTTGTTCGACCAAGCGCCTTCTAGACCGCTGGTGATCGTATCTCCCGCATTCCCGCTTCCATAACTGTTCTTCCAACCCAAGCCTTGTTGTTCAATCCCAGAACCTTCCGGGTCCGGACCAACATGCGAGGCGGGAGCCGCACCGTGTGCTTTGCCAAACGTGTGTCCACCCGCAATCAGCGCCACGGTTTCTTCATCGTTCATCGCCATGCGCGCAAAGGTCTCACGAATGTCTTTGGCAGCAGCCAAGGCGTTTGGTTCGCCGTTGGGACCTTCCGGGTTGACGTAGATCAAACCCATTTGAACCGCCGCCAATGGATTCTCTAAATCGCGATCACCCGAATAACGCATGTCGCCCAACCACTCGCTCTCCGGTCCCCAATAGATATCTTCTTGCGGTTCCCAAACATCGGCACGGCCGCCCGCGAAACCAAAGGTCTCGAAGCCCATCGACTCCAGCGAAACGTTGCCAGCCAGAACCATCAAGTCCGCCCAACTGATTCGTTGACCATACTTCTGCTTGATCGGCCACAGCAATCGCCGTGCTTTGTCCAAGTTCGCGTTATCTGGCCAACTGTTCAACGGAGCAAATCGTTGTGTGCCGTAGCTGGCTCCACCGCGACCATCTTGAACTCGA
>JAUXWY010000021.1 GCA_030681235.1 Pirellulaceae bacterium | reverse complement strand
CTTTGAGTGAACAAGAACCATTCCACGGACCTTGGCTTTCGGCATAGAACATGACCCCATGTTCATTGGGGCCAATGCCGCACGGACTGCGAATCCCGCTACAGATTGGAATCGTCCGGCCATTCGGCGTGATTTTCACACACCAACCGCGAAACGGCACCTTGGAGTTGTACGATTCGGACAAGCACAGCGCGACCCAAATGTTGCCTTCGGGATCCGGTTTCGAGCCAAACGAAAACTCGTGGTAGTGGCGGAACCCCCAAACATCGCTCAATGTATCGAACTGATCGGCTCGGCCGTCGTGGTCCGTGTCGGTCACCCGAGTGACTTCGGTTTGTTGAGTCAAGTAAAACGAACCATCGCGATACGCCATGCCAAAAACTTCGTCCAAGCCGCTGGCGAATTTTTTGAACTTGGGTTCCGGATAAAGATCAAAGGCGCCGTCGACTAGAAAAATATCTCCGCGTCGGGTCGCCATCGCCAACTGTTTTCCATCAGGCATGACCTCGAAGCTGCCTGCCTCAATGGATAATTCTTTTGGCAACGGGATGTCGACCAACTTGTAGTACTTGGCTTCTTCTTCGCCCGTACCCCAGTACTCACCCAGCGGCTCCTGCTGAGGCAGCAACAACAAAATCGTCCAGTAACATAGCTTCAACAAAAAAGTCATTGGTTCGACTCCCATCGGTAATCGATTACAAGTTCCTGGGACTGTCCGGGAGCGAGATCGAATTGAATCTCCAAACGCTGGCCACCGCCCGCTTCCGCGACAATCTGCGGTTGATGAACGGAGACCAGTTGCAATTTTAGCTTGTCACCGATCGCGAAGACCGGATCGGCAAACACGATTCGATCGGCGGACGCGAGGCGAAAACGCAACGAGTCCCGCCCGTTCGGTGCGGAGAACTTAACAGTTCGGCGCAGCATGGTCTGATTGGCTTCTTCAACGATGACTTCTCGAAAATAGTCTTCGACTTTGACCGAATCGAATTCATAACGAAACGTGGGTCGTTGAGCCTCGTCGAGCACATAGCCCTTGAACCGATGTTGCGGCGGTCGTCCTTCGTCGGGGACCCACGGTTGTTGTTGATCATCCAGATCGGGTCCTTTGCTGAATTCGGTCGGTCGACTTAGCGGATGCACGTTGCCCGCACCTTGTCCGGACCACACCCCACCCGTGTCCACAAAACCACCACTCCAGAGGGCATGAAGCCGCATCTGTTCCGCGTCAAAGGCCAGGTTCACGCCGCCGGGATAGCCCACTCCGATCCCGCGTTTGCCGATCCCCGGATAACTGCGGCGCAGCATTTGTGTTTCTTCGGCAACCACAATTCTCAACGGCTCGCGGACGACGCCGTGGGGCATCGGGGCTTGGCGTCCATCTAGCAGATATTGCCACAGCGCTTCGATCTGATCTTCGGGCGTGCCTTCAATGTCTTTGCGGACGGCCATGCAGCGCGGCCAAAACGAAGGCATGACGGTATTGGGACTAAACTTCTGCGGAGCCAGCATGTATTGGTAGAACCAGTCCTTCTTCAAGCGTTCGGCCATCTCGGTCAAATCAACGGCCGGCATCGTGTCGGAGAGTTTGTATTGATACGTATGGCACGAGACACAGTTCAATCCGTTGGTGCCGGCCAACTCCAGACCTTTCTTACGGGTCACTTCTTGGTTATCAAACTCCGCAAATTTCGTGTCGGACAATTTGTCGACCGATTGAAACAAGTCGATCAGATGTTCGATATTTTCCACGCCGTATTGAGGCATACGAGTCTTCATATACGGTCGAATCGTGCGACCGGTCACCAAGACCTCGCGCATCCACTGCGCCTTTAGCTTCGCGCCCACGCCGGTCAAAGTAGGCGGAATTCTACCTTGCTCGCCCAAGTTCAAATTGGTGGTCTGAAAGTGGGGGTTGCGCGCGGCACTGACGCCACCCAATTGATCACGTTCGTGACAGGCCAAGCAGTTGAATGTTTGTAGGCTCACGTCGATTTGTTGCTGTGCAGTCAATTCGCTGGCGAACAGTGGGAGCGCCGCGCGAATGTTCTGTCGTTCTTCCGGTCCTAGCTGAAACCTTGGCCAATCACCTGCGGCGTCGGACAGGCAGCCTCGAGTGGGATTCACCTTGTCGAGTCCAACTGGACTGGCGGACGGTTCCGGCTCATCAACAAAGTCGGTGTGGCACTGGTGGCAATTGTGCCGAGTGAAGAGTCGCTCGCCTTGTTTGGCGAGTTCACGATCGAGCTGCCATGAAGGAGCGGTTGTCTCGCGAGTCGATTGCAACAAGAAGTTGGCGATCTCGACCGCTTCGCGATGGGCAAGCAGCATGTTTGGCATGTGCCCTGATGGTCGTACGAGCAACGGATCTTCCAAGAACTCGACCAGGCCAGCGACATTGTATTTGGCGGACACATCGCCCAAGGGCTGAGAGTCGGCCAGTGGCTTTTCTATCCCCTGTTTGTCGCGTGGCGAATGGCAGGCGACGCAACCAATGGAATGGAACAGTTCGTAGCCACTGTCGACCGAGCTAGAGTCAATAGCTTGCGTGGCAAATTGGTTGTCGGCGTTCGCGACCAAGAAGTGAGTGATGGCCTTGGCCGATTTTGCTCGCTCAGCATCGTTCTGTCCCAGCACGATCGGCATTGTGGTTCCTGGTTTGACCGAGTGGGGGTCGCGGATGAATCGCTCCATCCATTCGGGGTTCAAGCGTTGCGCGGACCATTTCAAACGCGGGGCTTGTTTCGCTTTGACGATGGTGCCCAGATCTCCTGCACGATGGCAGGCCGTGCAGTTCAATTCCTGAATCAACGCCAGCCCCTTGAGTTCGGGAGCAAGTTCGCGACGCCCGGACGCGAGTATCTCCGGCGCTAATTCCGGCCCACGTTCCTTGAGGTCCATGACGTATCGCAACAGATCGAGAAACTGCTGACGATCAATTAGTTCATTCGCCAAGTTGGCCGGCATACTGGAAACGGTGCTGGGGTTCAGCTCTTCAATGTCCTCCCGTGCGATGGTCGCGGGTTGGTCCAGGTTCCGAGTATCTCGGATCACCACTTCCTTGTCGTCTTGGCTAAGCACGATGCCACTGTAGACTTGCCCGTCAGCGGCCAGGATCATCGAAGACTCGAACCCCTTTTTGATCGACTTGGAGGGTTGCAAGATCGACTCGATCAAGTAAGCGTCGGTCGTCTCCGCGTCGAGGCGGCTCAAGTCAGGACCCAGCCGATCCTGTTCCGCGGTGGGTCGGTGGCATTTGGCACAGTTGATATTGCCTTGATGGAACAGGATCGCGCCGCGAACGATATTGCCGTTGGTTCGCGCTTCCTCGGCCAGCTTCGCCGGTTCTTCGGCCATTAACTTTTCGGTTAGCGACTGGGCCAAAACTTGGCTGCCGGAAAGCACCAGGCAAGCAGTTGCCACACCTAAAAGCAAATAGCCCCGCGCCCAGACACTCACCGCCATCCAAGTCGCCATGGCTGGCTGTTTCGATCGAAATATCATTCTGCATCCTTTGTGCCCGTTTTGGTCAAACCAACAGTATCGTCGAGTGGCGGAGTTGATTCAATGACGAATACGAATTGCCTCGCGGTATTCGCAAAGAAGGAGGTAGGCAAAGGAATCTGGGCAGAGGAATGGCGCGCGTCGTTTTTGTCACATTCCTCCGTGTGAATTCCCTTGCCCGAATTCCTCTGCCAAACCAAGACTTGTCGGTCATTGTGGTATTCACGCCAATGGCAGTGGTTCCTCATTGTGGTTCGGTGGATCACCTTTCAGCGGCTACGCCCCACAGCTTCTCGAGCAGAGCATGCATCTCCGGATCATGTTTAAGTAGTTCTTCGCGGGTAAAGGGGAAGAAATCGTTACGCGAAAAGTAGGCTTCTGTCGTCTCGGCGAAGTACTCCATCGCGGTGGTCATCGCATAAGCTCGTTCGAATGTATTGGGCCGGTCGTTGCCAAACGTCCGCTCGACGCGATCATACGACCCACTTTGTTTGGCTCGGCGAAAGGCGGCTTTGATTTCCGCGTGGTCAAAGCCGTTGAGTAGGACCCGAAAATGATAGGCATGCGCCAGTTCGTGAAGGGCAAAGTTCGGCATCCTGCGCATCTCGGCTTCGAAATCATGAACTCCGGAGAACTCGACTCCTTGTGCCATCGCCGGGTCTCGACCGTTGTCGATAAGCCAACCCGCCCCTGGATGAAATTCGGCACCGCTGCGTCCTTCCTGGTACGCGGGCGAAAAGTAGAGTGGAACTTTCTTCATTTCTACAACGGCCGTCGCTGGCACGTCGCGCACAATTTCATCCAACATCTTCTGCAACCCGTCCAGTGCCTTGGCCGTATCGTCAGCTTCGGTCTCGAGGAGTTTCTTAGCGATATGAACTTGCCAGCCCGAAATGTCGCGAGTCTCTCTTCCGACACGGGTTGTCGTCGTTGGTCTCACTTCCACTTGATCCTGCGCATCAAGAGGCGACAACCCCAGCAGGCAGGCCATCACGAAGAATCCCAAACTAATATTTAGTGTAACTCGTAACATGTCAGTGTTCTGAAGTAGGGTGTGTGAGGTCGGCATGGGATGGGCGATCGAAGTGTCGTGCAAGTCGGTTGGGTGGGAAGCTCAGATTTGGTTACCGCATGACGTGCCGATCTTGCTTCTTGAAAGAGACAAACTCATCGTCGCGCACGACAAATGGTATCGCGAAGAAATTGTTTGGTCTTGCACGATTGAGGCAGTTTCGCATCAAAACGCGCACAAAGGGAGCAATTGGGCAAAGATGCCAAGTGGGTTCCACCACGGACGACCGACTTGGCCCGAAACGTCTGCGAACAAGACGCCGTCGTGGTACTAACGGAAGATGTCGCCGCGCTACCGCTAACACGCGCCATGCCCGGCGAACACAAACCGTTGTGGACGGCGAAGTAGGTGCGATCCACGCTCCGCAAGGTCATCGCCGCGGTCTTTGACGATTTCATGAAAACGATGACTTTTTCCAGCCCTGGTTCAGTTTGCGGATGTGGTCGGGAGTGGAACCGCAGCAGGCACCGATGATTTGTGCGGGCCAGCTTTGGGCGTGTTGTAGGTAGCCTTCTGGGTCGGTTGAGTCGGTGTTGACCCAGCCTTGTTCATCGTCCACATGGCCGATGTTGCCGTAAGCCATAAGCGGGAAGTTTTCACCGCAGACGGCGCGTAACTCGGCGAGTGGTTGAGCAATCGTGTTGGCCGGCATGCAATTCACACCCAGTGCCTTTACACCCAAAGGCATGAGGATCTCGGCGGCTTGCCTGAGCGACTCGCCGGACAGGATGCGGCCGTTTTCATCGCAGACAAATGTGACCCATGTGGGCAGGCCCGTGGTCGTGGCGATCTGGGCGGCAACCACCGCTTCGCGGAGGCAATTCATCGTCTCGATGAGCAGCAAGTCAACACCACCTTCCACGAGATGATGGATGCGTTCGGAGTGCTCGGCAAGACATTCATCGTGGGGCGGCACCAGATCGGGACGATAACAATCCTCCAGCGAAGAAAGTGAACCAGCCACCAGCGCTGGTTTTCCAAATTCAGCGACCGCCTCTCTGGCAGTGGCTACCGCGCGCAAGGTTAGTTCGCGAGCGGAGAAGCCTTTGCCAGCAAGCACGCGGCGGTTGGTACGAAAGGTGTTGGTGGTGATGATGTCTGCGCCGGCGGACAGGTAGTCCAGGTGAACCTGGCGGAGGACATTTAGCCCGGCTTCTGCGGTGAGCGCATTGGCCGACCACAATGGCAATCCAGTATCCACGCCACGGCGGTTGAGTTCAGTACCGGTAGCGCCATCGAGTAAAAGAAGTTCTGAGGTCACGGCCTGGTATTGTCCTTTCGAGGAAACAAACGCTCGAATACTACATAACCCGGTTCGCCGAAGCCGAGGCGTAGATAACTTTCTCGAGCGGTTTCGTTCTCTTGCTCCATGTAGAGACGGATGCCGATGCAATCGACATCCGCTTCACCGAGTTCCTTAATGTGCGTGAAGAGGCTGCGGAACACACCTTTGCTACGAAAATCGGGATGCACATAGACACTTTGAATCCACCAGATCTCGCCGTTTCTCCAATCGCTCCATTCAAAAGTATGTGCGGATTGTCCCACGACTTGGCCGTCGACCAGAGCCACGAAATACCGACCCCGGTTGGGTTCGGAAACGAAGCGTCTGACTCCGTTGGCGACCGTCACGGGATCCAGTTCCCGCCGTTCGGTTTCACGGCAAAGTGCGATGTTGAAATGGGCGATGGTTTCCACGTCGGTGGACAGGGCTTGTCTGATCTCAATCATGGTTCATTTCCAATTTCTTCTTCTGAACTCTTACTTTTTGAAGAGTTTGAGGTTTGCCTCGGCGAATGCTCTGCCGATGGGGGCGATGATCTTGGCGGCACCAAGATAATGGTAGCCACCGTTGGAGACACCTTTCAGGCGTTCCCATTCCGCAGGTGTGTAGTTTTTCGCCATGTGCTTCATTTTGTTTTCCCACGAGTCGTCCTGCTCCTCTGCCACCTTGGCGTCAACCGCGGGCCAATAAGTGTCCATCCGCGTTGAAAGCTCTTCGAGTTCATCGTCCCAGAACGGGGCCGTCTCCACCGCGAGCACGTTCCCCTTGAACTCGTCGAGTGCTGCCGGCTTGCGCTGGGCCTCTCGGAAGTGCATCATCGGAGCGTTCTTGTCACCCCTGAGTCCATCGATGCCCATCACGCCGATCACGAACGGCATCTTCGGTACTGACAAATCTTTCCGAACATCGCGGATAAAGTGGGTGAGTAGATCGGCGTACGGGTCATAACCGCCGGGGTTCATTTGTTCGGGGTACACGCCACCGTCAACATAATCGTTGAACCCTTGAAACCAGACGAACCCTGCCAACTCGTAGCCTTGCTTCTCGTCATAGTCAGGCACCACGCGTTTGATGTCTTTTAATACCTTCTTCACGTGGGTGATCATCTCGCGATAGTACACGCCCGTGGCAGCGGCTTTCTCGGCATAGAATTGGGGCCGCTCCTCCGTCTTAGGAATACCATGGGCACCGTCAGGATGCTGATCCCAAAGTTCCTGAGTCTGTTTCGCTAAAACGAAAGGTCCGGCGGATGGTGGGCGGAAATCGGTGTGCAGACTTCGGCCTCCCCATGCCGTCTTGATGATGAGCACTGGCTCGTTCAGCTTCTTCTCCATTGTCAAACCAAAGGTGAACTCCGGGCCGATCTTATCCTCGGGAGCACCGAACCCAGCCGATAGCTGGCCCTTGGCCTCGGTCAAGTCACTGTAAGCGTCGCCAAGGCAACCGACGGACGAGATCCACACCCGTTCGCATACGCGTGGCTGGCCAGCGGGACCGCGCATCTCCGCCAGCAGCGGAGCCGTCTTCGGGTCGTCGGCCAATGAATCAAATGTCGTGATACTGGCATGCCCCTGCATGTTCGACTGGCCAGCGAGGATGAAGACCTTGAGCGGCTGGGCAAAGCAATTCGGAGCGAGGAAGCCCAATAGGATCGCTGCAGTAAGAACGGTGGTCGGTTTCATGATGGTTCTTTAGTTCTTGGTTGGCGTTCAACTCTTCAGGTATGCTATCCCGGGCGTTTCGTTAGACTCAGGCATCTTTAATAGAATATCTGGAACCAATCGTTTGGTCTTGGCGGATTGCAGCAGTTTCGCAGCAAACCGCGCACAAACGACGAACCCGCTTGAGGATCTGGGACCGTGAGTCGTGGTCCATTTCGTCGATGGTTCGACACAAGAAACTCAGGTGGAACGCTCGGCAATCTGACAATGTCAAGGTGAAAGACTTGGCTCGCGTTTCGCCTATTCATTCTGTCCCATTCCCCGTACGAGCAGATTCAGGAAGGACCGCAGATGACGGGCTTGCCTATTTGTTTGACTTCGCGTTCGGCTGTCCAGGCCGAATCTTAACGTCAGATCAAACTTGGCAGCGAGCAGGCCGCCATTCGAGCTTGTCTCGGTGGAGCCAAGGATTCATCACGACAGCAGAGATGGTGCCCGCAAGAGACAATCATTCACAAGAGACAACGTGTTGAGGCGTTAGGTTTCGACTGGAACTAACACGTCAAGATTTCGAATTAAGGTTTCTGGTGGTTCAAGTCACGCAACTTCCAGAACTCGACCCGTGAATCTCGCAAACCGAGGGCAACCTCGTGCCCATTGCTTGACATCGCCATGCCATAGACGGGTCCATGGAACGTGGCATGTCGCCAGGTCTCTTGCCAAGAGTCTCGATCGAAAAAACGTAGTGCGTTCCCTTGGCCGCTGGTCAGGACGTACAAGCGATCCGTGCCGGATTGGAAGCCGAATTCGACGATCCCGCGTTCCTGCTGGGCCCAGACCTCCTTACCGTCGCTGACGCGGAAGACGCGGAGTTGTTGGGTACTGGCGTTCCAAAAATAATGCCCCAAGGCGACGGCCACGAACTCGCCGCGTCGATCCAGTTTGATGCGGCGCATGTTTTGTGGCAATTTCATGGTCTGCAGCGATTTGCCAGACTTGGCGTCCCAAACTTCCAACTGCTGTTTGTGGGCCAAGGCGGCGCGGCGACCGTCGGGTGAAATCGCGCCGCCGAGTTGGCTCAAGGGCAAGAGGCCGCTGAGGAGCCGCGTCTCCGAGATCCGCTCGCCGGTTCCAACTTGTGTCAGTCGCAAACGCACGATCTCTTGGTTTTCCACGTACAAGTCGCGAACGATTTCGCCACTAGGATCAAATTCCAGCACAACCGACTGGAGCGGCTCTTGCCGCTGGGTGGGCAGCCCGATTGCAGCCCGCAACGTCTGGAGCATTTGCACCGGCGCGATCTCATACAGTTTGCGCGGGTTATCGCCCTGGGGACTGTCCAGTCCCACCTCGTGTTTCTTTCGATCGTACGGGAACGTCAGCTGCAGGGGCTTCGTCGGCGAAAAATGCCCGCGATACGACATCCCGGCTTTCAGCGTGGCGGCGGCATCCGTCGTCAAGTGGCAGTGCCCTTCCGTAAGAAACAACTGACGATCTTGGTCGAAATAAGTCATGCTGCCCGTGTTGGGCAAACGCAGCGTGGCTTGCACGGCTGCCGGCAAAAAGTCTTGATCCAGTGCCACTTCCGTCAGAGCACCGTCGTAACGACTGTGGGCCAACACCGAATCGTGCCCCGGCCGAAATGCCAAACGCAGAGCCGTTTCGCTGGTGAGTTCCAGGCGGATTTCATCCGCTACCGTGTCGTAGACCTGGATGACCATGTGCCCCAGTTCCCGTTTCTCCGGAACCGGTTTTATCAACAGGTACAACCGACCGTCTGCAGAAAACTGCCCGTCGCCGGTGGGATGTTCTTCTGCCAGCACACGTTGACGCCCGGTTTGTTGGTCGCGCCAGACGGTTTCGCGAGTGGCCGGATCGAAGTACACCAAGCTGCGGAAGTTTGGGGCGACGGCGCGAAGTGCAACCTTTTCAGGTAGCTGCAGCGTCTCGGGGGAGCGAATGACATTTTGTTGGATATCCCAGATTTTTAGCGGATAGCCGAACGCGTATTCATGGGGTGAGACCAGGCGGCCGTAGGAGTCGGATACTTTGGCTTGCTCGGCCACGACTTGGCCCCGCTCCAGATCAATGACTTTGACAATGGAACCGCTAAAGGCCAGCACTGTGTGTTGGTCAGGCAACAAGGCGAACCTATCGAACGAATTGGGCGACCCCTGGCCCATTATCTGCATGTGATTTTCGTCGACCTGAGTGACCAACTCCAGGTCATGCTTCAGGGCCCACTGTTGATCAAAAATCAGCAATCGAGTGCCACGGAACTTGTGGGGCGGGTACTCTTGATAAAATCGCATGAAATCTTCGTCATCCAGATCCGTGCCGTCGTCGGCGGCGTAGGGTCGGGCCGACCAAGTGATCGGGACCACCAAGTACCGTCGATCTTCGGTATAAAAGAAGCGGTAGACACTGCTGTTGCTGGCTCTTGTCGGCAGATCCATGTGCCGCACAACTTTTTGTGTGTCCCATTCAATCTCGACCAAGCGTCGGCCGCGGCACCCGACCACGTAGCGCCCGTCGGGGGAAAACGCGTAACAGTGCGGATTGAAGTGTTGGGCGCCCAAGTTGGGGCGGCCGACCAGACGCACACCGGGGGCGACGTGCTCCACCCAGTCCGGCGGTGAACTGGGAGTGTCCTGTGCCCGTGACGCCAAGGGCTGCATGGTTGCGGCGATGATTGCCGTCACGGTAAGCATAACGACTACCACAGGCCGTTTCCCGAGGTGGTGTCGGGGACGCATTTGGCGAGATCGGGAGTGCCAATAAAACATAATCGACTCCAGAGAAAAGACCGAATCGCCTCCGCTCCACTCAAGGCGTTGCTGGAAGTCTAATCTTTCAAGTCGTTAAATGCAAACAATCGACGCCATGCTGACTTTGCTTACTTTCGGGAGCGGGTTGTAAACACAATCGAAGCGCGACGTCTCCGCCCCCCACTGGTTCACCAGTGGGAGCGAAAGTTTGAAAGCGAGAACGAGCCGCCAACAGGGGAAAAGCGGGGACACACAATCTTTCGCGTGTCCCCGTGGGAGAGCCATCGCGGTAGTCACCAATACATTGTGTGTCCCCAGTTGGTCCCCCCTTGTTTTGATAATCACTGAAACGGTGTTCGGGATGGTGACCACCGGAGTGGCGATTGGCGCATTGTTTCTACTTCGCAAATGCACCGAGCGAAGTTGGCCCCGACTATCGCCGTACGGAGCTTGTTTTCTACTCGAGCGAGAATCGCGATGCCTACGCAGAACTGCTTCGTCGATTAGCGCATTTTGTACACGACCAAGGCACTTGGTTGCATTGGGGGCATACGATGCCGAATGGGCAACCTCCGGAACCGTTGCTCGATACAGACCATCTGGACACGCTGTTTTTCATGCCATCCATTGTGACTCCTGATTCAACCCTTGGTGACGAACTGCGGATTGAATCGGAACCGGTCAATCTCGTCTGGTGTGTTCCGATCACAACCGCAGAATGTCAATTGAAACTCGACCAGGGGACAAACGCGTTGTACGATTTATTCGAAGCAAATGAACACCCATTCGTGTTTTCTGGCGATCGCAAAAGCTACGTCTGATTTTCCATTCTTTGAGCGACATAAACCAGTCGCAGGCCGACGATTCGGGATACTCTTTGATTCGCTCTTGACTGCCCGACGGAGTGGCAGTATATTGCCAGTGGCAGTGTGTTGCCATATCGAGCGGTAGTCGGATACGAATGAGATTTGCCAGGATTCGAGGCAATGACCACCGCGGCAAGCCAAGCAATCAAGGAGTTGAGCAGTGGTGAAACGAACAATCGCGGAAGAACTTGGGGCGCGGGAGCGGCAGATCATGGATGTGATCTTTTCGCTCGGGGAGGCATCGGTGGGGGACGTGCATCAACGATTGGCCGATCCCCCAAGCTATTCTGCGGTTCGCACGATGATTCGCTTGCTCGAGAGCAAAGGACTACTGCGGCATCGCAGCGAAGGAAACAAGTACGTCTATCGTCCGATCCAATCCAAGGAAACGGCCAGTCGTCGGGCGCTGCGTCACGTGATGGCGACATTTTTTGGCGGTTCCGCAACCGATACCGTCGCCGCGTTGTTTGAGAACGAAAAACTGACGGACGACGATGTGAGTCGCATCGAAGCGATCATCGCCGCCGCTAAAAAGGGAGGAAAATGAGATGTACGGAACCGGACAGACAGACAAAAACTGGCAGTCTCTTGAGAATAACCTCAAAACCAAACCGGGAAACATTTGGGTCTATGGCAATCGGTTGGCTTCAGTCATTCCATCTGTCCAAACAGACGCTGACGGCAGGTTCGTACTGCATGGACTAGGGCGTGATCGCGTCGCTCATTTGGCAATCAGTCACCCGCGCCGCGAGTACCTAAGCCTAATGGTTCGCACTCGCGATGGAGCAACCTTGGGCATGCACACTGGACGGCAAATTTCGACACCATCGAAAACCGAGTACGAGCTGAAACCCTTTTATCCTCGCCGGTTTGAAGTCGTCACCGAACGATCCGTTCCCGTCACAGGAACCGTAACCGATTCGGTCTCTGGGCAACCTGTGGTCGGCGCGATTGTGGCCACCGGATCACGATTTAGAAACGGCGCCCGAGCCGTGACGGATGCAACAGGCCGCTATGAACTTCACGGATTTGCTGCATTCGATCATAGCAGTGTGTTTCCGTCTGAATTACACGCGATGACCGTCATTCCCCCGAACGGTTCTCGTTGGTTTCCGGCCCGAATGACCCCTCGAGTTGACGTGCGACAGCAATCCCTTGTTCTGGATTTACAACTCAAACCGGGGATCTTGATTCGCGGGAGAGTGATCAACAAGTTGACAGGTGAGCCGATACTTGGAATGGTGCATGGCGTTGCAGAAACGAATATGCCAAACGTGGTCGAGTATTTGCCACAAGGTTCGAGCCAGCACCCAAGGGCCCGCACGGAAATTGATGGCAGCTTCCAGTTGGCAGCTCTCCCTGGAAAGTTCCGTTTGGGGTTTATGGCGGACCAGTTCCATTCGTTCGAATTAGCACCGCTGTTTCCGATCGGAGAGTCCGTCAGTCAACCGTTGTCGGGTTTACGAATGAACTACTCGACAGAGTTCAACCTTGAGCAAGCTGACGAGAACATTCCTGACATCGAATTGAGTCCTGCCACAATAGTTGAAATTCAGCTCCAGGATGCAAGCGGAAATCCGATCAAGGAGGTTGCCTATTCGGGCAGTCAGGGAACTTTCGCGGGCGTATTGCCGAGCTCCCGTTTGGTCGTGCTACTCAACCCGCGTGAGAATCAACATGAATATTTTATCTACCATCTTGCCAGTGGAGACGCAGCTAAAATTACATTGACCCCTACCGTAGATTCGCCGGTTGTCGTGAGAATGGCACCAGCGGCGACCGCACGAGGGCGGCTGGTGGATGAAAGCGGCAAGCCCATCGCGGGAGCTACGGTGTTCGGGAACGGAATAATGCGCCGCGTCACGTCCGAAGAAGTTTCCAAGCTTGGCTACGTCGATCCGATGCCTCAATCAGATGACGATGGCCGGTTTGAACTGGTAGGCTTGGTGCCAGGGGAGATTTACAAGTTCCGAGTTTCTGAACGTAAGGCAATGATGCCAGATGAATTAACTATTGAAGTCTCGTCAACGGACGTCATCGACCTGGGTGAAGTGGCTTGTTTAACAGGACTCGTGTTACCCACCGCCCCCAACCTGGTCCCCCGATAGTTGATCGCGGCGTGATTGGCGAACACTGACGATGACAAAAGTTTGTCGCAACAAACCGGTCAACCGCGTGGCCTAAGCAAATTTGGTAAATTCTAGCTTGGCGTTGA
>JAUXWY010000499.1 GCA_030681235.1 Pirellulaceae bacterium | reverse complement strand
GTTTGCAGTTGTTCGATTCGTGGGTCGGAGCATTATCGCCATCCGACTATGAAACCTATGTTTTTCCGCATGTATGTCGGTTGGTGCAGGGACTGGCTAGGAACGTTCCCGTCATCAACTTCGGGACGGGCAATCCACAGTTGCTGCCCTACTACGCAGCGGCCGGACCAGCTGTGGTGGGCGTGGATTGGCGAATCGAATTGGATCAAGCTTGGCAGTGGATCGGCCCCGAGTTCGCCGTGCAAGGAAACCTCGATCCATTGGTGCTGCTTGGTTCGCGCGACAACATTCGCCAACAGGTGAGCAGAATTTTACAACAAGCGGCCAATCGACCGGGTCATATATTTAACCTAGGACACGGCATCGTTCCCGAAACACCGGTAGATCACGCCGTCGCTCTTGTCGACATGGTTCATCAACAAAGCGCGCGTTGAATCCAACGAGTGGGTCAAAGTGAAAGCGAATCAGCGTATGGTTCGGGCCCGCGTTATTGGCTGTCGGACGTGATGGCGGGATGCCGCTTCATCATTTCGGCAAACCACGGCAAGCTCTCGTATTCTGAAAGTTTGGCCCGACGCCGGGATACCCGTTTGACCGCACCGGACACCATCTTCTTGATTCCATCAGACACGTTGTCAACGTTGGAATTCGGTTGCCAGCCGTCAGGGATCAATAACACCCGATGGTGAAAGACTATTTTCTCAACTGGGTAGATTTTACGATCATCGCCTTTGGAGCAGAACGATAGTTGGCTGATGACATAGCGAGGATAGTCCTGATAGTACGCACGCAAGAGTGGCGCAATTTCCTGTACTTCGAGCGGCATCCCAAACTCTTGCAGCACATGACTTGCCCAGCCGTTCTTACCACGAATGCGTCCCGGAATCTGGATCGCGTCCTTCCAGAAGATCCGATGTCGCCTCATGTGCCTAACTTGCCGTCGCGACTCACGTACTGCAAGCTCCGCCAAAACAAATGGGGACAATCTATCCGAGAGCTTCCCTTGATAAAGCTGCGCGATCAACTCGTTAACGAGTCGGTGCAAGCCCCAGGCACTCAGGTCAACAATCGATTCTCGTCGCAACCAAGCCCAGGCCGCTGTTAAGACACCATCGGCCGGAACTATTTTTCGACTTGGCTCCTCGCCGGGCGAAAGGGCAAATAACCGAAAATACCAACGGCGTTCGAACCTCAGGAGTCCACAATCAAAGACTGAGCCGAACTGGAGCTGTTTATGTTCGGCAAATCGCCGATCTCGAATCAACAATCCACGCAGGACATCCTGATCGAGCCCAACACGCTCCGACAGTTTGGTCAAAGGCACGGGCTGCTTCGTTTCGCAGACGAAATACAACAAGCGATCCAACGGCTCTTTAGAAAAATACCACCGTTTGCCCTCCATGGTTAGCGACAACATTTCAGCCTCTAACAACTTCACCGCTGCCTCGGGTGCCAGCCGAGGCAATTGCCTACTGACCCATGACATTAACTCTGATTTTAATATTGGAGTCTGTTTCTGAATCGCGTAGTTTTTCCACGCATTGTGAATCTGACCGACTGTCGAAGCGAAGCTAGAGCCTTCATCGAAGATCAATGACATTATTCGTCGAACCAAGCGGCTGCTGCGAGCTGGTTGCTGGGTATCGATACACTTCTGATAAATCCTTTGAACCGCCAATTTCCCGTCGGGCCAACGTAGATGGATACTCCTTCGCACGGTCATCAGAATCTGCCGCACCCGCTCGCGAGTCAGTTCCAGTGGGGCGGCAATTTGATTCAATGTCTCAGGTTTTCGCAGGTAGCCGATCCGTCGTTTCAACATTTTCACTGTTCGTGTTCCAAGATCGATCTTTACTTGTTCTATCAATGGAAACAGCAAGTGATTGCCAATGCTGCGATATTCTGGAACATCCGAGCCCCCGAGAACGTGTTCGACCCATTTGGCAACGCGACCGATCGGGCCAGCAGTCAGATGGAAACTGAACGTGGGCTCACGTTCACCAATCGCCCCGATCCTTGCCAACCTAAAAATCTCGCCAAAACTCTTCTTCGCCAGAGTTGGTTTTGTGCGTTTGAACTCCATGAATTCTTCGAAGCTCAGATCCGTCACTGTTGCAACCGACTTGTTGAGGTAGCGTGCCACAAACTTGCGATGCGAGCGAACCAGTCGTCCAAAAGTATAGGTCTCGAACCCCGCTTGTTTGATGGCGTGGCAAATCGCAGTCCATTCATCGCAGCTCAATTCAAGATAGGTATTATCTGCCGCAGCCCTATCGACAGCGTCGAATTCTGCAATGGTGCTCAAATTCAAATTCAGGTGGTGCGGCCATGTCTTGACGGGGTCTGAACGTTGTTGCCCCAACTCTTCCGGCGATTGAGAGCTTACCAACATCTCGTTCTGGATGCAAAGTTCGATGTCTTCAACGGCGCGTTCAATGACATCCATCAGTGTGCGCAGCTTTTTCCGCCCGATCCCGCGAACGTTTCGCAGTTCTCCAATTCCAGTTTCGACAACTTCTCCTAGTGTTTTGTTGATCAATATACTTGGAAAGTATCGATCGCCGGGTTTTACCCATCGACTCAACGGCTTGGTCAACATCCAATGCTGGCCACAACGTCGAAAGCGTTTGACAACCACGCCATACCGTTCATCGATATCCAATTCCATTTGCATCAACCTTTTGTGAGTAGTACTTAATCGCTGGCGATTTGCACAAAGATGTCATGGAGCGTTGGCCGGTTGGAGCGAAAGTGGTTGACGCAGCCCAGGGTCTGCAGATAGGCCAAGACCTGGCTGGCACTTTCTAAGGGAACGGAGTTCGAACGGTGCGAACCCATGTGATCCGCAGAGGACAACTGAAAATGGATGATATCCCCTTGGTTGGTCACGTGCGTTAGTTCCGGTCTGCCTCGCAAGTCGCACGCCTCATCGAAGCGAACTTCGAACTGGCGTTTGGCGAACTGGTTCTTGATTTGATCGACCGAGCCATCCAAAACTTTGTTGCCTTTGAAAATCATAAACACGGTGTCGCACAGGCGTTCGGCCGTCTCCATATCATGGGTGGAGAAAATAATCGTGGTGCCTTGCTTTTGAACTTCTAGAATAGCGTCCTTGAGCATCTCCATGTTCACGGGATCCAAACCACTAAACGGTTCATCCAAGATCAAGAGTTGCGGCTCGGCGACAACGGCTGCGATGAATTGGACTTTTTGGGCCATGCCTTTGCTCAGTGCATCGATCCGCTTCTTCGCCCAATCTTGGGCTCCCAATCGCTCCAGCCAACGATCAATTTTTCCTTGGCAGTTGTAGCAACCCTTCAACCGGGCATAGTAGGTCAGCAGGTCGTTGACCTTCATTCGTTTGTAGAGCCCGCGTTCTTCTGGCAGGTAGCCGACTCGATCGTCGGCCGTGCGTCCCGTGCTTTGCCCCAGCACCGTGACGCGGCCTTGATCCGGCTGATAAATTCGGAGAATCATCCGCAGGGTCGTCGTCTTGCCCGAGCCATTGGGACCGATAAAGCCGTAAATACTGCCGCTTGGCACCGTCAGATCCAAACGGTTGACAGCCACTTGTGATCCAAACGTCTTGGTGACTTGTTCGATCTCGATGGCGGGGGAGTTGGGCATAAGTTCACCGTAAATGGGACGAAAATGGAGGCGGAGCCGACGGATCAGTGCCACACCTCACGCGGTGCGTCTGTTAGAATAACAAGGGTCTGTCCGTTGTCCAAGTATCACCACTCGGGAGAGCCACGCCATGAAGTCTGTTGTTTCGCTGACCCTCTGTGTTCGTATCGGACTTGTTCTGATGTTGGGAGTCGCTGGGCCGTTTACCTCTACCACTACCGCTCAGGAGCAAGCGGATTTGGTGGGAACGACAGTCGGCTCGATCCAACGACTGGACCCGGCCCTGGACGAAATACTCGACTCGAACGCCAAGCTTGAAGTTTTGGGACAAGGCTATGGGTGGGCTGAAGGTCCGATTTGGATTCCAACGGAGAAGCGTTTGCTCTTCTCGGATATTCCTCCGAACCGCGTCATGCAATGGCGAGCGGATGAAGGTGTGACCTTGTATCAGGCGGGCGTTGGTTTCTCCGGCGAGTCCAAAAGCGGTGGTCGCGAGCCGGGCACCAATGGCCTGATGCTGTCGGCCGATGGACAGGTTTACGCGTGTTGCCATGGCGACCGCGTGATCAAGCGGCGCCGCGCCGATGAAACTTGGGAAGTCGTGATCGACAACTATCAAGGCAAGAAATTCAACAGCCCCAACGATTTGACATTTCACAAGAACGGTGATTTGTATTTCACCGATCCGCCTTACGGTTTGGCGGGCGGCCCCGACGATCCGAGCCGTGAGTTGGATTTTTGTGGCGTGTATCGCTGGGATGGCAAAGAAGTTCATTTGTTGACCAAAGAACTGAATCGTCCCAACGGCATTGCTTTTTCGCCGGACTACAAGACCCTGTACGTCGCGCAAAGTGATTCGGCGGCACCCACTTGGACGGCTTATCCAGTCAACGACGATGGATCGTTAGGCAAAGGCAAAGTCTTGGTCAATTCGAAAGAGTTTTATGGCAAGGACCCAGGCTCGCCGGACGGTTTGAAAGTCGACGAACGCGGCAATCTATGGGCGACCGGCCCGGGCGGCGTATGGATCATTGCACCAAGCGGCAAGGTCTTGGGCAAGATCATGACGGGTCGTCCTACCGCCAACTGCGGCTTCGGTGGCCCTGACGGTTCGTGGCTATTCATGACCGCCAACGAACTACTGCTCAAAGTCCCGACCAAAACCAAAGGTCTCGCCCTTCCGGCGCCGTAGTGAAGGTCTTGGCGACTTTTGCTGCGAGCGTTCGGTGACAGACAACGACTGGGGCCGGCAAGGGATGGTGTTTCTTGTGCTGGCGCGAGGAGCTGGGGCTTGAGATATTTCAAACCCAGCTCCATGGCCAACGGCATTCGCTATGGCGAGGTCGTTTGCAGGTCGCGTTCTTGGCCGGCGATGGTGCCGAGAGCGCGCCAGATGTCTGGGTTCACTTGATCAGTGATCGACTGGAGGTCAGTGGAATGCCGAAACGCGATAAATTATTTTTGAGAATCGGTCGTTAGGCCGCTTTGGTGGGTTTGGTTTTGGCTTGTTCGGCGGCTCGTTGCTTGATCTCTTCAATGGTGACGGCTTTGAATTGAAATTTTTCTTCTTCGCCACCTTGCTGTAAAATGATGGCGTTGTCAGCCAAGAACCGTGGGATAAAGTTCCAGCACTTGGCGAGGACTTCGGCCGGATTATCCCAGCCAATCACGACCAACTCGATGCCCTTCAACGAGTTGGCGGTTCGCGAGAGAGCCGAATACGCATCGCCCGGAACTAACTTGACTCGAGCCCCCGTGGCGGTCAAAAGTTGGTGAGCGGCCTTCAGCGTCAGTTGTTCGCCATCGGCTTCAGGATGAGCCTCAAACAGATCGATCCCGACATAGTTCACGACCCGGGGTCCGGCGGTGCGGAGTGCCATTTGCAACATGCGTTCGCTGCGGACGGCGTCCTCCATCCCGATTTCCATAATCGAGACGAGCTTGTGTTTCTGAATCAAGCGATAGCAGAGGCGGTCTTCGGGTAACTGGGCGAAATACGACCACCAGAAGCTTTGCCAATATGAAGCAGCCACGTGCCAGCATCCTTGCGGTGAACCTGTGCGAGGTGTTCGCAACTCAAGACCGCAGAGCGTCCCTGCTCTGTTATTGCTTGTGTTTCGGCGAAACCCAGGTCGATTCTACAATCCGACTCCCGAAGTTTCTCAGGCAACCTGAATGGACCGGTTTTGCTTGGCCCAGGCCAACCAATCTTGAACCTCGTCCAGGTCTGGGGCGGGAGAGGATCTCAGGATTCGCTGGCCTTCTTTAGATTTTGCGACCGGCGTCACCTTTGCCAGCAACTCGGTCGGAGAGAGTCGGAGCATCGCTTCGGGCGTATCGATGTCGCAGGCAACCAACAGTTGGGCATCGTGTCCCCGCAGGTTGGGCACGCGACAGACCAAGCGAGCCTGACGCTGCCATTCCTCCAAGGTCTTCAGATCCAAACGGCGGACTTTCAACTTGCGAGCCAGTTCTTCACCGTTGGACTCGACGAACTGGCGCACATTGCCAATGCCAATTTCCGAAAATCGCTCCGCCATTTTTGTTCCGATCGAAGGAGCCTTTTCCAACGGATCGTCCAGATTCAAAAAGAACACGATTCCTGACGGCGTCGCGAGGGGTTTGTTTGCGACGGGTTTGTTCGCTAAAGGCTCGTGGATTCGCATCGCCGGAGTAGGCTCGGGGCTCTGGCTTTCACGCGGTTGTTCCCAGCGTTGCCGCCGGTTGCCGTACGCACGAGCGGATCGCCGCCCGCCCCAGGTCTGTTTGTTTTCCCGCAGACTGTTCATCCAGCTGTGTAGTCGTGCTCGCTCGTCCGGCGTGCCGCTCTGCATGACTCGTTGGCCTTCCTCGGTGGCCATGTAGATCTCTAAACGCCGCAAGACGTCGCCAGCCGAAAACTCTTCCAACTGTTCCGGTTCGGTAATGCCGCTGCCGACCAACAAACGCACGTCGTAGGGCCGCAGCCCCGAGATGCAACAAAGCAGCCAACATTGGCTTTGCCAGCGATCGACTTGGCCGGCGATCAAGCCGTGACGGCGCATCGACTGAGGTAGATCGTCAGGAATCAAGTCCAGCAAGTCACCGATCGTGAGAATGCGGTGCTTGCTGAGCACCAACAACCACTCCGATTCGATCAAGTCCAAATGAGCGAGCGGCGTTTGTTCGGTGATCAACGGCATCCGTGTCGGTTGGATCACGGTCTCCACCGGCGGAGCGATGGCGACTGATTTGCTCAAGAGAATGGGCTTCAAGGTCAAGGGCCACTGGGTTCGTTGTTGCACGGTGGCGACATCCGGCAATTGATAGACCGCTAGTTTCGTTTGTTCGGAAACCGACAGCGGCCTCGTGAGCCAGCGGTGCGAGACTTGGCGCTCGGCTGCTAACAAAAAGACTTGGTGACCGCGTCCCACGAAGTCCCAGAGCGTATCGATAACGGTTTGGCTGCGCTGCACGTCCAGGTTGGCAAACAAATCGTCCAAAACC
>JAUXWY010000041.1 GCA_030681235.1 Pirellulaceae bacterium | reverse complement strand
AAGCCGGTACACCAGCGCTTGCTAAACGGATACAGTCAGGAGTGCCCGGACTCTCACAAATCGGGAACCTAATTTCGACACGAATCCTAAGGCGATTGGCTGAATCCCATCGCGTCGCTCAACTCGCGCAGCCGCTGGGCTGGGATCTTGAGCACTTTGCGATCGTACGTCATCAGCCCGTTGATTTCGCCTTCCACATCCGTGGTTTGAGTGTAAACCCCGGCGGCGATTCCTTGTTTCCGCAATTCGCTGAGTCGACGCAGCGATTCTGCATAGCGTTCCAAGTACTCGTCCGCGTTCTTTGGCAAACCACCATACCCCCAATTGTCCATCTCTGGATTCCACAAGTGTCCCCGAATCGGCAGCCCATGTCCTCCAAATTCGCCGACCACCATCACGAAGTCGCGGTCGCGGTGAGCGTCAAACGGGAAGGCGGGATGCGGATACTCATGATGATCGACGACGTCGCCCACGGGCCAAAAATTTCCGCCGCTGGCAATGTTGATCACGCGACTGGGATCACGTTGCTTCATCCAGTTGCCAACATCGGTCGTGCGGTGCTGCCCCCACGCTTCATTGAACGGAACCCATACCACGATGCAAGGATGATTCTCCAATAACGTGATCATGCGATCCAATTCGGTCCGGTATTGATGGTGATCATCGTCCGACCAATCGGCATCGATGGGTCGCGGATCAAGACGGGTCCACGGTGGGCCAGGACCGCCGCTGACTTGATCCTGCCAGACCAACATTCCGACTCGGTCGCAGTATTCGTAGAAGCGGCGCGGTTCGACTTTGATGTGCTTGCGGATCATATTGAATCCCGCTTGCTTCAAATAATCCACATCAAACCGCATCGCTTCGTCGGAAGGTGGAGTGAGCAGTCCGTCCGGCCACCAACCTTGGTCCAACGGCCCCCAGTGAAACAGCGGTTCCCCATTGAGCGTCATCCGCCAATGCCCGTTCTCATCGCGCACCTTGCCCACCGAACGAATGCCGACATAACTTTGCACGCGGTCGGCCACGCTCTGATCAGGATTCAAGAGTTCGATTTGGAGGTCGTACAAGAATGGATCGGTCGGCGACCACAGTCGAGCCTGCGGCACCTGGATCACTAGCGGACGACCACTCGTTGACGATCCCGAACCCACCGATTGGCCACCTGCCAACAGCTCGAAGCGCACCGAGGCATTTTCGGCACGGTCGCCGATAAGCCGAGGTGTCACCGTCACCGTTCCCGCAGCGGCGTCCGTCTGGATCAAGCAATCCCTGACATAAGTTTCCGGCACCGACTCGAGCCAAACGGTTTGCCAAACTCCAGAAACCTGCGTGTACCAAATCCCATTTGGGTCCAGTACTTGTTTGCCACGCAATTGCATCATCTCGGTACGATCGGTGACGCGAATCACGACTTCATTTTCACCGGCGTGAATCGTGGCCGTGACATCAAGACTAAATGGTGTGTGTCCCCCGCGATGACCGCCTACCGGTTGTCCATTGACGAAGACCTGGCATTCGTAGTCCACCGCTTCGAAGTTCAGCAAAGTGCGTTGGCCCGGCTGCGGATCATGGGCCAACGTTCGTCGATACCACAGGAATTGGTTGGGCTTGAGCAATCGTTGTACTCCCGACAAAGCCGACTCGAGCGCAAACGGCACGAGGATGTTTCCTGCCCACGACGCAGGAATGTCCGTCTCCTGATCTCCCGTGATTTGGTAATCCCAAGTCCCGTTGAGATTCATCCAACTGGTTCGTTGAAACGCGGGTCGCGGGTACTCGGGCCAAGGTTGGTTCCGATCGATCGACGCTCCCCACGGCGTCAATAGTTGAGACTTGAAGGGGACGTCGGCGCGTTGTACGGGCAGCAACTCCGGTGGTGCGGCCGCGTCAATCAGATGAGCATCGATGTATTGCCCGCCGCCGGTCTGTCGGCAATGGATCGCCAAGAGATTTTCGCCGGCTCGGGCCAACTTGGATTCGGCCGCGCCAAGTTCGATGACACGGTAGTTCGTGGTGAAACCCGACAGCGAAGCGATGCGCGAGCCGTTCACGTAGATGTTGGCATCTTCATCATGATGAACCAACAGCGCCAAACGTTCGGGAACTTGGGCCAACGTGACGCGGCGGCGCAACCAAATCTCTTTTGTGTTCCAGACCGTGCCGATCCGAGCCGCCGGAGTCCCCGGCGTTCCAAACCCTCCCACCGCAGCGGTCCACGAACGATCCTCAAATTCCGACTTCATCCAGCCATCGGTTGGCGTCTCCAGGGTGTAACGCCAACCGCTATCGTCGACTCGAACCGCGTCTTGACCGGAGCTTTCGGCTGTTGCAAACAGTGGACACCCAAAAATCATCATCAAAGCAAACGATCGCACGAAGGATGCAAACGACGGCGATCTTGTAACGAACTTTAGTCTGGTTAGGGTCAACGTCCGCATGTTCATTATTTCCGAATCGAAAGGATCAAAACCGACTCGAAGGCAGCAGTGTCGCGTGCCTCGCTCGATGGTCGACGACAGGTTGCCCGATGGTGCCCTGAGCCCCAATCGATCTTGCGACTTTTTATGCTCGCTTGGTGGCTACCGGGAGTTGATCGATCTTAGCCGCCAGAATGAAGTCGTTTTCGCTCAGACCATCGATGGCATGTGTCCACAGCTCGATGGTGACGTGGCGATAACCGACCAAATGCAGATCGGGATGGTGACCATCTTCCTCGGCCAGCTTCGTGATTTCGTTGAAGAACCGCATCGCTTCAACGAAATTCGTGACCGTCCATTTTTTCGAGATCCGCTTCTGGTCTGCGGTCAAGCTCCAACCGGCCAGTTGTTGCAACTGGCGTTGGCTGAAGTCCAGCGGACACGGGTCCACACCGCCTTCGCAGGGTAGGCATTTCTTGCGGGTCAGTTCTAGAGCCGATGCGGTTTCCAAGTTGATCTCCCTTGCAAAACATGATCCGGAACACCGAGCGATTTTACGCCGGAACTTGCGTCGGATTGACGCTGGGTCATCTCCACGTTTTATGCTCCCGCCCCACATCCGTCCACCCGCCAAGGCCCTAAGGATTTGTCCCGAAATAAGTTCCGGATTTCGCTGGCTCTGCCGATCCAAAGGCGATTTAGCGAGCGCTGGTGTACCGGCTTCAGCCGGCGGGAGCTGTGAAAACGCTATTTTCAGCTACTCGCCGGCTGAAGCCGGTACACCGCCCTAAGAACTAGTACTGGGTTATGTTCTACAGGTGAAAGTAATAAGAAACGACAGGGCTAAACCCGAAATAATTTCCGAAACCAATCTACGAACGGTTTCGAACGTTCCGAGTGGGGAATCAGTATCCGTTCGATGATCGCTTGGTGCAGTTGACGACCCGGTGGATTTTGCCAACCGAGCCAGGTGTGAATCAAAGCCTTGGCTCGTTGAGATTCCAAGAATGGAGCACCCCGCTCTTTGGCCGTGGAAACGCAATGAACCGCATGTTGATAAACTTCGGATTCGTTCTCCGGTACCAAACAGGATAAAAATGTTTCCAGCATTCCCTGGTTTTTATTATCAGGCATGATCCAAACCCCAAGCCTCAAACCCGCCTGATTCTCAATTACGAGACCATTCTCGGATAGTTGTTTTGGCAATTGAGACGAAAATTCTTGCAGACAGCGTCTTCTAACCGCTTGCCATCTGGAATCGAGGTCTTCATCCGCGTCAACGATAATGCCGAGCTCGCGCAGACCTGACACTTTCAATTCAGTTTCGATCACTCCGGGCCTGAGAAGGTTGTCAACGCCGTCAAACTCAGCGATATCGACAATAGCTTGCTCGCGTGTCTCTCCCCAAACAATACTATTGTGTTCGATCAGTTGTGGAATCAGCCGCTGTTCTTCTCGCCCTTCAACTAGTAGTCGTTTGGTGTAAGTTCGTCGCACCATTTTATCGGACCTCGATTCCACGCCGCGATGCTGCCACAATCTCCTGTTCCGTGAACGCCACAGCTCGTTCGGAACCCACTTCAATCCGTTGAATCGTGACCTTGCTGTTTTCCGAGACGTAATCTCTCGATATTTCGGCCAGGCTCTCGTAGCAATCGCGACTGTGCGTGGTCGCAAAGACCTGTACATTCAGACGCTCGGCCGTTTCTTGAACAAGTCGCCACATATTTCCTAACACGGAATAGTGCAGCCCTGTATCGATCTCGTCTACTAACAACACGCCGTTCTCAGCATTGACCAAGGACACGGCAATCCCTAACAGTCTCCACATCCCGTCGCCCATGCTACCGATCGGAACCCGTTCTTGGAATTGCGACGTTTTCACTACAATTCCGCCTTGCCGAGAATTTGGAAACCGCGAGCGGTCCGCGCCGATCGAAGCTATTCGTTCTATGGAAGGCTCAATCGTTTTCAATGCGTCGACGAGAAAAGACTCCTCGGGAGTCAATACGACTTCGTCAAACAACGCTAGGACTTCTTCGATGGACAAAGCGGCGGTTGAAATGAATCGGATCGCGGGCAGGTCCGACACATCGCCCTGGCGTCGCATTATATTGCGACTGGAAATTCCGCCACGCGGCGAAAGCGGTATCTCGACTACAGATTTCGGGCGACCGTTGCACCATTGAATCTGAAGGTTCATCTCCTCCTCTGGTTCGAGCGGAGGTCTGGTCGTATCTTCAAATAATGCCATCTGGTCGGTTGTTCTCCGAAAAACACTGATGCCTACTGATTCTTCATTCGAGGATGTTCTCGCCGAAATTTCGATGTGCGAATCATAGTCGATCCGATGACCGTAAAAGATTCTAGATACATCACCTTCCGAGTATCGAGCCCCATCACCCTCGACCCAAAACCGCTCACCACGCCGGACGGTCGCATTCCATAGAGTGCGAACACCACCACGAGATGATAAAAGCTCAAGGCCTTCCAGGACGGAACTCTTTCCGCAGTTGTTCTTGCCGACCAGCAAATTGATCCTTCCAAGATTTTCCATGGAAAAATCTCGAAGGCCGCGAAATCCCTGTATACGTACCGCTTGAAACATAAATCTCCTCCGAAGTTATTGCACCCGTCATTGTAAGAGGTTCAAGCGTCAGTGCGAACCAGCCCAATCAACAGCCAAATACGTCACCGACGGTACCATTTCAAGAAATCCTCCCATAAGAATGAGAATCTTCCCAACCTCGATTGTATCTGCCGGTAAGCTGAGCTTTGGAAAAAAGACTGTCGCAGGAAAGAAAACATGGGTTCGGCTACCACCAATGAGACGCTTACAACTATACTGTTCGACATCGATGGGACGCTGTTGATTTCGCAGCGGGCGGGTGGGCGGGCGATTGATACGGTCTTTGAGCGAGTGTTTGGCCGGCCGCGATCGATCGAGTTGCGTTTGCACGGGCGGACCGATCGCGGGATTCTAACCGAGCTGTTCGCTGCCGAAGGGCGAGACTTGACGGATTCGGAATTTGTACAATTCATTGACAGCTATTTGCACGAACTGGACCAAAACCTTCACCAGCAACCGGCGACCGTCTTGCCAGGTGTGACCGAGTTGTTGCC
This sequence comes from Pirellulaceae bacterium, assembly GCA_030681235.1. Taxonomy (GTDB): domain Bacteria; phylum Planctomycetota; class Planctomycetia; order Pirellulales; family Pirellulaceae; genus M30B19. The sequence continues at coordinate 7,827 of JAUXWY010000041.1, read as the reverse complement.
TTGGCTCGCCGAACAACCCAAAGTGGCCCTCGGCCTGTTGACCGGCAATGTTCGCCAAGGAGCTCAAACAAAGTTGCAGCATACCGGGCTGAATCACTACTTCGCGTTTGGCGGTTTTGGGGACGACCATGCAAGTCGCGACGATGTCGCCCGCGAGGCCGCCGCATCCGCGCAAACCCACCTCCAACATCGATATTGCCCCGCTTCCGTGATCGTCATCGGCGATACGATTCACGACGTGACCTGCGGCAAGGCAATCGGTGCGAAGACACTGGCCGTGTTGACTGGCGGAGCCTCGGAAGCGGAATTGACAGCGGCCCAGCCCGATTGGATTTGCCCGGATTTACGGGCTGGTTTCTCGATCTTGCAGCACTTACTTCGCTGAGAATCGCCTGATAGAATGTCGTCCAACAACCGAACAGACGCAGACAAAAACGCACTAGAGATAAGGATTCGTAAGTCATGAGCGACCGAGAGCTACATATTGATGACGATTGGAAGTCGCGAGCTCAGGCCGAAAAAGAAGCTGCGGGGGCTCACGGCCACACGGAAGAGGATATGGACTTCCCGCCGGCCTCGATTCCCTTGTTGATCAACACGTTGGCCATGCAAGTACTGTCGAACTTGGGTCAGATTCCGGACCCGCAGACCGGCAAGGGAATGATCTACAAGCCGTTGGCTCAGCACTTGATCGATATGCTGGGCATCTTGGACGAAAAGACCAAAGGCAATCTGACGGCCGACGAACAAGAGATGCTAACGGATGTGCTGACGCAGTTGCGAATTTTGTTTGTGCAAACGCCTGATCCGCCGGGTCACAGCTCCGGGTTGCAATTGCCTCCCGATGCGAAGCCGTCGGGCTCGAGCATTGTTCTGCCGTAAACTTTCGCGGCCGTAAATCAATGGACGGATTAAACCCATCTCAACGGGAAGCGGCTCACACGCTGCGAGGACCGCTGTTGGTCTTGGCCGGAGCCGGAACCGGCAAGACTCGCGTCGTCACCGTACGGATCGGGTTGCTGATCAAGTCCGGAGTCGCGGCCGAACGAATCTTGGCCGTGACCTTTACCAACAAAGCCGCGAACGAAATGCGCGAACGTGTTCAGGCGCAGATCGGAAAGCGAAAAGCCAAGCCGTTGGTCGCGACGTTCCATTCTCTGTGCGTGCGAATCCTGCGGCGACAGATTACGGCACTGGGTTACCCGGCGAAGTTCGCCATCTACACTCGCTCCGATCAGGAAAGCGTGATCACCTCGGTGATGAAAGAGATTCGCGTTCGCGACGCTTCGCTCAAGCCAACCGACTTGTTGTTCCAAATCGGTAGTTGGAAATCGCGGGCCTTATCGCCCGAGCAAGCCGCCATTTCCGCTCAATCAGATAAAGAGCACTTGGCAGCCTCGGTCTATCGCCGCTATCAACGCGAACTCAAGAATCGCGGCGTGGTAGATTTCGATGACTTGTTGTTGTTGACCGAAAAGCTGTTTCGCGAACACCCCGCAATCTTGGACCAAGAAGCCTCGCAGTTCGATCACTTGCTGATCGACGAATACCAGGACACGAATCAATCGCAATATCGCATTGCCCAAGCACTGGTGGCCAAACATCGCAACTTGTGCGTTGTGGGTGACGACGATCAATCGATTTATGCCTGGCGTGGCGCTGAGGTGCAGCACATTCTGCGCTTTCACCACGATTGGCCGGACGCCAAGGTCGTTCGCTTGGAGATGAATTATCGATCCACAGGTCCAATCATCGAGTGGTCGAATCGCTTGATCGATTTTAATGTGGTGCGGCATGGCAAGGTGCTGCAAGCCGCGCGGCCAACGGGTCCACCTCCGGAGATTCATCAATACAAAGACGAAACCAAAGAAGCCCAAGACGTCGTGTTTCACATCTCGCAGCGGCTGCAAACGCCCGGTGTTGAGCCCAATCACATCGCCGTGCTGTTTCGCACCAACGAACAACCGCGAGTCTTTGAAACCGAGTTTCGCAAACGCGGCATCCCGTACATCTTGATCGGAACGCAATCGTTTTTCGATCGACGCGAAGTGAAAGATCTGCTCAGTTACTTGCAAGTTCTGGTCACGCCGGGCGACGAGGTGGCGCTGTTGCGGATCATCAACAGTCCCAAGCGAGGCATCGGCAGTAGCGTCGTGGAGAAACTGCGCGACGCCGCCGTTCGCTCCGGGAAGGACACTTGGGAAGTCATGAACGACTCCGCCGCCTGTCCCGACCTGAAAGCGGCTCAACGGGAAGCGGTGCAAAACTTCTGTGGCTTGATTCGCGAACTGCAGGAGCAAGTTGGAAAATCGACCGTGCGTCCGCTGTTGGAACTGCTGGTCCAGCGCATCGGATTTCGCACTTACTTGGAGAGTCTCTACACCGAGCCAGACGAATTAGAAACTCGTTGGAACAATGTTGCCGGCGTGATCAATGCTGCAGCCGAGTTTGATCGCGACAACGGCAACCAGGGCACGTTGGTGGACTTCCTCAGCGAATTGACGATTGGCGATCGCGATGCCCAGAACGACAAGGAGAAGCAGCTCCAACGTCGCGGCGTCGTCCTCATGACCCTGCACAGCGCTAAAGGGCTGGAGTTTCACGAAGTCTACATGGTGGGAATGGAAGAGGGCATTTTGCCGCACAAACGCAGTCTGGAGACCGAAGAGGCTATCGCCGAGGAGCGGCGCCTGTGCTACGTTGGAATGACTCGGGCCCAGCTGCGGCTCACCTTGTCGCTGCCGCTGAGCCGGAAGAAGTGGGGCCGTGATGTTCCCACCGTCCCGAGCCGATTTTTGTACGAAATGATCGGCAAGGCGGAGAATCCCAAGCACCTGCATCGCAAAAAATAACCGCCTCTCCCAGGACCATACCATGTCCCAGAAAATCCTGATGTTGGTTGGCGACTTCGTGGAAGATTACGAAGCGATGGTCCCGTTCCAAATGTTGTTGATGGTCGGATACGACGTGAAAACCGTCTGCCCCGGGAAGCGCCCTGGCGATGTCGTCGCGACGGCCATTCACGATTTCCAAGGCCATCAAACCTACTTGGAAAAACCGGGACACAACTTTCAAATCAACTTCGACTTCGATCATGTCAAAGTGCCGGACTTTGCGGGCTTGGTGATCCCGGGCGGACGCTCACCAGAATATCTACGCCTCAACCCGCGCGTTCTGGAAATCGTGCGCGAGTTTCACTCGGCCAAGAAACCCTTGGCGGCCATCTGTCATGGCCCGCAGATCCTGGCAGCTGCCGGCATCTTGCGCGGCGTGGCTTGTTCGGCCTATCCAGCCGTGTTGCCCGAAGTCACCATGGCCGGTGGCCAGCCCATCTCGCCCAACGACACCTACACGGACGCTCACGTCACCGGGAATCTGGTGACCGCCCCGGCCTGGCCCGCTCATCCGGCCTGGATGCGCAAGTTCGTCGAACTATTGGGCGCGAAGATTTCCATTTAGCGAAACCTCTAGGAGGTACTGGTCATGTCTCACATCGCGTCGCCAGAAATATTTGTGGATCGGGTCGTCCTGCAGAATCGGCTGTTCGGAAAGCTCTCTGAAATGTTTGCAGCGGAAGTTCCGTTGTACGACAAGTCATTGGTCGTGAATCAGGTTTGCAATCGAGCGCTCTGCGACTTGTTTTCGTTGCTGTATCCCGAGTTTCAAATCGACGACGCCGGGATTGTGGAAACCAGCGGCGAGCGGCACGGCGCGATTCGGATCGGTCGTCGCGACGAGTATCGCTGGATGGGTCGCCTGTTTGCCTGCTTCGCGATGGAGCCGCACAACTTTTATGACATGTCCAGCATCGGGGCCAAAAGTCAACCGATCATCGCCACCGCGTTTCGCTCGCGTTTTTATCCAGAGCATCGCGTCTTCTGCTCGTTGCTGCTCACCGATTTTTTTGATGCTCGGACCCGGGCCCGCATCGAAGACTTGGTCAGTCGACGCCAAGCGGTTTCGCCCGAAGCTCAAAGCCTGATCGAATGCTCGGAGCAAAACGGCGGTCTGACCGAATCCGAAGCGGAGACGCTGATCCACGAGTGTACCGCGAGTATCTTCAAGTGGACGGGTGAAGCTTACGACTACGATCTCTATCGCGAGCTCTGTGGTGCCGGAGCCAAAATCGCCGCCGACATCGCCTGCTTCCAGTCCCACCATTTGAATCATTTGACGCCCAATACTTTTTGCATCGATGTCTATACCAGTGCCATGAAGTTTTGTTTGGGCGAGATCCTCACGGAACAACTGCAACAACGACTCGAATTGGCCTTCGCGCGGTTGGCCGCGCAAACCGATCATCATGCGTTGAGCTTATTGTTTCGCAGCGTCTCGTCGGAGACGTGTGCGGGTCTGGTGCGTCGTTGGCCCGCACCAGAAGAAATCCAATCGGTCGTCGACCGCCTGTTGGCCCGGTTGGCGCAGCCAGATTTGGTGCTGACGCGATTGAATCATTCGGGGTTCAAAGATGCGACGGAAGGACCCAGCCAGGACACGCCCGTGCTACTGCGACAAGATGCCTACAAAGCGCTGTCGGAACCCGTCAAGTTTCACAATCCGGACGGCGGCACCGTCGCCGCGTCGCATACAGCGCGCTTCGGAGAAATCGAACAGCGCTCGTACGCCACGACCAGCGCCGGCCGGCAGTTGTACGATTCCTGTTTAGCGGAATCTGAACGACTGCTAAGTCAAAGCCAACTCCCCGCCAGCGATTGGCGGGGGCGCGAGGCCTTGTACGCCTCGGCGTTTGCCGCGTTTCCGAAAACGCTTCCCGAGTTGTACCGGCAAGGACTGGTTTATGTTCGTTATAGCGCGACCACTGCTGGACTGCAGGCGGCCGGTCACATCTCGACCGATAATCTCCAGGAATTGCTGGACTTGGGTTACGTGCTATACGAAGGCCAGCGCTACGAAGATTTCCTTCCGATCTCGGCTGCGGGCATCTTTGCTTCGAACTTGAACCAATACGGGACCGCTTCAACCGCTGAAACTCGACCGGTTTATCAGCAAGCCGATCTAGAAGCGATTTTGGGACGCCCGATCATCGATGCCAACTTGCAATATGCCGAGATCGAAAAACAATCGCTCGCTGAAACCTATCATCACTTGCGACTCGCCCAACGGATGGCGTGATCGACCAGCGATTGACTGCGGAAGAATCCTTGCCAGTGGTTGTGGCCTTGTCCGGAGACCACCTCCAAGTGCATTACCGATGACGCGCCGCCGGCCTCATAGATGTTGGCCATCGTTTGGCTGTTCTGCTCCAATGGCACGACCGTATCGACATCGCCGTGGATGATCGCCATGGGGACCTTGGCTTTGGCCAAAACATCAGCGCGAGCGATCGGGTTCCATTTCGACAACTGGTTGCTCAGGACTTGCGGAGTTACACCGTACGCCGGCGCGGCTTGTTCCAGACCTGGATAGGTGGTCAGATCGAACACCGGATAAATCGCTATGATCCCGGCGACTTTGTCGGGATGACTGATGGCCCAGCTGCTGACCCATAGCCCGCCCCGGCTACGCCCCAGCAAAACTGGCTTCTCGGCGAACTGTCGTTCCGTGACCAGATGTTGATAGAGCGTGGTCAGTCCTTCAGTCCCCTTCGGGCTGCCATACGCTTCGCCCATGTCGATCCCCGCGACGGCGATCCCCGCGTCCAGAAACTTTTGATGCATCCACTTTTCATGACTGTCGGGATAACCCGGCAGTGTCGGTGCGTACATCACCCATGGCTGCGGTTGTTGGCGTTTGGCGGATTCGGGCCACATGATAAACGCGGTTCGATCGCCTATTAGGAACGACTCGCCCGGCAAGACCAATTCTTTGAGCGGTTTTTTCGAAGCGTCTTGTGCATGTGCAGTTTCGGCAATGGTCACGCTCCAGGCCAAAAACAAGATCGGCGCCAACGCCAAAAATCGGCGGACAAAAACTGCATGGGGCAATGTCACGGTCGAGTCTTTCAATCAAGGAGGATGGGATGGATCACGTGGCCTTCGACGTTGGTCAAACGGCGACGGATCCCGTTGTGCTCGAAGGTGAGTCGCTGATGATCCATTCCCAATAGATGGAGGATGGTGGCATTCAGATCGTACAAGGGATGAATGTCTTCAATCGCCTTGAGCCCCAATTCGTCGGTCACGCCGTGACTCACGCCACCTTTCACGCCCGCCCCGGTCAACCAACAAGTAAAACCGTCCGGATTGTGGTCTCGGCCGCGCGACCCTTTTTGAAACATGGGCATGCGACCAAATTCGGTACACCACACGACCAAGGTGTCTTCCAACAAGCCGCGTTGACTCAAGTCGCGAATCAGTCCCGCGACCGGTTGGTCCATGATCAGCGCGTGGCGGTCGTATTGTTCTTTCAAACGCTCGTGACCGTCCCAGTTGAGTTCGCCGGCGCTGGCATAGGCTCCGTTGAATAGTTGCACGAAGCGAACGCCTTTTTCGATCAAGCGCCGAGCCAAAATGCAGTTCTTGGCAAACGCGGTTTTCAACGGTTGATTCGGGTCGTCGGCGCCGTACAACTTGAGGATGTGTTCTGGTTCGCTCGATAGGTCGTTTAGTTCGGGGACACTCAGCTGCATGCGAGCCGCCAATTCATAACTTGCGATGCGGGCGGCTAATGACGCGTCGCCTAAATGTTCTTCCAAGTGCCAACGATTCATTTGTTGCAAGAAGTCGCGGGTCGCTTGATCGCTCTCCACCGAGATGCCGGGCGGTTGCAGATGGCGAATCGGTTGGGTGGCGCTCAGTGGGGTTCCCTGAAACGCGGCCGGCAAGAATCCTGGCCCCCAATTGTTCGAGCCGTTTTGAGGAACGCCGCGCGGATCGGGGATGGCGACGTACGCAGGGAGATTTTGATTTTCGCTGCCCAAGGCATACGTGACCCACGAACCGAGGCTGGGGAACCCGTCCAAGATCGAACCCGTCGATAAGAAGTTCTCGGCCGGCCCATGGGTGTTGCTATTGCTAGTGAGCGAGTGAACAAATGCGATCTCGTCGGTCAAGTCCGCCAAGTGAGGAATCAAATCCGAAACCCATTTGCCGGATTGTCCGCGTTGACGGAACTCGTATTGCGGCGCGGCCAATTCACCAGCGGGACCTTGGAAGGTGACCGCTGGGCCACCCGGCAAAACTTGTCCGTCGCGCGCTCGCAGCTCCGGTTTGTAGTCCCAGGTTTCCAGCTGACTGACGGCTCCCGCACAGAAGACCACAATCACACGCTTTGCGCGAGCCGGATAATGGCTCGGGCGCGGAGCAAAGGGCTGCGCTGGATCGATGCGGACATCGTCGGAGGTCGACGATCGATTTGCGGCCAACAATTGTTGTTGCTGCAACAGGTCCAACAATGCCACCGCACCGAGCGAAACGGAACTGTCCGTTAAAAATCGTCGGCGATCCAACAAATGGCGCGCCCATCGGCTGGGGTTTGAGTTACGGTCGTCAGGATGCACGATGCGGTTTCCTCGGGAAACGGACTTTCGTGTCCTATGATACTCGAAATTTGCAGCGACGTTCGCCTTGGCTGGTATACCGGCTTTAGCCGGAAATGAACGCGGTTTAGCAAGCGCTGGTGTACCGGCTTTAGCCAATAATGAACGCGGTTTAGCAAGCGCTGGTGTACCGGCTTTAGCCAATAATGAACGCGGTTTAGCAAGCGCTGGTGTACCGGCTTTAGACAATAATGAACGCGGTTTAGCAAGCGCTGGTGTACCGGCTTTAGCCAATAATGAACGCGGTTTAGCAAGCGCTGGTGTACCGGCTTTAGCCAATAATGAACGCGGTTTAGCAAGCGCTGGTGTACCGGCTTTAGCCGGCTTTA
>JAUXWY010000498.1 GCA_030681235.1 Pirellulaceae bacterium | reverse complement strand
ATGCAAACCGTGTTTGCTGGCGACCACAGCCGCCAGTCGAACTTCAGGCTGAACCATTAGAATTTGAGGCCATCAACTTCCTCAAGAACCAAAATGGTTCTCGTCCGCTTCATTTAGTAATTGAACGACATCTTCGACCGTTTTTGCTTGCTTGAGAAAGCTGCAGAACGATTCGTTCTGCAATTGCTTCGCAATGTTTTCCAAAGCACGCAAATGGTCACTAGGCCGATCTGGCGGCGAGATCAGCATAAAAAACAAATTGACTTTATCGCCGTCCAAGCTGCGAAAGTCGATTCCCGACTTGCTCACCCCGACGGTGCCCACAATTTCCTTCACGCTGCTATGTTTCGTGTGCGGCACAGCCACACCACGACCAATGCCCGTGCTGCCCAACTCTTCGCGATTCATGACGGCTTGAATGATGCCATCTTTTTGCGCCGCATCCAAGCTCCCCGCATCCACCAATCCTTGAACCAATTCGGCCACCGCTTCGGTTTTACCTTCCGACGCCAAGTTGACCTTGATCGACTTCAAGCTAATAAACTCAGAAAATTTCATTGAGTTCTCTTTCTGAAAAGTTGCACAAAATTGCAGTTGGTCAACTGAGGCATGACCGTCTCACACAGTTCCAAAAATCGAATTTCCGTTCGATATATTTAGGAACCCAACATGCCGACCAACCGCCCAGCGACCGTGCCCCGTTTCGCCCCAAACAAATCTCGAACTACCCCAACAATCGCCCCCAACTCGCTTCCTGCCAGCCCCTGCCCAGTTCGTTGAATCTCGAAGCCGACTCCCCGAAGTCGCAGGATTATCATGGCGTGTCGCCCGCCTTGCAAGTGCGGAATCACAAAAAAACAGGCGCCGAACCAAGTTCGACGCCTGCTAGGGCCTTTTATGCGAGTCTGACATGCGCCCGGCCTGCTCTCGGCCCGACTGTGGCGGTCAAACCAATCCCGACGCGGTTATGCGGCCGGCAATCCGCGAACACGCGACCGATTCAATAGTCGTTCCTTGTACTTTCGCAGTTGTTGCTCGAGTTTCTGAACCACACTTTCGACGGCCGACAAGACATTATGGCCATTTCCGCGAGCGAAAAAATCGTTCGCGTGGTCCGCACATAACTTCATTTCCACTCCTGACTCACCCTTCCGAGGTAAATCGATGATGATTTCGATCGAACTCACGCGGTCGTAAAATCGCGCGAGTTTTTCAGCCTTTTGTTGGATCATCAAAAATGCGTCGTCCGAAATCGACCCGTGCCTTGCCGTAATGCAGATTTCCACGCCAGTTCTCCGTTGGAAAAAAGGAACCTTGAATCCAAGTCAACCGCCACCGCCCGCCGGTCAACTGATATCTGAATTTTATCATCGAAATCTATTCCTTGCAATGAAAATCCTCTAAATCGATTGCAAAGGCGGTTTAGTTCACATTAAATCCGTTTAAATTGTAAAACTTTATCAAAATCTATTTAAGTTGCGATTTAAAAGGCCCGAGACGATTGCTGATTTCGGTCGATCAGGCTACGATAACTGGGCTTTCGGGGGCGACAGTGATTATCCCCGCAGGTGTGTCCGCTAAGGTCTGTCATATGCGTTGGTCAGAGGCGATGGTAACTGTCCCCAAGGTGCGCCCGTCAATTGTGCCCTGTTTTTAAGGTAGCCTCTGCTAGTGCAATGGAATGCCCGAACCCAGTACGCTTGTTTGGCGGCGGTCGAATTGGCGCGGCACTACCGAGCTGGCGTGCCAATTCAGATCAAGACGATTTCGGAACGGCTGGCGATTCCTTCGAGATTCCTTGTCCAAATTCTCTTGCAGTTGAAATCGACTGGTTGGGTAACCAGCACTCGCGGCGCGTCGGGCGGATATCAATTGACCCGGGCTCCCAGCGAAATTTCAGTCTGGGATATCATGCAGTCGGTCGATTCGAGCTCGGACATGTCTTCGGATGCGACTTCGGTCGAGCGAGTAGCGCTGAAACGACTTTGGCAACAAGCTCAAGCGGCCTACCAACAAGTCTTGCGGGACATGTCTCTGGCACAGCTGTTAGAGCGAATCGACCAACAACGCGACCCCATGTATTTCATTTAAACACCCCATAGACCTCGTTCCCTAGTGCTTTGTCATCTGGGATTCTGCAATTTGCTGACCCGAATTCTCAACTGTATCAAACCACCAGTTCCACAAAAAAAGGGCGGTCCAAACAGGGCCGCCCGATTCAATGTTCAGGGTTACAGGAATATCCACTACCCAATCCGTTGCAACATCCGATCGACGGCGACTTCCAGTTTTTCCGATGTCTCGTAGGTTCCCGCCGCCAACTGAGCGCGGATTTCCGCGATTTTGCTGGATCGAGCTTCGGTGGACGCCGTAGTCGAAGACTCTAACTTGGCCACCGATTCCGGCGACAGAGTCAGTTGATCGTTGGTTTCTGCAACTCGGGTGGCAGCCATCTTATAAAAATGGGCTGGTTTGACCGGTCCACGCAAAGGCTGAACTTGGTTGTACGAATTGTTGGGTGATGGTCCGTTTACTTGCATGCTATTCTCTCCCCGACTGGGATGGCGCTGAAAACAAAGTTCACAGACGCGTGTTTTATTGACTTGGTACGTTGAGCCGGTCGCTTAGGCAATCCTAATGTCTCCCCCAAGACATTTCCTAATACGGTCCAAACTCGCGTCTTGTTCTGTTGATGCAGAGCAATTGCCATCCGTGTTGAATTGGCGGGTTAAAGTCCGCGTCTTCCGGGATGGTATCGTCCGACTCTCGCTCCGTTCACAACAAAATCTGCTAGCGTTTCTAGTTTACCGATTGTGCGGAATGCCCCGTAGCGAAAGTCGCCAAGACTTTCGAGGGTTCCGGAATCGCCTCATCCACCACTTAAACTCCGGGCGAGTTTCATTGCGAGAGCGAGGCTTCGTCCCTAACCTGATGATTATTCCAAATCTGACGATTTTGAAACAGTCGAGTTTGGGGCACACTAGCAGCTAGCGTCCAATGCGATCGCCAAGAAAACCGAGCGGCTCGCGTCTGAGGGACGGGCTCAGTTTACCTCATTCGAAGGTGGCGGTGAGAATTTTGGCGCCGACCCACGGGAAAAATCTTCCTCTCCAGGATCGGTTGTGTCGACTCTAGCGGATCGAGATTGGCTGGGGTTCGAAGAACCAATTCGCGGTGTCGAACGCCCCTGCGGTTCTGGGTCGTCCAAATTGTATTGGAATTCCGATAATCCCCGACGAAACTGAGCATAGGCGCGCCCGACCTGCCGAAGTACGTCGGGCAAGCGACTGCCGAACAGTACGACCGCAACGATCAGTACGATCATCATTTGGGAGTACGAAATACCCATAAGGCAATAACTACCGAGAAAGTTGGGGCTGCCGAACCTCGTGGAAACTACTCGTCGTCGTTATCCGGCTTGGTCGAATCTTTGACACCACGTTTGAATTCGTTCAAGCTGCGGCCCATGTCTCGCATGAGCGTCGGCAAGCGGGCGCTGCCAAATAGTAAGAGCGCTATCAACGCGAAAATCAGGATCTGTTGCCAACCAATACCCATCGGAAACTCCAGTCAAACCACTACAAAATTGAATGAGGCGGCTGAGGGTTCGTCCCACCGTCGCTCTTCCCATTCTAAAAAAGGACGCCCCGCTGTCAAACCTTCCTTGACATAACGGCCATATTTAGAGCCCTTCGACGTCCCATCCGTTCCGGTAAGACCGTCGAATCAGGGTTTCGGCCGCCTCATTTCCCCGGGCCATCATCAAGCGAGCATCCCAAATGACCGCCTGTTTGGTTCGAAACGCGACGTTGCCCAACAGGACGGCTTCCGTCAAAGGACCCGCGAATTCAAATGGGCAGCAAGTCTTTCCGTCCCCCAAAATCGCCTGCGTCCATTGGGTGTAATGGTTGTCTTCCTCGTGGTTTGGCAGTGGGTAGGTCGCAAAATCTGCGACCGGGAACAACTGCGGCGGTTCTGGGAAACCCACAAACAGGTTGCCTTTTTCACCGACAAACAGGATGCCGTTATCGCTGCCGGGCCAATTGTCCGGGGCCTTGAACAGGGCTCGGTCTGGCTGGCGGCCGGCCTCGTACCAGGTCACGGTCAGGCTTTCGCCGGTTCGCGGGGTTCCCTCGAACGTGTACTGAATCTCACACCATTCAGGTCCGCTGTCGGCATCTGGTTCGGGCCCCTTGGCTTGCACCAGTGTAGGAGCCTCCAACTGCAATGCCGTAAAGACCGGGTCCAAAATGTGACAGGCCATATCTCCGCCCGCGCCGGTACCAAAGTCCCACCAGCCTCGCCAATGGAACGGGTGATACAAACCCGGCAAATAGGGTCGCTCGGGCGCGACACCCAGCCACAGATCCCAATGCACTTCCGCCGGAACCGGCTGAGAACCCTCCGGGCGTTTCAAACCTTGTTTCCAAAAATTCCCAGGTCGATCCGTCCAAGCATGAACTTCCGTGACCTTTCCAATCGCTCCATCGGCGATGATTTGAACAGCGTTCTTGATGCGGGCCGCTGAATGGTGCTGGGTCCCCATTTGCGTGACCAATTTGCTGGTCTCCGCAGCATGGGTCAATTGCCGAGCCTCAAAAATACTATGCGTCAACGGCTTCTGTGTGAATACATGTTTCCCCAGTTTCATCGCGGTCATCGTGGCCGGCGCGTGCATGTGGTCCGGCGTCGAGATCGTCACGGCGTCGATATCCGCTTGTTCCAACATCTTCCGCCAATCGACATAACGCTTGGCCTTGGGGAATCGCTCGCCGGCCCGAGCCAATCGGCCCTCGTCAACGTCGCAGATCGCTACAATGTTGTGCCCGGCGGAAGTCTCGATCATGTCGGACTCGCCTTTGCCGCCCACGCCAACACAAGCGATGCCGATTTGCTGATTCGCACTTCGCGTGACGGTTGCAGCCGCCACATGTTGTCGAAACGCAAGCCATGAAGCTGCGGAAGTCACTCCAATCGTGGCCAGAAACCGACGTCGATCAGTGGATGCCGTCGCGGACATGCCGAACTCCTTACTCTGAGGTGGGGGCGGGGGATGAAAGAAAGCACACGCCGACTATTATACCTGGGCATGGCCCGCCATACTACCGGCAGAAATGGACCTGGTCGGTAACATTCCGTTCAAACCGGGAATTTACTTCGGGACAGATCCTAAGCTAAGTCGAGCGGAGATGGTGTTGGATGAGTTTTCGGTACGAGCGTTTGCACCAAGACAAGCATTGTCAGGCGCGTTTGGGACGATTGCATACTCCGCGAGGCATCGTCGACTTGCCGACGTTTATGCCGGTCGGAACCCGAGGTAGCGTCAAAGGTCTGACGATCGAAATGGTGCGAGAGACCGGGGCGAAGATCATTTTAGGCAACACGTATCATTTGGCGTTGCGGCCCGGCGAAGAGATCGTTGCCGCGCTGGGAGGGCTCCACGAGTTTACCGGCTGGACGGGGCCGATCTTGACCGACAGCGGGGGGTTTCAGGTCTTTAGCTTGGAAAAACTTAGCAAGATCGATGAACACGGAGTGGTGTTTCGTTCCACGATCGATGGCCGATTGGTACACTTGACTCCGGAGCGATCGATGGAAATCCAGCAGCAATTGGGCAGCGACATCGCCATGGTGTTGGACCAGGTGCCGCCGTTGCCGTCAACGCCAGATGTGGTTGCCGGAGCCTGTCAACGTTCACTGCGTTGGGCCGAGCGCTGCTTGAAGGTTCCCCCGAAGAGTGGGCAAGTCTTGTTCGGAATCGTACAAGGTGGTCTCGATGTTGAACTGCGTCGAACGTGCGCTCAAGAGTTGGTCGCGATGGATTTTCCTGGGTATGCGATCGGTGGATTGAGTGTGGGCGAAGCTCCGGCGGACATGTATCGCACGATCGCCGCCACAACACCACATCTCCCGGCCGAGAAGCCTCGGTATTTGATGGGCGTGGGCACACCCACCGATTTGTTGGAGTCGATCGGATTGGGCATCGACATGTTCGATTGCGTCATGCCCACTCGCAATGGACGCAATGCGATGGTCTTCACGCATCAAGGTCCGTTGCGGCTCAAGAACCAGAAACATAGTCGCGATCGCCGCCCGCTTGACGAACAACTGCCAACTCCTTATTCGCACTACAGCCGCGGCTACTTGCGGCATTTGTTTTTGGCCGGCGAGATGCTGGGGCCGATCTTGGCGTCCTTTCACAACTTGGCTTACTACGCCGATCTGATGCGTTTAGCACGCGAGGCGATTGCCGCCGACTGTTTTTTGGATTTCGTCGCCGAGCAAAAAGCCAATTGGAGCCGCCCCGCGTTGGAACTGGGTTGATTCTAGTACTGCCCCAACGAGCGATTGGTTATACTGAGGTTCGTCCGCGTGGGTTTTCAAACACCGAAGTCGAGGAGCTGCTGATTTGAGACGCCTTCTAAATTTGAGACGCCTTGTGAAATGGAAGTTGGGTTGGATCGTCGCAATGGCCTTGACCGGTCTCATCGCTGCGGTTCCCGGCGAGATCTCGGCCCAAGATGGTCCTGTCGAACGCTTTGGCGAAATCGTTACGACCGGCCGTTACGTGCTGCGATGGGGCATGCAACAGGGCCAAAAGTTTTCAGTCGAAGCGGTTCAAGAAATGGTGACCGAGATTGAAGGGCCTTTGGGTAAGTCCGGAAAAATGCCGTCGGCGTTGACCGTTCAACAAGATTGGGAGGTGACCGAAAGCGATGAGTCTTCGCTGACGTTGGCTCAGACGTTTCGAAAGTTGAAACTGGAAACCACGATTCCTGGCGCTGGCAACTTTATTGTCGTCGTCCCCGGACCAGAACCAGAGAGCCTTATCGCGAAACAAATTCACGCGAACTTGAGCGAGTTGATCGGCCGTCAACTCCGCCTCCAAATGGATCGTCTGGGGCAAGTTAAGAAGTTTGAGTTCTTGGAACTGCCCGTCACTGCCGAAGCACCGGAGGCCAACCAGTTTCTGACCCAAGAGAATCTCAAAAACGCCGTTGGGCAAATGGTTCAATTTCCCAAATCGACCCGTGCCATTGGAGAAACTTGGGGAACCTCGACCAAATCGCCACAGCCCAATGGGACCGCAGAAGTAAAAACGGAGTTTACTCTGTTGGAAACTCTGCCCGACCACCCGCGTTGGATCAAGATCTCCGTCGCGCCTAAGTTGACATTGAGCGTCAAAGACGATGCGGTAACCGTTGACGACCAAAGTAGCGAGGGCCATATCGTCTATGACGATGAATTGGCTTTAGTTCGTGAAACATATCTCAAGCAATCCCTCACATTCACAGTCAAGGGTGAAAACGGCGGCAAGCGGACCATCGAGTCCACCATGCGCATGAAGATCGAGCCGATCACAGAGAAGTCCAATGATCCTTCTCGCTGACGAACGTCGGTTTTTTTCGCGATTCGGCGAATGGAGTTTGCCCTGGTGGAAAGGGTTCCTGGTGTGAGAAGGCCCAGCGGGCCGACACAAGTCTGAGCACAAAAAGTTGACAGGTACGAGTTGTATCGGCCCTTTGGGCCTTCGGAACTTTGCGGTCGCTACCAACCGGTGTCTCACACCACCGGCAGAGGTTGTGCCAGCCCTCCGGGCTTAAGGCAAATACCGCTAAGTTTAAGAGTCTCGCTTGAAGCCCGTATATCAGCGCTGGCTAAACCGCGTCCAAAAGGAAGCCCCGCATAATCGTCAAGGTCGCGGAAAGTGCAGCGATTTGGTCGAGTTTTTTTCGTAGGCAATTTGAATGCATCGGGTAAAGTTTGTTGCCGTTTCAGAAAGTCATCCACCCAGTTGATCATGCAGGAAGCAACCTATGTTCGACGACAACCGACTCATTTTGCTGGTTCAAACCCACAATCGATGTTGGCACCCCACCGGCGGCTCGTGGCGGTTCCTGATTCAGTCCGCCGCCGGACAAGTGTTGCTGGATGCCGGCGACATCGAGCCCGATGTGTCCGGCGAGCGACTCGATTTGCTGACCGTCGTCCGAGGACTGGAAGCCTTGGAACAAGAGTCCTGTGTGACTCTGATCACCGACCAACGTTACGTCCTACGCGGGATGCGATACGGTCTGGAAGAGTGGCGGGAGCAAGATTGGAAGTGGCAACGGTTCGGCGATTTGGTGGAAATCAATCACGCCGACCTGTGGAAGAGATTGGATCATGCCCTGTCTTTTCATCAAGTCCAATGCCGGCAATTCCGTATCGA
>JAUXWY010000477.1 GCA_030681235.1 Pirellulaceae bacterium | reverse complement strand
GCCTTTGGCTATTTATTGATCGAAATTTTCCGTTTGCCTTGGCTGTATCGTGACCGCATGTTAGCGGCATTGGTACTGATTTTTTTCAACTTGGTCTTTTTCTCGTTTTTCGAGCAGGCCGGTAATAGCATGAACGTGTTCACCGACCGAAACGTCTCGCGTGTCGAGCATTCGGCCGTGATAACACCAGACCTCGTTGGCAAGTCGATTCGGATCCAGCCGACTCAATTGCAATTGGGCTATGTCTACTCGCCAAGAACGGCTTCCGAAACGGACGGAAGTGTCCCGCAGAAAACTGAGAAGTTCACTATCAAGGAATTGGATAAATTGCGTGAAGTGGTGAAACGGTTGCCGCAATACACTAATTTCGAAATTGAATGGCAAGTCGATGAAACTCACGTTGGCATGAAGTATGCTAACCGACGGTCTGAACTACCAGCTTCCATATTCCAGGCACTCAACGCGGTCTTCATTTTGGTCTTTGCTTTAGTGTTCAATGTCTTGTGGACCTGGTTGCAGAAACATGGTTGTAATCCATCTTCGGCCGTCAAATTTGCTATGGGCTTGATTCAATTGGGACTTGGTTTTTATGCCTTGGTGATCGGCGCGAGTCTGGCGAATGACCAGGGCATGGTATCGGTCTGGTGGCTTGTGCTGGCCTATTACCTTCATACGACCGGGGAGCTTTGTCTGTCACCGGTCGGTTTATCCGCAATGACCAAATTGTCGCCGAAACATTTGGTCAGCACATTGATGGGCGCCTGGTTCTTGGCGACCGCTTTTTCTCAGTATGTGGCTGGGATCATATCCGAACTGGCCGGAGTCGATGACAGTGCGGTTGAAGATGGATTCCCACCGCCAACCGAGACCTTAGAACTTAGTACCGTTGTGTTTCAGCAAGTCTCGTACGTTGCCATTGGCTGTGGCGTGGTATGTTTGCTGCTTGCTCCGCTGATCACCTATTGGATGCACGAAAACGTTACGACCTCGGAAGAAAATTTGCCGAAGGAGTCATCATGAGCTTCGATCTAGGAGCTGTCCAACAAGCGATCCGTTCGATGGACCTGGACGGTTGGCTTCTGTACGATTTTCGTGGATTGAATGTATTGGCGCTTCGAGTCGTGGGGCACGAGGCCCAGTCGCGGCGGGTCGCGGCGTTTATTCCCGCGCATGGCGAACCAAAGCTCTTGGTCCATACGATCGAGCCCGGGGCGTGGAGCAACTTGCCCGGCCAGCGCCGTCGGTATTTGCACTGGAGCGAGTTCCGCGCGGGCATGCAGTGGTTGGTCGAAGGAGCCAAACGTGTAGCGATGGAGTATTCGCCATTCAACGACAATCCTTACATCTCGCGAGTCGATGGCGGCACCATCGAGTTGGTCAAGTCGTTTGGAGTGGAACTGGAATCCAGCGGCGATTTGATACAGCTCTTCGAAGCTCGGTGGGATCACGATCAATGGGACATGCATCAACGCGCCAGTGCCTTGAATCAAGAAGCCTTTGATGTGGCTTGGGATTTTATTGGCGAGCAAATCCGGAAGAGTGGTAGCGTCCGAGAATACGCGGTCCAGCAGCGAATCATGGAGTTCTTTGCGGCGAACGGCTTGACGACGTATCATCCACCGATCGTGGGGGTGAACGCCAATGCTGGGGATCCCCATTACGAGCCTTTGCCAGGCCGCGATGCGGAGATCGGCCGCGACGATTTGGTGTTGCTGGACATTTGGTGTCGGCTGGACCAGCCCCGAGCGGTCTATAGCGATTTGACCAGAATGGGATTTACTGGCGAGCGTCCGACTGCCAAACACGTTGAAGTTTTTGGGATTGTCGCTGCGGCTCGCGATGCCGGCATTCGGTTGGCCCAAGAAGCCTTTGCGGCCGGTCGAGAAATCCGGGGCTTCGAAGTGGATGACGCCACTCGACAGGTGATTGTGAACGCGGGCTATGGCGAATTTTTTATACATAGAACAGGGCATAATATGGGGCAGGAAACCCATGGAAACGGTGCACATATCGATAATCTTGAAACCCGCGATACTCGGCGTCTTCTCCCTGGGACCTGCTTTACAATCGAACCAGGCATCTATTTGCCGGAATTCGGCGTGCGGTCGGAGGTGGATGTTTTCGTCGATTGGGAAGGTCGAGTGTTTGTGACGGGTGGGCTGCAGTCCGAAATCAAGTGCCTAAACATCTGAGTCAAGATAGTTGGGTAAACCCTATTCCAAGGATCCAAATCGGAAGCTATTCTGTACGCATGCAACCTGAACTAGAGGCAGGCGATTCAAAAGATTTGAATGGTTGAGTTTCAACGCCGTTTACGGTTTGTAAAAATGCGGTTGGTTGTTGCGACTGTCGGTTGTGTTTGATTCAAACGGTTGGAAAGATTTATGCCGGTGCGGTAACAAATGTTTTGCGTGTGCCTGAGTCGAATTTATTAATCAGTTATTGTTAAACATGGGCAGGTGATTTAGTATTTCGGCCGATTTCTGCGCAAGCCGCCCTTGCTATTGATGCACTTTTTTTTGAGAGAAAGTCGAGTAGAAGTCATGGATTACGGCTCTGAATACGATGATTTTATGGAACATCCCACGTGGCTGCATGCCGTGGGAACATATGTCGTTACATTGGTTGATCTGACGAATGATATCGGACGAGTTTTGCACCCACGTGGAGCGGTTGGTGTGCTCGTGCGGCAAGGCTTGAATCCGCCTGATTCCTACCGCGTGCGTTTCGTTGATGGCTACGAGACTTGGCTGCGGGAACATGAATTGATGCCGATCTCGAGTGTTTCCAGTCGCGAGATCGACCCGGCTGATCCGGTTGACGAATTATTCGATCGCGCGATCATTCGCTCGCTCACCGGTTCGCATGCGTACAAGCTGGCTGATGCCGAATCACGAATCGAGCATCGCGGAGTGTACTTGGCCAAGGGAACAAGTTTTTGGTCGTTGTTTGGCGTCCCAGAGCAAATCGAAAAACATGCGGAACGTGAATCGTTTCTGGAGTTGCAAAGATTCATGGTGATGGCCCTCAAGGCTCAACCACCGGCACTCGAATGTTTGTACAGCCCAGCGCTCGAAACGTTCAGCGAAATTGGCGAGCAATTGGTCGCCATTCGCAGCAGCTTCTTGTCGAAGTTGGTATTCAATACGTATCATGAATATGTATCGTCACAGTTTTCCCGCTTGTTTTCGACGCTTCGTCGTGGGCGAGAAATTCCGTGGAAACGCTTGATGCATCTCGTGCGGTTATTGTTTTCTGGCGTCGCCACCTTGAAGTCGAGCGAAGTTCTAGTGGACATGACCGACTACTTGGACGACTTGATGCCAATCCGACATGGCGAAGTGGGCCTCGATGAAATCGATCGACTCCGCTTGGAACTGCAACGAGCGTTCCGATACGAATTCGAACGGACCAAGTTGCCGGACCGGCCGAATTATGCCGAAGCGAACAAGGTCCTGATGGCTGCCCGATTCGCTGCGTTGAAAGACTAGCATGAGAATTGCGGCATCGTTCCAGAGTCTCAAGCCCGTGCTTTCCTACGAGCTGTTTCCGCCAAAGTCGGAAGCAGCTGTGCTAGGTTTGTACGAGCATGTGCATCAGCTGATGGTATTTCGTCCCTCGTTCATCACATGCACGTACGGAGCGGGCGGGTCAACTCGCAACAAGACGATGGAGGTCATCACCGAAGTTCGGCGAAGATTTGACGTGACCGTCGCTTCGCACTTGACTTTGGTGGGGTCCACGATCGACGACTTGCGTCATTATCTGACCGAAGCGAAAGAAGCTGGAATTGACGGCATTGTGGCGTTGCGAGGTGATCCCCCCAAGGACAGCCCCCAGTTTCGGATGACGCCCGGTGGCTTCCAATATGCCAATCAATTGGTCGAATTGCTGACGCGGGAGTATCCGCAGTTCAGCGTGTTGGTCGCCGGCTATCCGGAAAGACACCGCGAGGCACCGAGCTTGGAAGTGGACTTGGATAACCTGAAGCGAAAAGTGGACGCGGGTTCGGATGTGATCGTCACGCAGCTGTTTTTCGACAACCAGGACTTTTTCCGATTTCGCGACCAATGTTGGGCACGTGGAATTCGGGTCCCAATCGTGCCCGGAATTTTGCCCCCCCAAAGTGCGGAGCAATTGAACCGTTTGGGGCAACTATGCGGGGCCAAAATGCCGGCTGAATTGTTGCGTCGCATGAACGATCAGACGGATCCCGAAGGTCAGGCCAATGTGGGTGTCGAGTTTGCGACCCAACAGGTTGGCGAATTGATCGCGGCCGACGTGCCGGGGCTCCACTTCTACGTTTTGAATCAATCTCGTGCCACGAAGCAAGTTTTGACGGAGTTAGGATTCGAGCAGCACGATGTCGGTCTGGCATCTTAGGAATTGTCCCGAATTAAGTTCCCGACTTGGTTGAGCGTCCGACTTTGAAAATCCGAGAACCCGTAGCGGTATCGGTTTAGCGAGCGCTGGTGTACCGGCTCAGCCGGCGAGTAGCTGTAAAGAGCGTTTTAATAAGTACCGCCGGCTGAAGCCGGTACACCCGCGCTCGCTAAAATGCCGTGGGATCACGAA
>JAUXWY010000476.1 GCA_030681235.1 Pirellulaceae bacterium | reverse complement strand
ACGATCACTTCGACCAGTAACGGTATTGGATCCCCCGGTAAATTTTGCATGTTCTTGAACGCATCAAGTCGAATGCTAGGTTCTCGCTCGGTTTGGAATATCGCCGCCCAATAGCTGAACGGGTGGCCTTTGTAGGTTGGTTCATCGACTGCAGGTTGTGGAGTTTGTGCAGTGGCATCGCTTGAGTCGGTCGGCGCGATTGTTCGTGGATCGTTGGACGCGTCGGTCGAACTTGATTCAAGCGTTTTCGATAGACGTCGAATCAATGCTGGCCCGGGACTATCGTCCCAAATTGGTCCAGAAGGCGTTTCGCCACGAAGAGCACTGTCGATGCTGGCAGACACCAACACTGCACAGAGTTGCTCGCGAGTCAATGTGAGCGTATCTCCAAAAGCATCGTCCTTTTTCCAGCGGATTCGCGAACTTGTCTCTGGAGCTGACCAGCTTGAAGACAAGATCAGATGCTGGCCCGGTTCACCAAACGTCGCAATCTCTTTCGCTAGTGGTTCGAGCAAATTGGCGATGAGGTTTCCAATATGGACAACTCCCTGCGTTGCTTGGTAGTTTTCTGTTTCGGGCAAGAATCGTATGTAGGTGACGACCAAGCAATCAATCAGGTGGTGCCAAGAAGGTTGCCCCTGAACCTGGTGCTCAGACAACCAAACATTTCGTCCACCGACAATAGTTTGCAACGGCGAGGGCATTGCAACATGCGAATAGTATGCACCACGTGCCTTCGCATTCCATTGTCTCGTATAACAATATGCCAACAACTGTTGGGCTCCATTCTCCCAGTCTGTCCGTGGGTCGGGCACACTTGAGGAGCTACTTGGGTTGGATCGAGCAATCCGTTCGCTTGGATTCTCAAACAACTCTGCCGAGTATCCATTGAACTTGTGCAGTTCAAAGTAGCCCGATTTCATGCGAAAATGTACGAGATCAACAGACTGTAACAGTTGATCTATTTTCTTTGTAATGGTCGCCCTTTGTTCGTTGGAACACCGCGAGTGAATTGAATTCAAGGATAACAAGAGTTCCAAGAACTCGATGTTCACTTCAAACTTGGCAGGAATCAATTGAATCAAGGCCGCGTCGATTTTGGAGCGAGAACTCGGGTGTTGCTCCCAAAAGTCATCATTGCGAACGGCATACCAACAGCGATGGTCAAAAGCTGCATTTTCTGTGAGTTTCAAGAAGCGAGTTTCGACGGCACGTTGCTCATCGGGGTCGCGGTACCGTTGGCGAACCAACTCGATGACTCCATTCAAGATGTTTGATCGTTCTAGGGCAGACCAACTCGCCCCGGTCGTCACCAACTGATTTTCGACGAAATCGAAATATTGCAAGACGCGTTCACCGCTTGGTACATGTGGAGGAGTGCCCCGATTTGGTGAATATTCGAAGGGGCGCGCGAAACCTCGCAAGTCGTGTATCAATTTTGCTCTAGTCGCGGGTGGCAATTTCGCGATCAGGCCAGGAAGTTGCTGCCACTGCTCAGCATCAATGCCGCCAATGGAGTCCGCTTCGGTGAAGATCAAGCCGTGAGGCTCGCCCAATGCGACATATTCTAGTAGTGCTGAGCGTGTCTTTTCGACCTGAGCGGAATTCTTGAAACTTACCAGGGCCAGGAACGCCTTTAGTTTCTCCGATGGGTTTGTTTCAACGCGAAATCGTCGGAGCCATTCTGCATGAGTGATGCCAGTAAAGACCGTCTCGGAAGACGCAGGATCTGTGGTTGCTGGTTGGGTGTTGTCTAATTGTTCGCCGTTCTTTCGACTGACTTTGGCCAGTACCACTTCGCCGCGTTTGATGACGATGGTGTTGCGGTCCAATTGGTAGGCGTCGGCTGGGCCGTCGATTTCGATCTGATAGGTGCCCGCGAAGACTCGGGTTTGATTCAAGCCGGGTTCCAATTGCAGCGTCTCGGATTCTTGACCGTCCTTGCGCAACGTGACGCGAACGTCGGCCGATTCGGACTCGATCACCAATTGCCCTTTTTGCGTGTCCAAGATCAAGATGATCGACAACCAGATAGCGGCGGCTCCGGCGGCGGCCGTCAGTACCCACGGCCACCAACGACGACCGCGACCGCTCGACTGGGTGGCCGGTTCGGATTTCTTGCCCGGCGAAAAATTCTGGCTCGGACGCAGCAAAGCCCCTGGGCTGGGTTGGTCGTTTACAACCGGAACCGGTGGGTGTTCGAGAGCCCACTGGACCCACGCTCCCAACTTGGCTTCTTGGCAGAATGGCAGCAAAGCTTCCGCCAGATGAGCGGCACTGGGCGGGCGTTTTGCGGGGTCGCGGTTGAGCGATTGATTGACCAGTTCCGCCAATTCGACGGGTAGGTCCGGACGCAGCGTTTCGACCTTCGGCGGGTCGGTCATCGCCAACAGTCGTAGTTTCTCCAGTGGCGATTGGTACAGCGAAGCCGCGTAGGGGGCTCGGCCGCAGAGCAAGCGAAACAACGTCGCTCCCAACGCATAAATATCCGAACGATGATCGACCGCTGTCGCTTTATCGGCCTGCTCGGGCGCCATGTAATCCAAGGTCCCGAGCAATTGGCCGACTGTCGTCAGCTCCAACGCTTCGTCCTGCCAGCCTTCCAGATGCACCAACCCAAAGTCCAAAATCTTGACGTGCCCTTGGCGGTCGATCATCAAGTTCGACGGCTTGATGTCCCGATGGGTGACGCCTTGGCTATGAGCGTGCGCCAATCCCAACGACGCCACGCGAATCACTTCGCACACGTCCGCGGTGTTGGGAGTTGAGCCGATCGGAACGGCCCGAGCCAATTGGCTGAGGTTCAGTCCATCGATGAACTCGGTGACCAAATACGGAGTGCCGTCGTGTTGCCCAGCGTCGGTCGCCGCAACGATGGCCGGATGATGCAATTGCCCGACCACGGCGATCTCGCGTTCCAATCGAGCCAACGACCGATCGACTTGCCATTTGGGCACGTGCAACAACTTGATCGCGACCGTTCGTTGCAGCTTGGAATGCCGAGCTCGATAAACGTGCGCCATGCCGCCTTGCCCGATCAACGCCAAGAGTTCGTATTGACCCAAGGACCGAGGCAAGTCCAACTCCGGATCGGACACGTCGGGCTTTTCGGGCGACCACTCTTGGATTTCCGCCAAGACTTGTTGAAAGCCAGGGTCCTCCGAATCGATGTCCGACATCGCGGTCAGTGTGGCAGGCTCGATCCGCTCGGCAGTCAACTGGCCGCGCAGACGCAGCGACTCGATCAGCCCATCCGCGGCTCGGTCGGATTCGATCAGGCTCAGTCGTCCTTCGCACTTCGAGCAAGTGGCCAGATGTTCCTCAACTTCCAAGGTCGAGGCCGGGTCGGACCAACCTTCGGCGTATTGTTGCAAGGCCATGTCATTCGGGCAGGTTGCTGTTCGGATCATGATTTCGAGCTCCCAATCGCGCAGACTTTCGAGGACCGTTATGGTACCATGAGTTAAACGATTGGAGTGTGACACGGCCTTTTGGCGAAACTTTTCAGGTTGACGATGAACAATGCGGTAGGCCGTCAGGCTTCAAATAACGAAGGTAGTTCGGGCAGCAGGGGCAGTTCGATGAGTCTGCTGGACCGAGTCCGCATGCACGACCCGGCGGCTTGGCGGGAATTGGTCGAATTGTATGGGCCTTTGATTGGCTATTGGTGTCGCAAGGCTGGGTTGCAACCGGCAGATGTAGCCGACGTGACGCAAGCGGTTTTTATGGCCGTCTCGCGGCGCTTGCCCGATTTTCGAAACACGCATTCAGCGTACGCCGTGAATCACAACAGCACGGCAAGCAAAGCGACTCCCGACCCGACGCCCAACTCGCCAGGTCGGTCGGGGTTGTTTCGAAGCTGGCTGTTCGTGGTGACGCGTCGGAAGTTGATCGATTGGCGCCGAGCGACTCGGCCGGACCAAGCTCAAGGCGGTAGTTCCGCTGCGCGTCGATTGCAGGACCAAGTCGATCCGTTCGCGCCTTCGTCTCCTTCTTCACTCGACTCGGAATTTCCGGCGGTAAGTTCTCCGAGTATGAATGCGACAAGTATCGACTCATCGACTACCAATTCTTGGGAGGCGGAATGTCGAGCGGATGGAGAATTATCCCGAGTGTGGAACGGCGTTGTCTCGCGTGGACTGGAACAGATCCGTCCCGAGTTCCAATCGCATACCTGGGAGGCCTTTTGGCGAACGGTGGTGGACGGGCAGGCAACGGCCATTGTGGCCACCGAGTTGAATCTGAGTCTCGCCTCGGTCCGACAAGCCAAAAGCCGCATCCTCCGCCGCCTCCGGCAACAACTGGGTGATTTGTAGGTTTGTCGAAACTATGCAACGACTGTGCAATCTCGCCCTCGTTCTGCAAGTACCATTATTTTTCTACGAGGGCGGTGAGGGAATGAACGTCGGATTCAATCTTGGAACAGCTTTTCGGCAAACGCAGGTAAGTAATGTTCGCGCCATTTGGTCCAAGTATGTCCGCCATCGGTTTCTTCGTATACCACTTCGAATCCCTTGCCCTTGAGCATCTTGACGGTGTCCTGAGTGGTGCTCAGTAAAAAGTCTTCTGTCCCTGTCGCAAACCAGATCAACTTCAAGCCAGCTTTGACTTCGGAATCGGACAGCACCTTCGCGTGTTGTTCTTCCCACGGAGCGACCGCTTCATTACGTGGGCCGTTGATACCAAAGACGCCGGAACTGAACACTCCGATGTAGGCATAATCCAGAGGCCGCTGCACGAAAGCATCCAGCGTTTGAGCGCCTCCCATCGAGAGTCCGGCAATCGCACGATGGGCTCGGTTGTTGATCGTACGGTATTGTTTTTCAATCAGAGGGCGAAGTTCCTGGGAGAAGTCGTCCTGGAATTGAGCCATCTGTTGGCCTAGATTTCCGCCACCTGGTCCAAACGTGAATGGACCAGTGTGCCCCATCGGCATCACAACGATCATCGGTTTGGCTTTGCCAGCGGCGATCAAATTGTCGAGGACCAACCCAGCCTGTCCGACGGTACTCCAAGACGCATCCGAATCCGAAGCTCCGTGCAGCAAATACAAAACAGGGAACGGTTGATTGCCGGCCTCGTATCCCGGCGGTGTGTAAACGTGAGCGCGTCGAAAGCGATTCAAAGACTTCGAATAGTAGTTCACCGCCGCGACAGCCCCGTGTGGCACATCTTTCATGTCCGATATTTCAGAGCCAGGTACGACCATCAAGCTGAACGAGTTGTTATTCGCTTCGCTGGTGCGTGGGTTGCGCGGATCGATCACGTTCGTCCCATCGACGGTGAAATGGTAGCGATAAGTTCCCGGTGGAACGTTGTCCAGTTTGACTTCCCACACGCCGTTTTCGGATTTTTGCATGGTCGACCCCGGCGAGAACGGCGTGGTGCTGGGTAGGTCGCTGCTGGACAATAACACCGCTTCAGCCTGTGGTGCCCAGATACGAAAGGACACCGCTCGTTCATTCACTTCAACTGAAGCGAATTCTGGCGGTCGCGTTCGTTGCCGATCTTGCGCGGCGCCTGGTTCAGCAACGATGGACATCAACAACAAAAGTGAAAGCACAAGAATTCTTGACGGCATATCTGAACTTTCCGATTGAGAAGGTGGAGTTGAGGAGAGTCACGTCCAGCCCTGACGCGGTCCCATTCTATCCTGTTCACCAGAGGTTGTAAGCCAACAACCTAGCCTGAGACGACTCGCGCGAGTAACTGCATTGGCGCAGTGTCGTGGACTGATTCGAGCGACGTTAAATTCAAATCCACGTCGGCAACCGAATGGCCTTGGTTCGCGCGTATGCGAGTCCCGTCGGGGCTGATCGCGAATCGCTGCTTGTTGTTTTTTTGGAGACTTTTTTTGGTAGTTGGGGTGGTGTTAGGGTAAAGCCGCCAGGGACTGGCGACGCACAGTGGGTCGCCAGTCCGCTGGCGGCCTGCGGTTGGACGGCCCTGTAGTTTGTTTTGGGCTTCGTGGGGGGAGTTTGTAGTTTTTTTGTTAACGTTTTTTGTAGGTGGAGTGT
>JAUXWY010000474.1 GCA_030681235.1 Pirellulaceae bacterium | reverse complement strand
GTCGTGCAAGGCGGTGATGCTCCACTGGCGATTGCGAGTGACTCCGTATTTGGTCGCGTCGCTGCGACGGATCAGGACCAACGAATCGATCTCGCCAGCATACACGTATTCCTGTACCGGGGTGCTGGCGGCGACCCCCGCGTTGTACTCGGCGATTAAGTTCGGACCGGCATGAATGTGGACGCGGTGTTCGACCACGCTGCCACCGCGAGTGATCTTCTTCCAAATCCGATTGCCACCCACGTAGCCGTTTTCGTTCAGGCCAACGATCCCAGTTGTGGCACCAGCCGGAACGTTGGTGTTCCGCATCCGCCCGGCATCGTCCCAAACGGCTGTCACGTTGGTATGCAGCGTGGTCGTGCTGCCGTCGGTGTCGTACGTTTGCGTCGTACCGCCAGTCACGGTGGTCAAGCCATGAGCCGTGTTGTACCCCCGAGCCGTATTGGTGCCGTTGCGATTGACATTCGAGATATTACCAATGTTGCTCCGAGTTAGCAGAATGTCCTCGGTCACGCCACTGCGTTTGAACCGCATAAAGCGATCTTCGGCGCTGATAAGTACGCAATAGAATCTGCTGCGGGAAACAGTTTGGTTTTGGTTCGGAATCTGGAAGTTTGGCAAAGCGTTTCTCTGCTCCCGGAGCGATCGGGGCGCGCGCTCTACTATCGTCGAAAAGCTGTAATTGGCCATGACCCCGCTCAAGGATTCGCTGGTGACATTCTGGTTAAAATTACTCGTTTTTGTCCTCGACCGATCTATCCGTCTACCAAATCTGTACGTCGAGTCCTTCAATTGCCAACAAGTCAGTGCCTTCATGTTTCGCTCGCGGCTTTCGCTGCACTCAATCCCGGCTACGATCTCGGCTAACACGGGAATACATATTCCCACTCGCGTGCCCTGCTCCAGAAGCCCTCGGATTCGTTCTGAAATGCCACGACGGTGATTGATGAAATCGCTCAAGATGCCCGTATCTAACAAGACTCGTGTCAATCAAACATTCCTTTGAGCTTGTCGGAATAGGCAGCGATACCCTTTTTTTCCTCCAACGCAATCAAACGGACGACCTCGCTCAGATCCTCCGCCAGTTCTTCTGACTGGGGGACTAACGATTCGAAGCGATCCAACGCGCTCAAGAGCTGTTGCTTCTCTTCACCAGTCATTTCGCCGTCTTCGATCCCGTGCGGCATGAGATAAATTGAAACCGCTTCGCCGTCACGGCAATCGGCCGGTGCATCAATTTCGATCTTTCCATTACTAACGACAGCTCGAATCATGTTCACTCTAAAAACACCTCCTTCAATCGGTTAGCCAGAACAATTGTACAACACCCCAACGGCAAAGTCACGCGGCGTTTTGAGTTATGGATGGCAATTAGAATTAGAACGAGCGGTCCAATAGAGCGAGCGCCCCCCAGTCCTCGGTTGCCGCCAACCTATTGCCCTCCTGACCGCAACAGTTCACGCCCACAAGCCCGCACGACTTGCACCCAAGCTCAAACCCCGCTCACGAACCGCCCCCTACGGGTTCATCCCGTGGGAGCGTAAGTTTGAAAGCTAGAACGACCCCCCCCGCGCGAGAAGCGGTCGAGAGACCGATCTGTTGAGCAAAACCAACACCCACCGAGACCGCAACGCTTCACGCTCGCAAGTCCGGACGATTCGTACCCAAGAACAAACCCCGCTCACAGACCGCCCCCTACGGGTTCATCCCGTGGGAGCGTAAGTTTGAAAGCTAGAACGAACCCCCACGCGCGGGAAGCGGTCGAGGGAAAGGCCTGTTTAGCAAGCGAACACCCACCGAGACCGCAATGATTCACGCTCGCAAGCCCGCACGGTCTGTACCCAAGATCAAATCCGCGCGGCCTACTTGCAGATGTGTCTGAAGCCGGACCGGTCCTACGGCCTCAAAACCCGTGGAAACAGTCATTCGTAGTGGTTAATCCTTGCCCCAGTATCGAATATGTTTGTCGGCCGCTATTGCGGCCTTTAACACGATACCGTTCAGCTATCGCACTAAGTTCCGCCAAGTCGGATTCGACTGCTCGGTCCAAAAACTCGGCGATCTGAATTTCAGATGAGTAGTTCCCAAATTTTTCAGCGGGCTCAATCAAGTACTTCAACTCGTCCGGAAGCTTGGCGTAAACATCCATCATAAAATTCCTACGGCGTGTACGAGGGTTCCTGGTGATCTTTTGTGGCAAAATAATCTGCGAAGTCCACCACTCTGCTGTAATTTGAATATTTGTGCCGGCGAGACCGCGGTTTCTAGCCCGTGGGGAACTGGCGGCAATATTCATAGACGGCCATCGTCGCGGCGGTAGCTACATTGTAACTGTAGGGCATTCCCCACACGGGAATCTCGACTGAATCGTGCAAGCAAGCCAGAACATCGGGTGTGATGCCTTGCCGTTCGCTGCCTAACACGAGCACCGTTCGCCGTTCGAATCGAAACTGCATTAGATCCTGAGAGCAATTCGTCTGTTCGAGTCCCACGATCCGGTAGCCGTCCGCCGCCAGCCGCTTCAGCACTGGCGGCAGCGAACTGCGAGTCTCCAATTGAACGGCCTGGATCGCGTCCCGGGCAATGTCCGGATCAATTTTGTTGCGACCGCTGACAATCATGCGAGTCACACCACAACACCCCAACAAACGGACAATACGCGACACATTGACGTTGCTGTTGAATTGCGGACAGGCCAATATCAGTTCCCGCGGTCGTTCCAGCGCCGTCGGTGGCTTGTGCCGAACATGTTCGATCGAGTTGTCATTTTCGTCGCCAGCCATCAACGGGCTTCTCCAACAGTGCGGCCTGATGTAACCGTTCTCAATCTATTCAAAGATTAGCAAAACCACAACGAGGTAACGTTCGTATCAGATGTAAAGGCGATTTAGCGAGCGCTGGTGTACCGGCTTTAGCCGGATGGAGCTGCAAAAACGCTCTCTTCAGCACCCCGCCGGCTAAAGCCGGTACACCAGCGCTTGCTAAATCGAGTCTGCCTAGAATTCCCGGAACTACATTCGCGAAGCCCGTTTGGACGTTTGCCTAGTACGGGTCGTTATTGGTTCGTATACTGTTCCGTGTTGGGTGACTCGCGAGATTGTTCGTGAGCCGAGGTTCTAGGAGATAGATTCATGCGTGGTTCATGGCTGTGTGTTATTGTCGGATTCGGATTGTGGACTTCGGCACTCCGTGCCCAGGAAACCAAATCACTTCCGCCAGATCGACTTGCCGAAGTACTGGTGATTGATGCCCATATCCATACGGTGGATCCGGAAAAACCGTTTGCGACCTCCATGGCGATTCAAGGTGATCGCATTTTGGCAGTAGGAACGCGGGACGAATTGCAACCGCTGGTTGGTCCACAGACGAAACTGTGGTCTGCCGGCGGTCGTTGGATCACGCCGGGTTTTATTGAAGGACATGGCCATTTCCTGGGGCTAGGTCAGTCGCTCCAAATGTTGGATTTGTCGTCGGCCAAATCTTGGGACGACATCATCGCTCAAGTTCAAACGGCGGCGTCCCAAGCGGAACCTGGTCAATGGATCGTCGGCCGAGGTTGGCATCAAGAAAAGTGGACCACTCCGCCGACCGATCATGTCGATGGCTATCCTCGTCATCAACTCTTGAGCGAGGTCTCGCCGCAGAACCCGGTGTTGCTCACGCACGCCAGTGGTCACGCCAGTTTCGCCAATGATTACGCCATGAAGTTGGCGGGCGTTTCGGCAGAGACTCCGAACCCGCCGGGAGGAGAGCTGCTCAAAGCGGTTGATCCGACGACGGGCGAAGTTCAAGCGACTGGTGTTTTTCGCGAAACCGCCTCAGCGTTGGTGCAGCGAGTGTACGACCAGGCTCAGCAAAGAATGCGTCCTGAAGCCAAGCGTGAACAGTGGCTGGATGCGGTACAACGTGCCTCGCGTGCTTGTCTCGAAAACGGGATCACAACGTTCCAAGATGCGGGTAGCTCGATTCGCACGATCGACGAACTTCAAGCTTTGTCGCGGCAAGATCAACTGCCGGTGCGATTGTGGATCATGGCCCGCGATTCGAACGAACAATTGGAGCGACACTTGGCCCGAGTGCGGATCGAGAGCCAGGATTCTCCGTTTCTCGCCGTCCGCGCCATCAAGTGTTCCATCGACGGCGCCTTGGGACCGCACGGCGCGTGGTTGATAAGTCCCTACGAGGATCTCAGTTCGAGTGTCGGGCTCAATACAACCACGATCGCTTCGATTGAAGAAACGGCTCGCTTGGCCATTCGCAAGAACTATCAACTGTGTGTCCACGCCATCGGTGATCGAGCAAATCGCGAAGTCTTGGATCTGTACCAGCGAATTTTTGAAGAGACGCTTGAGGAATCGAGCAATGGCGCCGCGGACTGGCGCAGCAAAGCCAAGTCACTGCGGTGGAGAATCGAACACGCTCAGCATCTCGCGCCCAGCGATATTCCTAGGTTCGCCGAACTGGGCGTGATCCCGGCGATGCAGGGGATTCACTGTCCGTCCGATGCCGTCTACGTGTTGCAGCGATTGGGTTATCGCCGCGCAGCGGAGGGCGCGTACGTCTGGCGGTCTTTGATCGACAGTGGAGCCATCATCGTCAACGGTACCGATGCTCCCGTCGAACGGATCAGTCCTCTCGCGAGTTTTTACGCCTCGGTGGCCCGGCGGATGCCAGGTGGTCCCGAGTTTTTTCCGGAACAGGCCATGACGCGTCTGGAGGCTTTGCAGAGCTACACCTTGTGGGCTGCCCAGGGAGCGTTTGAAGAAGACGTCAAGGGATCGCTAACCCCAGGGAAATATGCGGATTTTACGATCTGGTCGCAGGACTTATTGAATTGTCCCGTGGAGCAAATCCCAGCCACCACGGTCTTGGGGACCGTCGTCGGCGGTCGCATTGCATTTGAGGCTCCAGGCTATAAACTGGACGCGACAGACACCGAAACGGACAAACTTGAGCGACCGCCCATTCAGTAGTTCGCGAAAGCTTCGGGTTGGGATCGACTTTTCAAGGCATCTGAGCATGTTATCCAAGACCGCCGAATACGCGTTGCGAGCGGTCGCTCTCCTCGCGTCTCAACCGGGGCAACCGGCAGCTGCGGGGATCATGGCGGAAAAGACAAAAATCCCGCGCCGATATTTGCAGCGGGTGCTGCAAGACTTGGTGGCCGCAAACTTGTTGACGTCACGACCGGGCCCTGGTGGTGGGTACGAATTGACTCGACCGGCAAGGGACGTGTCGATCTTGCAGGTCGTGAACGCCGTGTCGCCGTTGGAACGAATTCGGCATTGTCCATTGGGACTAAAGTCGCACACAACTCTTTGTCCCCTACATGCGGAACTGGACAAGGCCTATGCCGCAACGGAACAAGCCTTTGCCGGAGTGACCATGCAGGATGTCCTTGATTCGACCGATCGCGTGATTCCGCTGTGCGAGTCAACCGATGATGACGTGTCCGGAGGGACGATGTGACTCCGCAGCTCGTGCTCTTTACGGACGGTCAAATTGTCTGCCCGGATCGTATTTGCCCGGATCATGATTTGTTGGTGTGTGATGGACGCATCGAATCCGTTCGACCGAATTCCAAGCGGCGGCCCAAAGAGGCCAAAATCGTTTCGCTGGGCGGTGGCTACTTGACGCCCGGCTTGATCGATATTCATGTCCACGGCGGCGGTGGTGCGGACTTCATGGACGGAACGGTTGCCGCCGTCCGGACCGTCTGTCAATCGCATCTGCGACATGGAACGACGACTCTTTTTCCCACGACCACCACAGCGACGATCGAACAATTGGACGCGATGTTGGCGGCTTGTGCTCAGGTTCAGTCGGCGGACGAAGCTTCGACCGCAGCCTCGGACCACGCGGCAAGTGCTCGAATTGGCGGCGTCCATTTGTATGGTCCGTATTTTGCCCCCGACAAAGTGGGCTGTCACTTGCCGAATCATCAACGCGCGCCCGACAAACAAGAGTATCGTCGGTACTTCGCGACCAACTTGGTACGAATTGCCACTTGCGCCGCCGAGTTGCCCGGAGCGACCGAATTTTATCGTTACGCCAGCAAGCGCCGTTGTCTAGTAACCTGCGGGCATTCCAACAGCACTTTTGCCGAAATGCATGCCGCGTTCCGGGCTGGAATGCGGCACGTGGATCACTTTTGGTGTGCGATGAGTTCGGTGACGTCCCTGCGAGCTCGTTGTGGCACGCCGATGCAGGCAGGCATGGAGCAGTTTGTGCTCATGGAACCCGAGATGAGCACCGAAGTCATTGCCGATGGTTGCCATTTGTCGGATGACTTGTTGCGATTTGCCTATCGTTTCAAAGGTCCCGAGCGTTTGTGTTTGGTCACCGATTCCAGTCGCGCGTTGGATCAACCGCCGGGCGAATATCGCTTCGGTTCCGAGCAGGACGGCCCCGCTTTTTATAGCGACGGCCAAGTCGGTTGGACTTTGGATCGGCAAGGCTTGGCCAGTTCGGTGTCTGGGATGGATCATATGGTGCGAATCATGCAGCGCGCCACCAAGGCTCCGTTGCCAGACGTGATTCGCATGGCCAGCCTAACTCCAGCCGAGCGCGTCGGGATCGAAAAGGACTACGGGAGTATTGAAGCCGGCAAGGTGGCTGATTTGGTCGTATGGACCCCCAAGTTGAACGTAAAACGCATTTACCTGGCTGGGCACAGACGGATGTAGAGCTAATGTCAAGTTGTCGGACTTGTTCCGTGCAACTCGTAGCGTTTGATTGGTCTCTTTGGCGGGGGATTGCCGGTCATTGCCGGAAGAAGTAGTATATCGAACTGGGTAGCGCGCGATTGCCGCTGCTCCTCTGTTGGTACCTCGGCCCACCTAAATGGTTTCACGAAGTAAGAATATTCCTCGTCAACGTTGGGATGTACCGACGGGTCGTTCCGTGGCTTGGTGGCAGAAACTCACGCCACCACAGATGTTTGTTGGCTCTTTCCTGTTCTTGATTCTCCTGGGGACACTAGGATTGAATCGAGTTCCCAGTTTTTACGTTGCTGGGCAACCGCTGCCGCTACTCGATGCCGCATTTACTGCGACAAGTGCCGTGTGCGTCACGGGGCTGACGGTGGTTAATACGGCCACCTATTTTTCGTTCTCCGGCCAATTGTTCCTTTTGTTGCTGATCCAATTGGGCGGGTTGGGAATGTTGTCGCTGACCAGTCTGATCATTGTGGCATTGGGCCGAAAGCTATCGCTGCGTTCCGAGTCGTTGACGGCGGGCGGTACGAGAGACTCGGTTATGGAGATCGATGTTCGGGCCCTAACTCTCGACATTGTCCGGTTCACAATGATCTTTGAAGTGGTTGGGGCTTTGGGTTTGTGGCTAATTTGGGCGCCGCAGATTGG
The DNA here is from genome assembly GCA_030681235.1 of Pirellulaceae bacterium. GTDB lineage: Bacteria > Planctomycetota > Planctomycetia > Pirellulales > Pirellulaceae > M30B19. The sequence goes on along the minus strand of JAUXWY010000474.1, from coordinate 2,108 downwards.
TTTTCGCGAAGCGATTTGGCCCGCTGTCTTTCATGCCGTCAGTGCCTTTTGCAACGCGGGTTTTTCGACAAACAGCAACTCATTGATCGATTTGCAGAGCTCTCCGTTGAGCCTTCTGTTGATTGGAAGTTTGATTATTGTTGGCGGTCTTGGATTTTTGACCATGGAGGAGTGTTATCACAAGTTGTGGGTGAGACGCGGCGGCACAACTCGTCGATTGTCAGTACATTGCCAGGTAGTATTGGGAGCGACCTTATCGTTGGTGCTCATCGGATTTGTGGTATTCACTATTTTGGAATGGCGGGGTGTCTTGGCGCACATGCCGTGGTACGACCGCTTGATGAATGCTTGGTTCATGAGTGTTACTTCAAGAACCGCTGGTTTCAATTCCATTGACTATACTGCGGCCTGCGACAGTACCAACTTTGTGACCATGATCTTCATGATGATTGGCGGTTCACCGGGCTCGACGGCAGGTGGCTTGAAGACAACGACATTCGCCCTGATCGGTTTGGTTGCCTGGTCAAAATTGCGTGGAAACGAGACCACCGTTTGGGCCAATCGTTCGATTCGCGAAGAGACCATTCAGCGAGCCATTGGCCTATTGGCCGTCTCGGGAGCAGTCATTGCCGTGGGTACGATGTTATTGTTATTCAGCCAGAGCCAAACATCGGTACCGAACGGATTCCTCAAGTACTCGTTCGAGGCGGTCAGCGCCGTCAACACGGTTGGATTGTCGCTAGGCGTGACTTCCGACTTGAATTCATTTTCCAAAGTCTTGGTGGCGCTTTTGATGTTTTTGGGCCGCGTTGGCCCGATCACGTTGGTGGCAGCGTTTATCATTCAACGCCCGACCCTACGAGGCTTCCGCTTGGCCTACGAGGATGTGGACGTTGGCTAGGCGACGTCCCGCATCCGGGCTGACCCTTTCCATCCAATGAGAAGTATTAGGATAAGAATTACCAATGAAACGCGCCGTTGTAATTGGATTGGGCAATTTTGGATTTGGGATAGCTGAAGCGTTGGCCGCGGCTGGGAATGACGTGATTGTCATCGACGTGGACGGCGATGTCGTGGATCGAATTGCGCCCTCCGTGGCCAAAGCGGCCGTCGGGGATGGAACGGATGTACATGTCCTGCAAAGACTGGGCGTTGCTCAAGCCGACCTCGCCGTGGTTTCGACCGGCGATGATATTGCAGCCAGTATTTTGACGACCATGGCGCTGCAAGATCTTAAAGTTCGCGACATTTACGTCAAAGTGATTTCCAATGACCATAGTCGCGTCATGAAAAAGGTCGGAGTCCGCGAGACGATTTTTCCGGAACGCGATTCGGCGGCATCCTTGGCCAAGCGATTGACTGGCTCCGCGCTCTTGAATTACGTCAAGTTGGGTACTGGGTTCAGCATTCAAGAAATGGCCGTGCCACAACAGTGGGAAGGCAAAACACTGCGCCAGCTGAAATTGAGGCAGGAGTTTGATATCACCGTCGTCGCGCTACACGACGTCTTGCAAGACCGAATCATTCCATCTCCCGACCCCGATTCGATGCTCCGTGATTCCGATGCACTTTTTGTCGCTGGATCGGAAGCCGCCTTGGCAAAGGTCGCCAAAGTCAAATAGGTCCAAAATCTCGAACGGTCGGATCGGATCAAGCGACACAGTTGTTCCGGTTTTAACGGCGACATTCGCGAATTTGCAGACTATCGGGATGGAATCATTTAGCCAAACCTAAGCGATCAGGTACGGTAGACTGGGCATGAGGCGAATCCGTCCCCGGCGGATCCGTCCTTTTCGAATTCCGTTAAGATCGAGTTCCATCATGAAAGCAACCGTTGTCCTCTCCTTATTCTTCTTTGGCTTGATCACGCCTGTGCTGGGCCAAGGAGACCAATTCCCTGGGTATGCCGACTCCGTGCGCCGCGCCGATGTGGCGACAACCGAAAGCGGAACGGTAGCGGAAGTCCTTGTGCAAGAGGGAGATTTTGTTGAGCAAGGCCAACCCCTGTTGCGATTGGATGATGCGGTTCACCAAGCCCAATGGGCAATCGCTCAACACGAAGCGCAGAATACGACCGAGATCTCTGTGCAAGAATCTCGGGTTCGCTT
>JAUXWY010000468.1 GCA_030681235.1 Pirellulaceae bacterium | reverse complement strand
GCCGGTACACCAGCGCTCGCTAAATTGATAGCATTACTTGGTCTCGGATTTACCAAGGCCGGTACACCAGCTCTTGCCAAATTGTGTTGAGCCATCGAAGTCCGTTGGGACTTCTCACTTCAATATTTCCCGCACAACTTTTTGTGGTTCGACGCCGGTCAAGCGTAGGTCGAGGCCTTGAAAGCGGTAACTGAATCGCTCGTGGTCGATTCCCAAACAATGCAGGATCGTGGCGTTGATATCGTTGATGGCGACGGGCTTTTCGACCACGTTGTAACTGAAGTCGTCCGTTTCGCCATGAACGTAGCCACCACGCACGCCGCCGCCCGCCATCCAGACGCAGAAATTGCGTGGATGATGATCGCGTCCGTAATCGTCTTTCGTCAACGTGCCTTGTGAATAGACCGTGCGGCCAAATTCACCGCCAAAGACAACCAACGTCGAGTCCAACAAGCCACGCCGTTTCAAGTCCTTGACCAGAGCGGCCGTTGGCTGATCGGTTTGTTTGCACTGGTTGCCCAATTGATATGGCAGACTTCCGTGTTGATCCCAACCGCGATGCAACAACTGAACCGCGCGAACTCCGCGCTCGACCAACCGACGCGCCAGCAATGCACTGTGGGCAAAGGTACCTGGCGTGGTAACGTCCGGTCCATACATGTCCAACGTCTCTTGGGTTTCCTGAGAAATATCGGTCAGTTCTGGAACGCTGGACTGCATGCGAAAGGCCAATTCGTATTGAGCGATTCGCGAGGCAATTTCCGGATCACCGACCCGTTGCAGTCCAAGCTGGTTCATTTCGGCCAACGCATCCAACATCGTGCGCCGATCGGAGGGTAAAACGCCTTCGGGATTCTTGAGATACAACACGGGATCACCGGAGCCGCGCAAAGCCACGCCTGTGTACCGAGTCGGAAGGTAGCCGCTGCCCCACATCCGTTCGTACAAAGCTTGGCCGTTGCTGTCGGCGGGGAATTTCGGCGTGAAAACGACAAAGGCCGGCAATTCGTTGTTTTCACTACCCAATCCATAAGCAAGCCATGATCCAATGCTGGGCCGACCGGGAATCTCGGATCCGGTCATCACGAACGTACAGGCCGGATCGTGATTGATCGCATTGGTGTGTACGGATTTGATCAAGCTAATCTCGTCCACGATTTCCGCTGTGTGCGGCATCAGTTCTTCGTTGACCCAAATACCGGCCTGCCCGCTTTTGCGAAATCGAAACTTGGACGGGGCGACGGGAAACCGAGTTTGGCCGCTGGTCATGGTCGAAAGGCGTTGCCCACCTTGAATACTGGGGGGCAGGTCCTTGTCGAAGTACTCCTGCAATCCCGGTTTGTAATCCCAAGTGTCCAATTGCGATGGTCCGCCATTGGCGTGCAAGTAGATCACGGATTTAGCGGTCGGTTGGAAATGAGGATAACCCGGTAGCGGCGGGTAGACTCGGTCTTCAGGAGTCGCTGTCGAACGATCGTTACCAAACGCGTTGGGCAGCGAAGTTGAACCGGCGAGCATCCCGGCGACCAAGCCACCCAATTTCAGCCCACTACTGCCAAAGAAGTTGCGTCGCGTTTGCATGAGCCGCCATTGTTGGGCCAGGTCCATTGCATTCATCCGTTCGTTGTCGTTGAAAGAAAGTGGGTCGTCAGGTTGGTTCAAAGCCGCACGAGAAATACTCAGTTCCGAGTCAAGGTCTCGTCCAGGTTCAACAACGTGTTGATCAGCAGCGTGTAGGTCGCCACTTCAGCAGCATCCAAATCACCAGGCGGCGGAGTTTCGCCCATGGAAATCAGCTTCTTCGCAGCGTCCGGCTCGGTCGAGTACCGCTGACGATGTTTTGATAACTGGCCCGACAGAATCGCCAATTCCGCGTGTGTCGCCTCGCGTGCCAGGATAATCCGAACCGCGCTCTGAATTCGCGCTGCTTCGTCGACGGCTTGGTCTTGCAAAAGCCGAGTCGCCAACGATCGAGCTGCCTCGATGTGTTGGATATCGTTCATCAATTGCAGCGCTTGGAGTGGTGTATTGCTACGCTGACGTACGGCGCATGATTGTTCGCGATTGGGAGCATCGAAGTTGGACATGAACGGCGGTGGGGCCGTGCGTTTGAGAAATGTGTAGATGCTGCGTCGATACAACGCGGTACCGGTGTCTTGAGAATAGTTTTGCGTGTTCGAACCGGCAAAACCAACAGGTTCCCAGATGTTCGGTGGCTGGTATGGCTTGACGCCCTTGCCACCCATATCTGCCCTCAACAACCCGCTCACGAACAACGCGTTGTCACGAATTTGTTCGGCGTCCAATCGCGGCCTAGACATCCGGGCATACAATCGATTCTTGGGATCGCGCTCGTAGAGTTCCGGCGACACGACTGACGATTGTTTGAAAGTTTGGGAAGTGACGATCAATCGCACCAAGTCTTTCACGTTCCAACCGCTGGATTGGAACTCTCGAGCCAACCAATCCAATAGCTCAGGATGCGACGGCGGTTCGCCTTGAGAACCAAAATCGGTGCTCGTTCGAACCAAACCGGTCCCGAAAAACTGTTGCCAATAACGGTTCACTGCGACGCGTGATGTCAGAGGATGCTCGGGAGAGAACAACCACCGAGCAAAGTCCAACCGAGTCGGTCGGCTGTCCCCCTTTGGCAGCGACGGCAACACTTGTGGTACGTTGGGCTCGACGGCCGCGCCGGGTTGATCGTACTGGCCGCGAGTCATCACGTGAGCCTGTCGTGGTTGCGGTAAATCACTGAAGACAAACGTGCTGGGTAGGCTGGCTTCGAATTCACGCAATTTCTGTTCGGTCGCGACCAATGCCTGTTGAGGGGCGGAGATCTGCTCCTTCACAGCTTGGCAATGATGCAGCAAATAATGAGCAAGCAACTTCTTCTTTAGTTCTTCGTTGGCCGATTCGGTCGGGCCAAGTTTCGCAACTTCATGCAGTTCGGCTGGGAGTCCGGAAAGGTCGGTGGTCGCAACCTGTCGCCACCAGGCTTGAAACGAAAAAGCGGGATCGGTCGCCGGATCGACTTCGCCAATCACGCCAACTTGATCCCAATACACCGTGCCGCCAAACTGGGTTAGCGCAAAGCCTGAAAGCTGATCACCTGGCGCCAAGCCGACGGTTTCCACTGGGAATTCCAAGCGAACCCATTGGCCGGCATTGGGCAATTCACCCATGGCCACTCGCGCGGTGGTTTGGGGAGCGCCCCACTGGATCGCATCGTAATCGCCCCAAACGCCACGATGATTCCAGCCACCCTTATTGAACTGAACCATGATCGACTTGGGCATATCTTGGGGAGACAGGAAAACATGAGCCACGAATTTGGCGTGCGGTGGCAGTGTGAGCGTCGGTCCGTTTGTTTCCCAAACATCTTGAGCTAGGCCGGCATCGGTTCGCTTGAGAACCTTTTGGCCTCGGAAGGCCGCAATCTCGGCTGTCGGAGCCGAGACAAACTCGGTGGCGTGCCCAGGACTGGCTAGGACTCGACCAGAGTTGGAAAACTCATCGTCCATCCACCACTCTTCGATTGTGGTAGCGGCTGTCACAACTTCCGCTTCGGCTGGATCGCTGTAGACGACGTCCTGAACAGCCAGGGTTAACCGTTCGCGTGCCGCTGCGATCGCTTGTTGCAATTCCGCGATGCGTGCTTGATCGGCTTCGGTCTCGACTCGCAGGACTGGATTGGTCAGCAGCGCGTTCCCGTCCATCGCGGGATCGGCGGCGGAATAGAAGAACGCGTACAGGGAATAAAACTCGGCTTGTGAGATCGGATCAAATTTATGGTCGTGGCAGACGGCGCAGCCAGCGGTTAGGCCCATCCAGGCTTCAGCCGTCGTGCTGGCTCGTTCGACGGCGTAACGAAACACGAACTCGGCGTCGATGGAACCACCTTCGCTAGTCGTCACATTGCAACGGTTAAAGCCGGTTGCGATTCTTTGTTCTAGAATTGGATTGGGTAACAGGTCTCCCGCCAATTGCTCGATGGAAAATTGATCGAAGGGTTGATTTCTGTTGAAGGCGCGGATGACCCAGTCGCGATAGGCCCACATTTGTCGTTCGTTGTCGAGATGCAAACCATGGGTATCGGCATATCGAGCGACGTCCAACCAATGGCGAGCCATTTCTTCGCCGTATAACGGCGAATCCAAGAATCGGTCGACCAATCGATCGTAGGCATCGGGGGAATTGTCGGCGAAGTAGGTTTCAGTTTGTTCAATCGTCGGTGGTAGTCCCGTCAGAGCAAATGAGAGCCGCCGAATCAAAGTGGGCTTATCGGCTTCGAGAGAAGGTTGCAATCCTTCTTGTTGCAGACGTTGTCTTACAAACGCATCAATCGGATTTTTTGTATCGTCGACCGACGGAACGGGATTCTCGGTTGGGATCGGTTGGAAGGACCAATGCCCCTCGTAGGGAGCGCCTTGTTCGATCCAGAGGCGAAGGGTTTTCTGTTCGGAATCCGAGAGTGACTTGTGGGAGTGGGCCGGCGGCATACGTAGGTCGGCATCTTCGGTGACGATCCGTTCCCACAGCGAGCTGGCGCTTGGATCGCCAGGCACGATGACCCAACCGCTCCAGTCTTCACCGGGAGGCACGTCCAGCCGCAAGTCCGCCTCTCGTTTCTTTGCGTCAAAACCGTGACAAGCAAAGCACTTGTCCGAAAGAATCGGTCGCACGTCTCGATTGAACCGAATTTTGTCATCATGGCCCAGCAATTGGGGTGGTTGCAGCCACAAAGCTGCAACAACAACGACAAGACAAAGCCAGCTTCGCATTTCAGTCAAACCTCGGTGCATCAGGTTTCTACTTCCTATTGTCTCGCCCTAACACAGCGATTGTAATCGAATCTAGGCTTCGGCGGTAGCAAAGGATTTGACCCGAAATAGGTTCCGGATTTCGAACGTTGCACAGTCCGATGGAGATTTCGATGGTTCTGCCTGTACAAAGACAATTTAGCGAGCGCTGGTGTACCGGCTTTAGCCGGCGTGAGGAATGAAAAAGCTCTTTTCAGCAACACGCCGGCTAAAGCCGGTACACCAGCGTTCGCTCAACCGATACGGTTAAGAGTTCTCGAATTCTTCTAAACCGGACTCTCCCAAATCGATTTCTGGAACTTGATTTCAAAGCATCGAGGCTTGTTTGGAGGCTTCGTACCCCAGATCAAACCCGAGCGGCCTACTTGCAGACGTGTCTGAAGCAAGCTCGGTCCTACGGCCTCTACAACTTGTGCAAGCTATCGTTCGTAGTGGTTAATCCTCGCCCCACTGGCGTAAAGCCAAGTGGCGGCGGCGTGGCACTAGATGTACCGTTCGATGAGCCGGGGATCTAGCGGGATGGGGTCCACTTCGATATCGGCAATGAGGTCTTGAAACAGGCGGCTCTTGGGGTTCATCACCAAATCACCGATTTCGGCCCAAAGATGTTGCAGTTGCGGCGAGGGATGTCGGCCCGTTGCTGCGGCGTCGGCTTCCATATCGAGTGCGTTGGCAACCTTCAAGTACTCGGGATCCGGGGAGTCCAACGTCAAGA
>JAUXWY010000040.1 GCA_030681235.1 Pirellulaceae bacterium | reverse complement strand
GTCTGATTCTCGCCCAACCACGCGCCGGTACCGCTGCCATCCGGGCCGCTTAACTTAGCGGTATTGGGCTTCAGCCGGCGGGAAGTGTGAAAACGCTCTTTTCAGCTCCCCGCCGGCTAAAGCCGGTACACCAGCGCTCGCTAAATTACCAAAGTCAGGCGCAGCAATGGTTCGTGCTTAACGTGGCTCGCGCAAGCTGCCAAGGTACTCGACCAGATCCCGCAGTTCGTGTTTGCTCAATTTTTCGTCCATCCCGGTAGGCATCGAGGATTGACCGCGGCGACGTTCTTCAATGTCTGTTTGCGGCACTCGATTCAATTGTCCGTCGGCGTTCATCAGTTCGACAAAATCGTCGGTCTCGCGTTTGACGATCCCGAAATGGGTGACACCTTCGACGTCCAGAATCAACTGTGTTTCAAAGCCTTCCGCAATGACCGCGTTGGGATCGATCACGGCTTCCAACAAGTAACGACGGTCCTTTTTTGCCGCGATGCTGGTTAGTTCGGGACCAACGGTGCCGCCGATTCCCGCGATGGCATGGCAGCGAACACACGACACGTCGGTTTTCTCAAAGAAGATTTGACGACCTTTTTCCGCATTTCCACCTTCCATCAACTCTGGGAATTTGGCGGCGATGCCTTCGACATTTGGCGTTTGCCGCGCGGCCAAAAATGTGCCCAGCAGCTCCTGGGCATCTTGCGCGGCAAGTGCATCCATGAGTTCCAGATGCACCTGCGAGCCCAATTGCCCGGCAGCCACACGTTCCACGGCCGTCGACAGCAACGGGAGTGCGACTTCGCGCGGCAGTGCCATGGCGGATCGCAAGGCGGCCTGTTGTTCAACGACACTGCCCTGCGTCACAGCCTTCGCCAAGAGTTTCACCGACTTTGGAGCGTCGACTTTGGCCAACAATTCCAACGCGGTTGCGCGGACTTCGATAGCCGGATCCCTTTCGGCCGCTTTGAACAAAGTCGCGGTCAAATCGGCACCTCGCATTCCAAACCAAGACCGCAACGCCGAAAGGCGTTGCCGAGCCGGCAGGGAATGATCTTCATAGACAGCCTGAAGAATCGGAGCAATCTCGTTGATGCCCAACAGTGCGGCGACTTCGCTGGTCTTGCTGGCGATTGCGAGATCGGCAGCCAACAACTGCGGCAAGTAGGTGCGCACGGCGGCTTGCGCATCCGCGTGGACTCCTGCGACTCGGGGGCGATACTCATTCAGCACCGGGTCCAATGGTGGAGTCTGGTCCCACTCGGCCAGCCTTTGCAGAGCTTCGAGTCGACGATCCAAAGTTCCGGACGACGAAGCGGCGAAGGCAACAAGGCGGTCGGCGTTTTCCTTTTTCCCCAGCTGGAAGTTCGCGTTCAGCGCCCGCCGCATAAAGCCATCATCTGAGCTGGCGAGTGCCATCGAATCGGCCAAGTTTGGCAGCAAATCGTCCAGCGACAAATCGTAGATGGCTCGCGCGGCTTCGGCGGCGACTCGGACCTCGCCATCCTTTAGCATTTTGACGAGTTCGTTACTTTTCACTCGGCGCAGTGCGGCGGTCGTCGCCAAACGCACGGAGGGGCTGCTGTGTTGAATCGCGGTTTGCCACAACTGGGGATCATTGATACCAGCCAGCGCCATGATCCCACCGTGGCGCAAAATCGGATCGACGTCCGCGTTGGCATTCAATCGTTCCAAGACCGCTGGGCCCGCTTGAGTCAATCGATGTTTACCGACCGTGACCATCGCCGAGTAGCTGACCCGTGCGTCTGGGTCGCCCACCAACTCGACTAACGCATTCCAATCGATGGCGTCCCGCAAGTCGTAGGATTGTTGAGCTGCGATGGCTCGGATTGCGGGATCCGAATCCTTCATCCAGATTGGGACTTGCGACATAAACTGTTTCAAGTTTTTGGCTCGTTGGTCGGGAGTCGATTCACGGTACCATTGAAAGCTACCCCAGATCCCGTGAACGCGAGCTAATTGTGTCAATCGCGATTGATCGGAGCTGCCCTCCGTTGGTTCCGCCGACGCGGCGGAGATCAGCAGCGCGATGTCGTTGCGGCGCACCAATTCGAATTGAGCTTCTTGGCGCACTCGTTGATCGGGATGCGCTAACCATTGTTGCATGGTGGCCGACTCAGCCTGCCATAGCTTGTCATTCAACAGATTCGCCGTTTCGCGAGCCGATTCGGAATCGCGTTGGGATGGGTCATAGGCTCGATAGATGCGGCCTTTGCCTTCTCCCACCCAACCTTCGACCCAATCCAAGATATAGAGCTCACCGGAAGTCGAAAACTTGACGTCCGTGGCCAAGATCTGCCACAAAGGTTCGTCCGACTGACTCAATTTGAAGAACGCACCGTCGGATTCGTTTTTGAGACGCCGCACACCGCTGGTAGAGGTTTGTCCGCGAAAGTCACACAAAAAGAACGAGCCGAGCCAAGATTCGTCCAGACCGGTCCCCGGGTAATAGGCCAAACCACTCGGGCCGTCCGAAACATTAGCGATCGGAGGAATGACGTAAGCCGCAGACGTTGCAGGATCGTAGATGTTCCAGAGTCGTTCGCGATTGTAGGGGCCTCGGTCGGGAAGATATTGGTAGTTCATACGCCAACCGTAGTCACCACCTGGCACGATATAAAACCACTTGGCTTGATCACCACTGTCGCTGTTGTTGTCGCACGTGAAGAGGTTCCCGAATTCGTCAAACGCCAAACCTTGGGGATTTCTCAACCCCGTGGCAATGACTTGCAAGTCGCTGCCGTCCAGGTTGCAGCGAAACACAGCGCCCGAGGCCGGATCTTTCCAATGTGAGGTTTCGGTCTGGATATTGTAGCCGCGATCGCCAATTGAAAAATAGAGTCGACCATCCGGACCGATCACTGGGGCATGCAAATCGTGGCCGCGAAAGGCGAATCTCACTCCGTACCCGCGATGCAACACCGTCCGAGTGGCCGCCACATCCGGGTCGGATTCGGAGCCAGCGAGCAGCCACAGATCCGGAATACAGGTGTAGTAGGTTTGCCCTCGATAACGCAAAACACCGGCCCCGGTGCCCGACAACAGCGTATTGAAGCGATCGGCAAACACTTTGGAAACATCGGCGCGTCCATCACCATCGGTGTCGCGGAGCAATCGTATCCGGTCGTCTTGATGCGTGTATTTGATGGCGTCCGGTCCTAAGTGCTTCAAAATATAATCGCGGCGATCCTCGATCGTTTGGGCTGCCAAATCATCGAGCAACCAATGGGCGTGGCCGCGATTGTCTTCGATTCCCTGTTGCTGTCGAAACGACTCGCACACCAACACGGTTCCGTCGTAGTCCACATGCAGGGCCACGCCGTTGGCCACCATGGGCTCGGCCGCATACAGTTCGACTCGCCACCCGTGGGGTATTTTGAACGATGAAATGACTCGTTCCCCGTCTTCGCTCGCTGGCGCCACGGTGGGTGGATGGGGCGGTGCCGGTGTATCCCACTTCTCAGGATCGATTTGTTGAGGACCAGCCCCGCCATGGGCCGAATCGAGAGCCAGGATCGTCCCAAGCATAACGGTAAAAAATGTCAAAAGGTATTGCATGTGTTGATCCAATTTCCTCGAGTTTCGGGGTATTTGCCGACACAGTTTGATCGAACCGCATTCGCAGGGCAACCCGTTCAAGGTAACAACGGCCTTCGAAAAAGACGCCCATCCCGATTCGGGAAGATTGACTCACCAAGTTTCGCTCATTGGCGTTTACTTGCAGCTGTTGCTGTGAGCCGTATTTGGTAAACTTGCGGCTGATTCCGAACCGGGATCGTATCAGCGAATTATCCGGAACTCGATTGGCGTTGGATTATTTTGGACACAGAAGCATTACGTGCCGAAACGTCGGTCAAAGGCGAGGGTCGATTATCGGGCCACGTTCGAATGTTCATCTATGCCTTGATCCTGGCGTCGGCATTTGCATCGATGGTCGTGCGTTTGGGTTGGACGCAGCGCCAAGTTGGCGACGAACATAGTCCAATGTTAAGCGCCAATGATCGGAGCCGCTGGGTGACGGTCCGAGCGTTGACCGAAACCGGCAGTTTCGAAATCGACCCGTATACCAAAGACCCGGTTCTGGCGCGACATTGGAACACGATCGACAAGGTCGTGCATGAAGGGCCGGACGGGCGTTTGCACGAGTACTCCAGCAAACCTCCTCTACTGGCGACCATGGTGGCCGGAGTTTATGCCGCTCTGAACAAAGCCGGTTGGTTGGACATGAAGTCCCATTTGTTCTTGGCAGTGCGGTGGTTATTGATTCTTTGCCAAATTTTGCCGCTGACGATCACCTTGGGAGTTTTTGCTTGGTTCTTGGACCGTTGGCCGTGGTGTACCACGGACGCGGCTCGATTTTATGCGTTTACAGCAGCATGTTGGGGCACGTTTGTGACCACGTTTGCCGTGACGCTCAACAATCATCACTTCGCGGTGATCGCGGTCTATTGGAGTATGTTTGCGCTGGCGGTGATTCTTCGGACACCCAAGGCGTCGGGAGCATGGTTTGTCGTCCTGGGCGTTAGTGGAGCGATGGCGGCGGCCAACGAATTGCCGGCTTTGGCATGGACCGTGTTCGTGGCTGGATTTGGGTTGTGGCGGAGTCCGGAACGGGCTCTCAAGTGGATGCTGCCCGGCCTGTTGGTGGTCGGTTTGGCCTACTTCGGTACAAATTTGATCGCTCATCGGACCCTAAAAATGCCTTACAGTTTTCGTAGCGATGGTCCCGTCGTTTTGACGATGCCTTTGGAATTTGCCACGGATTTGGAAGCCGGGCTCATGCCGACGGAAATGCGACGACAATTGAATCGTCATTCGGAAAAATGGGGGTTTCAACTGGGTCCGGAAACCTGGATTGAAGACAACCGATACCCAGTGCCGGGGACGGTCGAACGACGATGGGTCATTCGGAACTACCACCTCGGCCCCTATCGCCCGGATCAATGGCAGGGTCTCGCGGTGGTCCAGCCGAAAGATGGAAACACGATCGAGATTCGACGGTGGGCAAATTGGTACGATTACCCAGGATCCTACTGGCACGATGGCCAACGCAAGGGAGTGGATGCCGGCGAGAAGTCGGCGGGGTGGTATGCATTTCATTGCTTGGTTGGGCACCACGGGATCTTCTCGCTGACCCCGATGTGGATTTTGGCCGTCTGGGGAATATTGTTGGCCATTCGGAAAGATGGACCATGGCGACTCATCGGCTTCGTCGTGCTGGGGTTATCCGTGGTTGTCATCGGTTTCTATTTGACGCGACCCTTGTTGGATCGAAATTATGGAGGGCAAGCCAGTGCACTGCGTTGGGTGTTTTGGCTTTCGCCGCTGTGGATTGTGATGTTGGTACCGGCAATCGATAAACTGAGCCGTTCGCGGATCGGGTTGGGCTGCGCGTGGTTGTTGCTAACACTCAGTGTTGTTTCGGCACTCTATTCGGGCACCAATCCATGGGTGGGTCCGTGGTTGTATCAATGGAGTCTGACGCTGACCGAGACCAGGTGACGCGGGCGCAGTGCTTGACACGGTCGAACCGTTTCCGAGACAATCGGTATTGATGAAGTATCCCTGTCCCGAGTGGAAAATGAACGATGGCTTCCGCAACTGAGATTGATTTGAATGCTCCGCCGATCACCACACAGATGGCTGGTGGGTTGGTGCGAATCCCCTACGAGATCTACCAGGAATCTCGCCAAGTTAGCTTTCAAGTGGCTCGGCAGATTTCAGAACTGATCCGCCAACGTGCTGCGGAAGGACGCACCTGCGTCTTGGGGCTGGCGACGGGATCGTCACCGGTTGATGTTTACGCCCAATTGGTGCGAATGCATCGCGAGGAAGGCTTATCCTTCGCCAACGTCGTGACGTTCAACTTGGACGAATATTATCCGATGCAGCCGGACTGTCTGCAGAGTTACCATCGATTCATGCACGAACACTTGTTCAATCACATCGATGTCCCGGCCGGTCAAGTTCATGTACCGGATGGAACGATCGCCGCAGAACAAATCAACGATTATTGCCAACAGTACGAGCAGAAAATTATCCAAGCCGGCGGCATCGACCTACAGATATTGGGTGTGGGTCGTACAGGTCATATCGGCTTTAATGAACCAGGATCGGGTACCGATTCCAAGACTCGTTTGATCACGCTCGATGCCATGACGAGAATTGACGCCGCAAGCGACTTCTTTGGAGTTGAAAACGTCCCGCGCCGAGCGGTGACGATGGGCGTTGGCACCATTCTTCAAGCGCGACGAATTATTATCCTGGCATTCGGTGAGGGGAAATCGAAGATCGTCGCGCGGACGATTGAAGGTGAGGTTTCGCACCAAGTTCCGGCAACGTTTTTGCAGAATCATCCTCGAACGACTTTCATGCTGGATGAAGCTGCTGCCGCAGCACTGACCCAAATCCAAACCCCGTGGGTCTTGGGCGATGTTCGTTGGGATAAAGTCATGGTGCGACGGGCTGTGATTTGGCTCTCGCAGTTGGTCGGTCGCCCGGTCCTGATGCTCAAGGATAGCGATTACAACGAGCATCACTTGCAAGATTTGTTGGCCGAGTACGGCTCCGCCTACGAGATCAACTTGCAAGTTTTCCGACAATTGCAAAACACGATTACGGGCTGGCCTGCGGGAAAGCCCAACACACCGGGCGTGATCTTCCCGAAGCGAGTCATTGTGTTTTCGCCACATCCGGACGACGACGTCATCTCGATGGGGGGTACGTTGACGCGGTTGGCCGATCAAGGACACGATGTTCATATCGCGTATCAGACCTCGGGCAACATCGCCGTTTTTGATGACGACGCGTGGCGGTTTGCGAAATTCGCCAGCGACTTCTGCGACACTTTTGGTGTCGCGAGCGACGAAGTCCAACAAGTGACTCGGCGGATCAAAGCGTTTTTGCAGGAAAAGCGAGCCGGGCAAACCGACATGTCGGAATTGCAACTGCTCAAGGGCTTGATCCGTCGGGGCGAGGCCGCAGCGGGAGCGGATGTCTGTGGTGTTCCCGAGGAACGCTTGCATTATATGGACTTGCCGTTTTATCAAACGGGGCTTGTACGGAAAAAACCGATCAGCAATGAAGACGTGGATTTGACGGTGCAATTGCTCCGCCAGGTTCAACCGCATCAGGTTTATGCCGCCGGTGACCTGAGTGACCCACACGGCACACATCGCACTTGCTTGGATATCCTGTTCCGAGCCTGTCGAGTTTGTCAAAGCGATGACTGGTGGCCGCATTGTGACGTGTGGCTCTACCGAGGCGCATGGCACGAATGGCCGGCTCACGAAATTGAAATGGCGGTGCCGCTCAGTCCACAAGAAGTGGATCGCAAACGGGAAGCCATCTTCAAACACGAGTCGCAAAAGGATCGGGCACTGTTTCCTGGCTCCGATGCCCGCGAATTTTGGCAACGGGCCGAAGCTCGAAATTCCGCGACCGCCAACATGTACGATCGTTTGGGCTTGGCCCAGTATCAAGCCATTGAAGGCTTTGTGAAGTGGAAGGGTTAGGGTCGCAAGTACGGCGTAGTTATCAGGCCTGTCCCAACGAAGATCGAAGGGTGCTCTTGTTGGTCCTCGCTTCCTCAATGGGTTCGTAAATAATTGCAACGGAGATAGTCGTGGCGCGAATTTGGTTCGGCTTGGGTTATTGGTTGTTCGTCGTTCTTGGGTCGCTGGATATCGCCGCGCAAGAGACGCCACCGGCACAAGAGACGCCACCGCCTGTCCAGGAAACGCCGCCTGCGACTCCTGAAGTCACTGGACAGACACCAAGTCCCGAGCTCAAGGTTCCGGACGACGTCCGGTTGGCGATGGAGGATTTGAACGACGCGTTGGGGTCGGGAAGCGGTCGGCGAATTGGACAGAAGTTTTCGATGGACGCGATGTTTGAGTCGCTGTTAGAACGGAAATTGATTCCACCGTTGGATGAAGCAGAACAAGCTGAAATTCGTACGCGTCTGGGTGCTGCCATGCGCAGCAAGTACCGGTCGTTCGCTGAGTTGGCTTGGACGAATGTCAAGTGGATTCGCTTCGAGCGCCTGGATGAGCAGCGAGTTGTTTTGTTGGGTCGACATTATGACAAGGACGAACTCAGTACCAGCGTTCGCTGGTGGTTGAAACTCGAAGAGGATCAGTGGGTCGTTTACGATTTGGAGATTCTGGACTTGAACCTCCGGTTCTCGACGATGGCAGGAGCCGGGTTCGCGATAGGAGCCAAGCAACCGGAATCGCTCGGGGCTTTTCAGGAACTAACGAGTATGGCGGAGATACTCAACACAGGAATTCTCGACGAAGAGGGTTTGGAAAACATCGTTGACAATGCCGACTTGGTATTGGGCGATGAATATCCGGCGGACATCAAGCGGTTTGTGTTGCTGTTGCGGGCACTTGCCTTGGCACAATTGGATGACGCTCCAGGGGCGCTCGCTGATTTAGCGACATTAGAAAAAATGCCGGGCGAGTCACCGATTCTCTACCGCGTGCGAGGCGAGATCCTAGCCGAGCGAGAGCAATATGCTGCGGCAATCGAATCGTTCAAGAAATTGGGGGAAGCGTTGGGCTACGACGTCAGCGTCCATGAATCGCTGGCGGATACTTTCCTGGCCTGGGGCAAGTTCGACCAGGCCGCAGTGCACGCACGGCTCGGGTTGCAGGACATGCCGGAATCCTCCGGCTGTTTGGCCAGTCTGGCGGCGGCCTTGCCGTCCTCCAAGGTTGCCGAATTGGAACCCTTCTTCAAGGACCACGATTATGATGAGAATGTTCTGGCAACAGTGATCATGTGGTGTACCGAACTTGACCGAATGGCCGGGGCGAAGTTCGCATACCAGGCATTGAAGAAGCATCATCCGAACAGCGATTTGATCGAAGAATGGCGCGAGGACCTGGATTCGAACGACGATTAGTCCGATGCAAAACTGGGCTCGAAGAGCAAAGTTCCCAGATTTCCCGGCCGGAATTGCCCAACGGACACACGAACAGTGGATTGGCCGTTAAGTTCGTTACGAAACAACGGAGTAACCTTGGGCGGTTGAATGGCGAAGTCTTTTTTTGAGCGATCAAGACGAATGGAAAAGTCGTGGTGGATGTCGTCGGTACTGATCGCGGCTGGTTTTTACAACCTGCTCTGGGGCACGTTGGTCGTGCTATTTCCCGGGGCATTGTTCGAAATCGTCAACCTGGAACCGGTCAACCACCCGGCGGTTTGGCAGGCTTTGGGGATGGTCGTGGGTGTTTATGGTATCGGGTATTTGATTGCTGCCCGCGATCCGTTTAGGCACTGGCCGTTCGTTTTGGTCGGTTTTCTCGGTAAATTCTTTGGCTTGCTGGGGTTTACCTACGCGTGGTGGAACGGGCAGTTACCGCTGGAGTTTGCCTGGGTCAACTTCTTCAACGACGCGCTTTGGTTATTCCCGTTCGCGTGGATTTTGTATCAATCTTTCCGGTGGCACTCGGATAAAGGGC
>JAUXWY010000457.1 GCA_030681235.1 Pirellulaceae bacterium | reverse complement strand
TAATGCCCGGCCATCAGGTGAATCCCTATTTTCTCGGCGCGGAGTTGGTACTTTTTGGGCAAGCGACTGGGGTCGTCGACATAGATTGCCCACAAGGCTTGGATTTTATCGTGGGCCTGTTGTCGAATGCCAATCAACTTTGGATGCCGATACACGTGTTGGAATAAAAAACCTTCCAGCTCGCGTTTCTTCTCCGCCAATTCCGGCGATGGACCAATCCGAAAACCACTACTCATTGCTTCGGTGGCGCACGTGAAGTTGCGTTCGCGCAATTCGCTCATGTTATGCTCGATCATGTCGGTGACTTGCAAATTGACCAAGTGATGGACCACGGCTTTACTCAAAAAACGCTCGGACAGTTCCGAGTAATGCTCGCGCACCTGCTCGATACACTGGCGGATCAGACCAACCTCTTGGAGTTGCTCCAACGTGACCAGTCCCAACTTGACAGCATCGTCGGTGTCATGAGCATCGTAGGTGGTGCTGTCGGCCGCATCGACCAATTGGACCTCCAACAATGACGAGCGATCCAGGTTGTCCTTTTGAGTTCGATCGGCTTGCCCGGCCAATACCTCGGCAGTCAAGTTCAGGCCGGGATTTCGTTGATAGCGATACTCGATTTCCTCGACAATCGTGAGCGCGAAACGATTGTGCGCGAAACCACCATAGGGGCGCATGACTTCTTCCAGAGCATCTTCGCCGCAGTGTCCGTACGGAGGATGCCCAATGTCGTGCATCAACGCCAATGCTTCGATCAAGTCCTCGTTCAATCGCAACACTCGGCCAATGGTGCGCGCGGTCGTGGCCACTTCTTGCGTGTGCGTTAAACGGGTGCGATGGTAATCACCCATTTCGCCCGTGAACACCTGCATTTTGCCACTGAGTCGTCGGTAGGCGGAACTATGCAAGATGCGATCGCGGTCTCGCTGAAATGGGCCGCGATAGGGGTGGGGAGGCTCTGGACAACGACGCCCCAGTGAATCCCGGCTAAACATGGCATAGGGAGCCAACAACAAGGCTTCACGCTCGTCAACAAATGCACTGGAAACCATAGATTGTGATTCGGACATGATATTCATGATGTAGGGTGAGGTAATAGCAAGCGTTTAACGGGTTAGCGCGGTGCGTGCTGCGAGAACCTTGATAACAGCAGCATTGGCCGCATCTTCGGTCACGGTCAGGTGCCCCATCTTGCGACCTCTGCGAGCTTCGGTCTTGCCGTACAGATGCCATTGGACGTCGGGAAACTCGCCCGCCAATCGCTCCCAGTCCGGCTGCCCCAACTCCCAGCGATCTCCCAACAAGTTCGCCATGGCCACAGGCCGAACCAAAGCCGCCGACCCGACGGGCAGACCGCAAAGACAGCGGACCTGCTGCTCGAATTGGGATGTCACGTGCCCCTCGATCGTCAAGTGTCCGGAATTGTGAGGACGCGGAGCAATTTCATTGACCCAAACTTGGCCATCGGCCAACACAAACAGTTCGACACAAAACACGCCGACCACCGCGAAGGTTTCAGCAATTTTTGTAGCAGCGCCGATGGCACGCGATTGGACGACCTCAGGAAGTTCGACCGGGCAGTACGAAACATCCAAAATATGTTGGCTGTGTGTGTTGTGAATGGGACCGTAGGTGACACAGGTCCCAGACGCATCTCGTGCCGCAACGACACTGATTTCATCGACAAACGGAACAAACGCTTCCAGAATGGCTTCGTTCGTCCCCAACGCCGTCCAGACATCCCCCAGATCCGAATTTGCTTCAATTCGGATTTGACCTTTGCCATCATACCCGCCACTGGCCGTTTTCAAGATCGCTGGGGTACCCAATCTCGCGATACCCGCTTCCAAGTCGGCTAGGCTCCGCACCACGTGAAACGGTCCAACCGGCAGTCCGGCTTGTTGCAAGCCAGTCTTTTCTCGAATGCGATTTTGCGACATCTCAAGAAACGGAATCCCTGGGCGGACTGGCACCAACTTGGCGGCCGCTTGAAACAAAGACACCGGCAGTTTTTCCGTTTCGAAGGTGATCGCCGAAATGTTTGAGAAGAACTTGCGCCCCGCATCCAGATCCTGGTAATCAGCGACCAACACATGGTCGGCACATTCCGTTGCGGGCCCCAGTTCGTCGCACCACACTGCCACACGATAGCCCATCCTTCGAGCAGCCAAGGCAAACATCCGCCCCAATTGCCCTCCACCGACAACTCCCAATGTCGCGCCCGGCAAGATCGCTCCCGCGAAGCATTCCGGACTCGGTTGAGCGTCGCATTCCACTGACAACTCCGACAACTCCAAAGTTCGATCAACGGTCATACCAACGTCACTCCTGTCCCAGCGATTTTGGTAGCTTGTGCCCGAGTTTATCACGTTTGGTAGCCAAGTACGAACTATTGAACGGAGTGATTGTCGGAACAATCGGGACCTGGTCCACCACTTCGAGATTAAATCCACGCAGATTGAACGCTTCCGTTTTCTTTGGGTTGTTCGTCAACAAGCGAATTTGGTTCAAGCCCAAATCCTTGAGAATCTGAATGCCAATTCCGTAGTCCCGCATGTCCGCCTGGAAACCCAAGGCATGATTGGCTTCCACAGTATCCAGCCCATCGTCTTGTAGGCTGTACGCCCGAACCTTGGCCATCAAACCGATGCCACGCCCTTCCTGCGGCAAGTAAACAACCACCCCGCAACCATCATCGGCGATCATCTTCAGCGCCATATTCAGTTGATCGCCGCAATCGCAACGAAGCGAGCTGAGCAAATCGCCGGTGAAACAACTTGAATGCATCCGTACCAGCGGCGGTCGATCCTCTTGAGTCAAATCGCCAAAGACCAGTGCGATTGGTTCTTGAGTTTCATACTTCACTTGGTAAACCACGATGCGAAAATTGCCATACCGAGTTGGCAACTTGGCGCTGGCCGATGGCGTCACCAATTTTTCACTCACGCGACGATAGGCGATCAAGTCCTCGATGGTTATGATCTCCAAGTGATGGCGTTCTGCCAGAGCGAGCAACTCGTCGCGGTTTGCTCGGTCGCCTGATTCGCTCAGGATCTCACAGAGGACACCCGCCGGCTGCAACCCAGCCATGCGGGCCAAGTCGACGGCCGCTTCCGTATGTCCCGCGCGACGGAGGACGCCGCCCTCTTTGGCCAACAACATGTGAACGTGACCAGGTCGAACAAAGTCCGCCGGTTGGCTATTCGGATCCGCAATGGCCCGTACGCACTTGGCACGTTCTTCGGCTGTGATCCCTGTCCGAGCGCTGCTGTGATCCAACGGAGTCAAAAATGCAGTACTAAACGGCGTGGAATTTTGGCCTTCGCACAAGGGTTTGAGTTCGAGTCGCTGGGCGGCCTCGGGCAATATCGGCATGCAAAAGTCACCCCGCCCACTCATGATCAAATTGATCGCCTGCGGCGTGGCCAGCTCGGCCGCACAAATAAAATCCCCTTCATTTTCGCGATTCTCGTCGTCCAAGACGATGAGCACTTGGCCACGGCGAATGGCGTCAACGGCTGCGGGGATGGACGAAAATGATTTGGGCACGGGCTACTCTCCGATCGCAGGGAACACCGATCGAATACGACAGGATCGGGGCGGAAGCGGTTGAAAAGACAGTATAACGGTCGCTCTAAAAATCCGTCAGGAGTGGAGGGCGGCACTGCCCAAAAGCCCCTGGGGCAAATACGTCGGCGGCTGCAGATTCAGCCGCCGAGCTTGCTCCGCCACCGATTCCAATGCCCGCACCATCTCCCGATCCCATTGCTGCCCCGCGCCGCCCCGCAGGATCTCCAAGGCTCGCTCGTGGGTACATCCTTGACGGTAGGGACGATCTCGGGTCAGGGCATCGTAAGAATCCGCGACCGAGACCAATCGAGCAGGCCACGGGATCTGGTCCAACTCCAGACCCAACGGATAGCCGCCCCCGTCGGGCTGCTCGTGGTGAAACAAGGCAATCGGAAGAATATTGGCCAAAGAATCAAAGCACTTCAACAAGTCATGCCCCAACTGCGGATGCTCGCGGAGACGGTCCAAGTCCGAAAGGCTCAAATCGCCAGGCTTCCGCAATATCAAACCATCGATGGCCAACTTTCCAATGTCATGGAGCGTTGCCCCCAAGTAGATCCTTTGCTGATCGGTTGCCGAACAACCAAGTGCTCTAGCAAGTAATAAAGACAACTCGCCGACCCGCAGACTATGCTCGTAACTCGTATTGTCCTTTTGCTGCAAACTCTTCAACAGGACTTCCGCAATCGAGATACTTAACTCCGCAGCCGTCCGCTGAGATTCCAGCCGTTCCAAGTGTTGCTCGACGGCCTGGGCAATCGCCTCAACCCACCACGCAGCATCCCGATCAAACTCGGCGTCCTCCAAGTGGTTGAACACCGACAAATAGCCCCAGACCTGTTCGCCTTTTCTCAGAGCTCGCACGATCGCTTGACGGACTTCGGGATAGGGCCATGACCGGGACTGCGACACCATGCGATTGACGACGATCGGCTTAGGAACGTGTGCAGCATGGAGCACCTCGGCCATATTGTCGGCTAACTTTGGAACCAGCGGACACCGACCGCGTGAATGCCAGCCGCTTGCGTCCTTGGGATCGTCTGCCGATGCCGATTCTTGATTCGGACGACCTCGTTGGATCGACATTCCCTCGGCCGGCAATCTCTCGACGACGCGGGTCAGGCAAACTTCTACCAGTTCCTGTTCCGAGTCCACACGCTCCAGAGCCAAGTCCAATTGCTCCAAAAACGCGGTCACCTCGTCGCCTGTCGTCGGCGACGGTTGGGGCAGTGTCAAGAACGAATCGGGGGGAAGGGACGGAGACAATGTGGACTCGCGATTAGCGGTGTAGCAATCCTGGGCGGCCCCACAGCGAAACGGCAGCAGCCGTCGAAAAACTTGCCGGCAACCGTCGTGAATCTCGCCCGGGAACGATGGTGTCCAGGTCTCGATTGTCTATCGGACGCCAAACAAACGCACCAACACCAGAAAAACTGCCAGCCCCCCCAGCCGTCAAGGTTCGTGTCAAGATATGCGGATTGAACGGATTGACAACGACTGCAGAGGACCGTCAATCACGAACAGCCGCTCGTATCAGGCGTCCGCTTGCATTGGAACCACAATAAGTCGGTTGCCACGCACGTCGATGACTTTGATCGGCTGCCCAGGGTCGGTGAATTTGCCATCGGCAATCACGTCGACACTACGACCGGCGATCGCAGCTCGGCCAGCCGGTCGCAAGACACTTTCCGTCACGCCTTCATCGCCAACCTTCAAACCCGCCGCTCGGCCCTCGGTAACAACCAGAATTCGCGACGACGGTCCGTCATCTTTGGCTTTCCCTGACGGTGACTCATCCCAGGTTGGTGGCTGCAATGTCAGTCGATTCAACGCCGGGATGCTGCCCATGTTTTGGATAATTAACCCGATGCCCAACCCTCCCACAATCACGACCAACATGATCGACAAGAGACTAGACCCAAGTTGGTTCCATTGAGCCCCGTTGGTCGGGTAAACAAAGTCCAACGTGGCCATCACCAACGACAACAACACCAAACCAAGCCCCATCGCTCCCGCCACACCAATTCCCGGTATCAGAAACAACTCCGCTGCAAGACAGGCCACCCCGGTGACAAACAAGATCACTTCCAGCCAGCCCGCCGTACCGCCCATGAAGTGACTCCAAAAGAACAATGAAAAACACAACAGCGCCAAGAGACCACCCACACTGATTCCAGGTGAAGCGATTTCCATAAACAAGGCAATGATGCCCACAATCAACAAGAGCAAAGTGATCCAAAAGTTGTTCAAGAAATCGACAACTCGATCGGTAAAGCCGTACTGCCGTACCGTCCACTCGCCCTGCAATTTCAACTGACCCTCGAACTCGGCAAAGTTTTCGCAATGATGTTGGCTGAAGCCCAAAGCTATCGCTCGAGAAAGCGGCAAGGTTACAAAGCGTCCTAAACGAGATTCCGGTACCAGTCTCCAGCCACCCGGCAGCTCTTCCTCCACTTGCGCGGCCACACCCGCCGCTGGGGCAGCACCCAATTCATCAGGAGCACCGATGGAGACAAGCTTGAATTGTTGCGGGTCGTCCGATTGTTGATAAACGACCGCGTATTCGTCCACCATCGCTTCAGCAAGTTCCGGCGATCGACCGTGTCGTTCCGCCAAGGCTCGCACTTTAGCAACCAAGATCGAGCGGATCTTGGCCGGAGCATAACGAAATGCAGCCATCGTGGGATCGAGTTGAATGACGCCGATGTCCCCAATCGTTGCCCCCGGTTGCATCACGATGTACTGGCAACCGAGCGCAATCATCGCTCCGCCCGAAGTGGCTTCGCGAGGAATCCAAGCGACGGTCTGCCCCCACTGGATTTGCGCAAGCATGTCGGCGATTTCCATGCTCTCGACCGCACCACCGCCAGGTGAATCGATCTCGACCACAATCAAATCGGCATCGATACCTTGAGCTTGACGCAGAGCAGATTGCACATACCGCAAGGTCGTATGGTCGATCAAGCCTTTGATTTGCAGTAGGAACGGCCGCTCGAATGGGCCCTGTGCCAATAGATCTTCCCAGGTCGAATTGGCACGAACCACCGGCGGCTTCGTTTCCGCCAGCTCCAGCTCTTTCGCCTCAGGTTCCTGCCGCACCGCAAATGCCGTCGGCCGTACCCTCGATGGTTCGAGTTCGATCGACGCTTGGTTCGCCCCGACAACGGCCTGGAACCGAGCGGTCTCCAATGCCGAGATCGTCGCCAAGCACCACGCGGCGCCTGCTATCGACCAACATGCAACTTTGCCAAGGCTTAGACGGTCATTCATACTTCGCGAGTTTAAACTCTAACTCTAATAAAGCCAACTGCCAATGTACTCTCGGATCGCCACGCCTGACGAAGTCAAAGCATCTTCCCGAGGAATGAAAAAAACCGGATCTTCATCGACCGGTCCCGATCGGAAGTCTACGGGGAGCGCCGTCAATGTAAGCCCTTGTTTGTGTGCCAACGCCATCGCGCGAGTCATGTGCGACGCTGACGTGATGAGGCCGAATTTACCCTGTGTCTTGTCGGCCAAAAACTCGTCGATTCGTTGCATCTCTTCGTGCGTGTTCCGTCCACCTAAAAAGGTGTAGTCGGTTTCCGCAACTCCATCGGCCGTCAAAAAGTTCCGCATCGCATGTTCATAGGCACTGAGTGAGCGGTCCGAAATCGCAGGCGTTTCTGCGTCCTTTGCCGCAGCAGGAACTTCGTTTTCGGGACTCTTGGGCGCGGCATCTCCGGATGCGACTTCCGGTTCCTGCTTTGGGTCAGCCGGACTTTCGACCTTGACGGCATTCTGGGATTTGATTTCATCATCCTGGTACAAAAACGGGCTGCCCGTAAAAACCAAGTGCTTGATCTTGCCAGCCTTGTAAAGTCGAATCGCCTCGGTCACCCGCTCGCCAGCGGAGTTCAAATCGATTTGCCGATTCTTGACGACCTTGACAGCACCGCCCAACACAAAGCCGTACTGAACTTCTTCCATTTTCGCGATCTCAATCGGTTGGTGCGGCGCTTCCAGTCCGGAAACCAAATTGTTCGCAACCGTTCCGTTGCCCAACAAGCTCAAACCAATCATCGACAGCCACAGCACGACCGCCAAAAACCGCTGTTTCGTAAACGTCGCCGTCATGGCACCAACTAGAAAGATCATCCAAAAGAATCCGACCGGCGACACCAAAGCCGTCAAGAATTGGCGGCCGACAAAGGCTCCTTGGAGGTAGTAAATCAACCCGTAGGCCCCGCCCAGGATCAACAACGACAGTACCAACACGCCGATAATCGTACTTG
Organism: Pirellulaceae bacterium; assembly: GCA_030681235.1. GTDB lineage: Bacteria > Planctomycetota > Planctomycetia > Pirellulales > Pirellulaceae > M30B19. Next base: position 2,206 of record JAUXWY010000457.1, on the reverse strand, counting down.
CACCGGACTCTCGGCCGTCAAATTCATAATCTTCGTACATCGCTTCCCTCAGATCGTGTCAGTATATCACCATATCACCGCTTTGCCAAATCTGAACGAAGACGAGAACCCGAGCTACCCCCCTCAGCCTCGCCTTTGGACGAACAGATCCCGCCTGGTCGACGGTCTTAATCAGCAGTTTAAACCACAAGCCGTACTCCGTCGAGGATTGTCGTTTTTCCGCAACAAATATTTCGTTCACCACCGCGTAACATTCGGCCAATTACGGGTTAAATTGACCAAATTCTCCAGTATCTCACGGTATTTTCACAGGATGGGCAGTTTGGGGAAAGGCGATTCGGGCGTCGCATTTTCGACGGCGTTGAGACTTCCAGATACAAACCCCTCCGGGGCAATCTGAACGTCCGCGAAGCCGATCGCATCAATCTCACGGTCCCGGGCACCGATCGATCGCGACTCCAGCCACTCAATTAACCGAGGCACCTCGGTCTTGGGAACTTCAATTCTTGCGATCTCACCCGGCAAGACTCGCACGCGAACGTCCGAGAAACCCGCCGCCCACAGAATACTTTCCGCCTGCTCCACCCGATGGAGGCGATCCGTTGTCACATCAACACCATAGGCCAAACGGCTGGCCAAGCAAGGAGCGGCTGGCAATGCGTGAACCGATAGTTGCAACACTTGGGCCAAGTTTCGAACATCGGCTTTACCGAAGCCCGACTCGGCCAAAGGGGCCCGAACGTTTTGCTCATCCGCCGCCCGCAACCCCGGTCGGTAATCGCTCAAGTCGTCCAAATTGGTGCCACTGACAATGGTGGCTCCAGGATACTGTTCAGCAACCGTCCGTAAGGCCGCGTATAAATGCGACTTGCAATAGTAACAGCGGTCGCGATGGTTGCGTTGATACAACGGATCGTCGGCCTCTTGTGTCGCGAGCCAACGATGCGGCAATTTCAGTTCGTTCGCAACGCGTTCGGCGATCGCACGCTGCCTCTGAGACAGACTGGGACTGTCAGCCGTGACCAACAACGCTCGCGTGCCATGCGTGTGAGCCAACACGGCAGCCACCAACGAAGAATCCACCCCACCACTAAAGGCAACAATCGGCTGAGCCATGGATTGCACAATCTGCCACAGGCGTCGGGTCTTATCGGCCAGTTCCGCAGAGAGTTCACCCAGGATATCGTTGGGAGGTAAACCGTTTGAATGTAGGTCGTATGGTTGTTGTTCAAACATGACGGCGCCTTGTCGTTTCAAGCCAACTCAAGATGGCTTGGACATTGATCTCGTCCGTTTTCAAGTAGACCCTGCGCGACGGTTCAGCATGCCACAACAACAACACTGGTTTCGATACATTTTCCTCAGCCAGCAACTGCTCGACCAAATCAGCCTTCGGCAGCGTTTCAACTTTCCATAACTCGGCCGAACGCAACCGCAACGATTGGCGAACGATCGGTACGTCCAACGAGGCGATTGCCGATCCTAAGGAATGATCCAGCGCTGATGGCTTCTCCCCATTCAAGTCACTGTTCGTTACTTCGGTTTGGTGGAACGGGTCGTACCACACAAGGACCGGATGTCCCGATCCAATGGCTTGTCGAAGCTGAACATCCGAGCCAATCTGCCAAACCAAAGGTTGAGTCGGTACTACATGATTCCGCCAATAGTACGAGAAGCCACTGAGTGCGATCGCCAGTAGCAAGATAAACGGCCAGTACCGTTTGCCAGTTGGAGCGATTTGCGTCCACAACGTCGGTCCCAAATCTGCATCCAGAAACGGATCGGTCGCCGAACCCGGGGTTGTCGCCCCAGTCGAACCGGATCCGTCGTCAGTCTCTTCATCATCGCCCAGAGGCCGTTTTACCTGCGTCATGATCCGCGATCCTCTGTTGTTTCCGTTGGGGCATTTTCAAAACAAAGCACAGCGAAGCAGCCCCGGCTGTGCCCCTGTTCGATTGGTGTCGGTCACGGTAGAACACAACCGCTCGCGAGCAACACAACTTATTCACCCTGGTGCCATTCGCCAAGCGGTGAATTGCATTCAGGCGTTGCGCAACAGCATCGGTTTAGCGAACGCCGGTGTACCGGCTTTAGCCGGCGCTGGTGTACCGGCTTTAGCCGGCGCTGGTGTACCGGCTTTAGCCGGCGCTGGTGTACCGGCTTTAGCCGGCGCTGGTGTACCGGCTTTAGCCGGCGCTGGTGTACC
>JAUXWY010000455.1 GCA_030681235.1 Pirellulaceae bacterium | reverse complement strand
GAGACGCACCGCCAAGCGTTGGTCCAGCATCAACAGTCGTTGGAAAAAGTTACAGCGGCCGGGCGCGGAGAGACTCTGGCGGCCACTTTCGATGCCCGGTCACGGCAGGTACTCTTGATCGCGGCCACTGGGCACGGCGCGTTGTATTCTACCGGGACCGGTCAGCCGGTAGCTGTCTTGCAACCGCCAACGGACGCTGCAAGCGACGCGTCAAACGGGCTCGAGTCGATCATGACTGCGACGACCGCTCAAGTCGCCGTGACTGTCGATCAAATCGCCACGATCCGTACGGACCAACGAACCTGGCAGTGGAACCTCGATTTGCCTTGGGAACTTGTGCAAACATGGGGCAACGAGAACGATGAATTGTTTTCCGCCCGAATTACCGCCTTGGCTTTTAGTCCGGACGATCGCAACTTGGCGGTCGGTAGTGGGCCCCCCAGTCGCTTTGGGGACTTGAAGGAGTTGGACGTGGCAACGGGCGCCGTCCAACGCGACTACGGCCAAGTCCACAGCGATACCATTTTGGCGATCGAATACTCGCCTGATGGAAAGTGGCTGGCGACGGCGGGCGCCGACAAGCTTTGTCGATTGCATGATCCTCAGACCGGCGCGATGGTCAAGATCTTGGAAGGACACACGCATTTTGTCCAAAGCCTGACTTGGCAAGATCAGGCTCAACAGTTGGCCACCGCCAGTGCGGACAAAACCGTCAAGGTCTGGGACGTCGAAACGGGCGAACGTCGCCAATCGATCACCGGTTTCGGCAAGGAGATTTCGGCTATCGCTTATGTAGGTGATTCGGAACAATTGGTTTCGGTGTCGCTGGACGGTCACACTCGTTTGCATCGCGGTGACAACGCGCAATTGGTCAGGAACTATGCGCACAATCCCCAGCCGCTGTACACTTTGGCTCTCAGCCCGGATGGCAAGCGGGTTTTGGTTGGCGACCACGATGGCAAGATTCGAATCTACCAAGTCGAGGACGCTCAGTTGATTCGTCAATGGCCCGAATAGTCTGATAGCTGCTTCCGAGTGATTCTGGACGACCGGCACTTGGCGACGGTCGATGCGTGCCGTTAGACTAGTGCGAAGACGGTTGGTTGCTCCACGTTGCCCAGAAAGCCCCCGATGCCTCCGCGACACATTTTGGTGATTCTGCTCGCCGCTGTCACCAGTTTCGCTTGTTATCAAATTTCGGCCAGAAATCGAATGGCCAGCATTGTCGCGACGGCTGGCGAATTGATGGCCACGCAGTCGCTGTACGATGTCGATCGAGAGCAACTGTTGACTTCGGCGATCAATGGAATGCTCGAGAATTTGGATGTCCATTCGTACTATTTGTCGGGTAAGGCGGCTGACGACCGCGTCGACTTCCTCAATCAATCTTATGCGGGATTAGGCATTCACATTCGTCCGGAGCCATCGAAAAATGTGGTGTTGATCGTGAAACCGGTCTTTGGTGGCCCCGCCATGGAAGCTGGGCTGATCGCCGGGGACCAGATTGTGAGCATCGATGGGCGCTCTGTGGCGGAGCTTGAATCGTTCGAAGACATCCGCGGGATGTTGAAGGGACCGGAAGGGACTCAAGTTCAGTTGGACGTCCAACGCTGGCAACCAGCGACGCAGGACTGGTTGTCGTGGTCGGTCAGTGTTCCTCGGCGCATGATTCCCACATTCACAGTGGTCGGCGACCGTCCTGACGAGATTGGCGGGTGGTACTTTAACTTAGAAGACCACCCTCAGATCGGTTACATTCGAATCAAGCAATTCGGTTCGCGAACTGCGGAAGAACTTCAACAGGTTCTTGCCAAGATCGATGGCAAAATCGAGAGCCTGATATTGGATCTACGCGAGAACGGAGGAGGGTTACTGGATGCCGCAATTGGGGTCAGCGATCTGTTCTTGGACAGTTCTGAACAAGTCATTGTCACCATTCGTGATCGCCAGGGCGAGATTCAGCAAACGTTTCGCGGAAGTCCACGTAAGGGGTTGTCGAAGTCTGTTCCTATTGTGGTTTTGGTCAACGGTGGCTCGGCCAGTGCGAGCGAAATTGTCTCGGCCTGTTTTCAAGATCATAAGATCGCAACGATCGTGGGCGAGCAGACCTTTGGTAAAGGCACTGTGCAAACTCAGTATTCATTGCCCAGAGCACGGACTTTTCTGAATTTGACGACCGCAAGTTACTGGCGCCCGGACGGACGCAATATCCATCGGATGCGCTGGCGATCGGAACAGAAAAATGGCGCGATTTCCGCTGCCGAAAAAGCGGCAGATTGGGGTGTCCGACCGGATCGACCCGACTTGACTATCCCGATGAACATCCGTGATCGCGCGATCCTGGCGGCACTGTGGGATCGCCGAGAACTCGGGTTGTCGTTGGACGAAATCGAAGATCGCATGAAGGAAACGGCTGCCCAGATCGCCGCCGCAGAAAAGGCAGCGGAGGAAGCCGGAGAGTTGCCGCCGAAGAAACCAGCCGATGAGCCCGCCGATCAAGTTCAATTTGACGATCCACGACCGCTGACGGAACGTGATCCTCAGTTACAACGCGCCATTCAAGTCTTGACGGAATCAACGGCCACCGTTGTTCAATCTCAGCCCTAGAAAGTCCCCGAACCGTGAGTGACGAAAGTCGCGATTTTTTGTATCGCTTGTTGGCAACCCCAGGAGTCTCCGGCGACGAACAGCGAGTTCAATCCGTTGTCCGTCAGTATGCATCCAGCTTCTGCGATTCGATCGACTTCGATCTCCATGGCAATTTGACTTTGTCGATTAATCCGGAATCAAATTCGCGGGTCATGTTGGCGGGGCATGCGGATCAAATCGGCTTGCTCGTTTCACAAATCGACGACAACGGTTTCCTGAACTTCCAAACGGTCGGCGGGTGGGACCCTCAGCAACTGATCGGACAACGCGTTCAAGTATGGACCGAGAACGGTTGTGTGCCGGGTGTGATCAGCCGCAAGCCGATCCACTTGTTGGAGGAAAGCGAACGGAACACGGTCGTCAAGTTTACTGAAATGTGGATCGATATCGGTTCGGCCAACCAAGAACAAAGTCGACAATTGGTTCGTGTGGGTGATCCTGTGACCATGCAAATGGGACATCAAGAGCTGTACGGTGGAGCGATTACTGCTGTGGCATTGGATAATCGAGTGGGAGTTTGGACGGTGGTCGAGGGGTTGCGTCGCGCCAAGCTGCAGGGCGCTCGAGTGGGTGTTTTTGCGGTTTCGACAGTCGCCGAGGAAATTGGTCTTCGCGGCGCGACCACTTCGGCGGAACGAATTCGCCCACACGTCGGTATCGCGGTCGATGTGACACACGCGACGGACTGCCCCACAATCGATCGTCGACAATTGGGAGAAGTGTCACTTGGAAAAGGCCCGGTCATTTTTCGCGGTCCCAACATGAACCCCGAAGTGGTGCGGAGACTGCGAGAAACTGCGGAACGATTGGGTCTCAAGCACCAAATGGCGGCACTGGGCCGAGCGGCACCGAACGACTCCAATGCCATCCAAATCAGTGGACACGGGGTGGCCACCGGATTAGTTGCCATTCCCAATCGCTACATGCACAGCGCTGTCGAAGTTTGTCAGTGGGACGATTTGGACGCGGCTGCTAACTTGTTGGGGGATTTTTGTGCCGGACTCAACGAAACCGACTCGTTTATTCCACAACCGCCTAAGAGTCTATCCCCAAAGGGGTCTGACCCTCTCCGGCGAGTCTCGTAAATAGGTTAAAAAAGCGACTCGCCTCCAAAGGGTCAGACCCCTTTGGGGATAGACGCTTAGCTAAGTAAACCGTTCAGGAAGCAGAATAATGAACCGTACCTTGATCATGATCGCCATTTGTTGGACTTGTTGTTCGCCGTCGATGCTCCAGGCTCAAACGGCCTTCACCGAAAATACATTCCAACTGGATGAGGGAGCCAAACCAGCCAAGGCCGAATTGGAAAAATTCAGTTTCTTGGTGGGACGTTGGGTCGGGACGGGGTTGGGCGGCGAATGCGAAGAAGTTTTCTTGCCGGTTTGGAACAACACGATGACCGGCAGCTTTCGCTACGCCCGTGAGGGAAAGTTGGTGTTTAGCGAATTCTTCAGCATGCACTCGGACGAGAACGGCGTGGCGCTCCGATTGAAACATTTTCATCCGGATATGGTGGGATGGGAAGAAAAGGATGGGATGGTGAAGTTTCCATTGATCAAAGTGGAAGAGAACGCGGCGTATTTCGGCGGACTCACCTACAAATTGGTCGGCCCGAATGAATTGCATGTATGGGTTGCCATGCGAAATCAACCGACGGACCAAGCACGCGACGAAGCCTTTGTTTTCAAACGAGTCGGATTACCGGATTAGAACCTACCACTTGCGGCGAAGTGTCCATCGTTCGTTGCGACGTTATCCACAACCGGTCCATTATCAAATCGTGCAATCTCCCATGCCAGCTCATTCGCTTAACGGCACTCACGACAAGATCTTGGTCGTTGGGGGTGGCATTTCTGGCTTGGCGACGGCCGTTCGCTTGGTCATTCGTGCTCAAGAACGAAATCAACCGCGACCAAACGTCGTCGTGTGTGAATCGAATTCGACTTGGGGCGGTGTCCTGCAAACTCAGCCGCTCCACGATGGCTTTGTCGAACTCTGTGCCGACATGTTCACAACGAAACTTCCGTGGGCTTTGCAACTTTGTGAAGCGATTGGTTTTCTAGATCAATTGATCCCAACCAATGAACAGCGCCGCGGTGCTCTGGTGGCAACCCGACACGGGGCCGCACCCATACCTGCCGGTTTTTCATTGTTGGTCCCGCAGCGTTGGGACTCGATTTGGAAGTCCACGATTTTGAGCCGCCGAGCAAAAATTCGGATGAGGCTCGAACCGTGGGTGCTCAAGCTGCGCCGACATTTTCGACCGGGTTCTACTACTGATGAGTCCTTCCAGTCGTTTGCGGTCCGGCATTGGGGACAAGAAGCCTACGATTGGCTGATTCAACCATTGGTCTCCGGCATTTTTACGGCCGATCCAGCGAAATTGAGCATGGACGCGGCCTTGACCGAGTTCGCGGATTTGGAGCGGCAGTCCGGTAGTTTGCTCCGATCGTCGAAGCATCGGACTCACGAGCGATCTGCCGACGATTCATCGACCGCACAACTACAGGACGCGCTCGCTGCGACGGCAGGCACAAAATCAATCGACAGTTCTGGTGTGCGGTACGGTTTGTTTCTAACACCTCGGGACGGCATGAGTCGGTGGATCGACGCGATCACAATTTGGCTACAGAACCACGGCGTTGTTCTAGAAAGCGGCACAACGGTGAACCGCTTGGTTGGCTCGACGAACGGTTGGTCGGTGGTCCGCCGCCGAGGTTCTTCATCGGTCCCGATCACGGAGGATTTTAATTCCGTGGTCTTGGCGACACCGGCTTATGCCGCTGCCAAGCTGTTGCAGAATCTTGATGCAGATCTCGCGACGAGCTTGGAGCAAATTGAATACGCAAGTGCGGCGATCGTGGTGTCCCGTTTTCACCGCAATCAGTTTGCGGACAACGGCGAGCAGCTTGGCTTTGGATTGGTCGTACCAACAATTTTGGACAGCCCTTTGATTGCGACCAGTTTCGCCAGCCAAAAATTTCCCGGTCGATGTGCCTCGTCCGACTTGCTGACTCGCAGTTTTTTTGGCGGCGCTCTAAACCCCGACCACGTCGAGTGGGATGATCAACGACTGATCGAAAGTTCTGTCCGGGAACTGCGTCGCTGGATACCGTTTACCGCGGACCCGATCGAAAGCCACGTGGTGCGTTGGCGCAGGGCGATGCCACAATATCATGTCGGGCATCGGCAACGCATTGAGCGAATCAAACATTTCGTCGCCCGGCACAAGGGTCTCGCCTTGGCTGGCAATGCCTATGCAGGCGTCGGAATCCCGCAGTGCATCAAGAGCGGTTGGGACGCAGCCGACCAAGTCCTCGGTTAACAACGGTTAACGCGTGGCATCAAGCCGCCGACTTCGACGGTCGTACGTCCGCGCGCCCAGGAACCGTGTTTGCGTCTGGAATCGGGGGAGCGACTTCTAGCTCGTCGATCCGAACCGGTATGGACATTAGCCACTCGTGGTTGCGATAGATCTTCATTTCGTTGGCGTCGCTGAACCAAACGCCGCGATAGGCATCCCAATTCAACACATGCCCCACATAAAATCCGTCGCGCAACAGAAAGCGACATTCGAGAGTTTGCTCCAGATCGGGCTCCCGCTTTGCGACAATAGACTTGAATTGTCGAGTGATCTCTGAAACCACTGCCAATGCCATCGATAACCTCGACCCGAGTAACTAGCCACTGTCCCCACTAGTTCCCAGTCGGCAGCATCCCGAGTTGGATCGACAAAACCAACCCATTATCCGCAGACTCGCTCCAAACCTCGCATTTTAACTCGGAACAACATTGGCCAAAGCACGGCAACAGGATCGATTTAGCGAGCGCTGGTGTACC
>JAUXWY010000454.1 GCA_030681235.1 Pirellulaceae bacterium | reverse complement strand
GGCCACATCGATGCTAATGGCCGCGGCCACGAACAAGATGGTGATCGCAGTGACAATCAAAATCAACATGCCGCCGGTCCGAGAACATTCACGATAACCTGCGATCCGCTGGGACCGGAGAACTTGGTGGTATGGAGTGAGCATAAGTTTTTATCCCAATGAGCTTGAGGGAATTCGATAACGATCGCAGCGCCGAAATCCATGCCTTAGCGGCGCTCACGCGACAATCGACACTGACTTGTAAACACGAATCCTTGGACAAATGTGGCGAAGGTCAGGTTTTGATCCAAAGGCACGGCGATATTGACTTCCAATTCGTCCGAGGGTGTCTGTAGGTTGGCAGGTTGTGTGGTGAGCGTGAATTGAGCGACCCCAACAGTGTCGAGCACGCGTCGGGCCGCATTTTGCACATCGGCATTGGTCGAGCCCGGGACAATGGCCGCGCGAGCTGCTTCATAAGCTGCGGACTCCGCTCCTTGTCGCATCAAGTTGGCATGGCCAAGTTCGAACGCCGCAAATAAAAGCGCAAAGAAGATTGGGAGTACCATCGCCAACTCGACGGTGGTCGCTCCATTTCGCCGTTCCGGAGTTTTTCGTGTGGGACGAAATTGGCTCAAAATCATGACTTGTGTGCCTTGTACTATTCGCGAGCCATCGTAGCGCGGATCGAGATTGTTTGGTTAGCAAATGGCCCGATGGGAAACTGACTGTTCGCGTCCCCTGGAGCCGTGACGATCAAAGTGACCGGCGATCCCGGGGCTGCCGTTGCCGGATCTGGCTGAAACTGAAACGTCGCTCCCTGGATGTTGCGTTGTTGAGTGATTCGTTGCGCTGCCTGCAACCCTTGCGCGGGAGTGCTGTTGCGACGAACAGCAACTTTGATGCCTTCGTACGCGGATTGCGCCAGGGCCTGGCGCAGGAACGCGAAGTTCGCGCCTTCGATGGCACCTGCAATCAGTAACAGGATAACCGGCAGGCAAACCGCCAACTCGACGGTCGCACTTCCACGACGTCTTGGCGAATTCCTATGAGTTCGGCTAGTACTAATACTAAGCTGAAACATGAGTTCGCTACTCCATCGAATTCGCGGTTAGAGGCAGAGCATCGCTCTTGTAGCGTTGTAGTTCCGCTTCTAAGGTGGCGATCCGTTCTTGAAGTTGCATGTGTCGATCGAGAACGGCGTTGTAAGCGTCAGCCGCAGACAGCCAAAAATCTCCCTCGCGAAAGGTCAACGGCCGGGTGTCGTTTTTCTGGACCAACCTTTCCATGGCTCGGCGCAACCGGACGATTGGACCAGCAAAATTCGAACTTAGTCGGACGGTGTCAACCAAGAAGTACGGCAACAAAGCGACCAATGCCAAAAATGGCCAGAAGTTCGTGACGGACATTTGCCAAATTTGATTGGCTAACGGAACGCTGGGGTCCGTAGTGAGGACGTGGAGTCCAATCGTCAAACCGACCGATAACGCCAAGAACAGAGTCCAATGCCAACAGACTCGGCGCAATAATTCGCCTTGGATTTTACCTTCGACCAAGCGAAGGCCACGCTGACTCTTTTTGCTCATTGTTGAAACACTCCTGCGCTACAAGTTTATCTTCGCGGCAGTTTGGTTGCAGAGCCGTTCGTTCAGAAAAACTCTCGATTCCCGTTGGAATCGACGACGGCATCTGGACCCTGCGGGGCAAACGTGCGACGTGAAAGCCTATGCCAAAATACGCGTCGACGGGGCTGTTTTTTCAAAAACGGTTGATTCGCCGTCGGTTGGTTGAGTCAATCGTGCTACAATCGTGAAAGACGTTACAACATGTTTGGCGCGCACCAAGCCGTTCATGCCCCAACAGCAACTCCATCATCCAGGGACACTCGATTATGCCAAGCTTATTCGGAATGTACGGTTACGATAGATTCGGTGGTCGCTCGGCCGACATCGGTGCTGCAGCGGATGCTCAACGGGCCGCTTCTCAGGCTCGCGACGCCGAACAACGGGTCAAGGCTCTGGAAGAAAGCGTGGCCAAGACTTTGCTAATCTGCGAGTCGCTCTGGGAGATCGTTCGAGATCGAGCCGGAATTGGTGATGAGACGTTGTTCGAGAAATTGCGTGAGATCGATTTGCGGGATGGTGTCTTGGATGGCAAGAACCAAGCCAAGCCGACCGAGTGTCCAAGTTGCAAGCGACGACTGAGCAACCGTCATGCCAGATGCTTGTACTGTGGCTACGCTTTCGAGAAATCAACATTTGAGCTGTAGGCATCGATTCGAGCTCATGCTTGAAGCACTCGCCGAAAAACTCGTGTTGGAGCTGAGCGAGGCCTTCGATTATAATCCCGGGCGTACCGACGTCTCGATTGGATACTGCGGTGAAGCTCGAAGGATGTGAGATTCACTCACAAAGGAGTGTACGATGATTGGGTTATTGAATTCGTGTTGCGGCTTTGTTTCGGCCACCGCTCTGTTGCAAGTTGCGGGCTCCGCTAGCATGTTTGGCTGGCTGCTGTTGCTGCCTTCCGCAGAATTTCCTGGCACGCAAGAACCTGCGACGGTCGCAGTGTTGGTGGAAACGGTGCCTCAACTGGAAGCCGGCCCGATCGGTCTGCCATTAATTTGCGCGCCGCAGTGTAGTACGTTGCCGCGAAGTTCATTTCCGGTAGTTTCCCCAGAAAATTCGGGGCAACTTCAGGAAATGATGGCGCTGCGGGCACGAGTGGGGACGGGCCTCGGCAGTGCCGAAGATTTTCAAGTGGCGCTGGCCGCACTGATTCAGGAAGATCAAGAGACTCGAAGCACATGGCCAGCGACATCGCCTGATACATTGCCGAACAGAATCCCCTCTGTGTCAAATCAACCGCCCCAACCACCCATTTGCGTCGATGCAGTGCCATTGAATTCGTGCGTCAATTCATGCGTCAATCAACCGTTGCAGGGTTCTACCGCTTCCGCCGCACCGATTTGGGTCCAAAGGCAGTCCGAAAACCTTGTTCAACAGTGGATGCCACCGCACGGGCTGCCACCGCACGGGCAGCCACCATCAACGCTTCCCCCACACATGCAACAACAGCACATGCAGCCACCACACATGCAGCCACCACACGAGCAGCCACAACACTGGCTGCGACCATACTTGCAGCCGAACCATGGGCAGCCGAACCATGGGCAATTACTGCAACCACAACCACCGAATTTCCAACCACCGAACCATCGCCACGACAACCATCGCCCAGACAACGGCCCAGTACCAAACAGCCGACCGGATGCTCAACCCGAGCAATCACATCGCATTCGGCACGCGGCTCGAATGCTTGAAGAATCGGCCTGGGAGTTGGAGGAAGCGGGCGAATATTCGTTAGCGGACGACGTTCGGCGGCAAGCGAGTGAACTCTATCATCGGGCTCGTGGTCAAAGCCGCGTGCGATGATAAAATACCCCGAAACTAGTTCCTGATCTTTTTCGGTACAAAGGTAAATGAGCGAGCGCTGGTGTACC
>JAUXWY010000453.1 GCA_030681235.1 Pirellulaceae bacterium | reverse complement strand
CTGGCGGTGATGATCTTCAATGGCATGGCTTCCACTTTGCCATCGATCACGGCCAATTCAAAATGCAAGGTCGCTCGCTCCAAGTGGATTTCGAACCCATGAGTGAAGCTGCGTCCTTGTTGATCGATAACTCCTGAAGTGATGCAAACGGTTTGGTCTGGATCGTCGAAGGTCAAGAACGAGTTCCAATACTTCGCAACGGAGCCCTTGACGCGGCCACGACTGATCACCTCTTTGGGACGGCCAAACAACAAGCAAATCAAATGGGCGTCGTGGACGTGCAGGTCCAGCATCGGGCCGCCGATTTTGTTCGGATCGTAAAAGCCTGTGAGCCATTGGGGGTCCGAAATCACTCGCAGAAATCGCCCACCCAATAACTTGCCATAGGTTCCTTCGGCGATCACTTGTCGAGCCACGGCGTACTCGGGAAAAAACGGCAACACATGAGCGACCATCAATTGACGATTGTTCGCTTGGGCGGCGGCGACCATGAGTTCGCACTTGTCCGTCCATAAGCTCATGGGCTTTTCACTCAGCACGTGTTTGCCGGCGTTGAGGCTTTGGATTGCGACGTCATGATGCAAGGCGGGCGGCAAGCAGATGTCGATCATGTCGATATCGCCATTGGCCAACATCGCGGTCAAAGAATCGTAAGCAGTGACCCGCGACAGATCCACGACTTCGCCCGGCGGCCCAAAGTTGCCTTGAATCCCGCGCCAATCACCCGCTCGTTTGACGGGGTCGGTTTCGCAGATCGCCACGACTTCCATGCCGGGAATTCGTTTGTAGGCCAACCAATGAATCCAGCCCATGAAGCCCAGGCCAGCTATACCAACTCGAATCATCTGCTTGTTCCTCTTGATCAATTATCAATCAGCCGAAATGCTGCGTTCCGAGTTTAGCGTTTTCTTTTTCGGTCGTCGATTGGTTTGGCGGAAAGAAGCCAACGAGTGTCCGGTCAATGGTCCAAGTGTCGATTGTCCTGGAAACGGCGGCCCTTCATCTCGAATCGTGGCAAAGAACCAATTGGCACGGCAGCTACTTCGACCTTCAAGTTCAAGCGGACTTGCAGTTCTTGCGCAATGCGTTGGGGTTGGTCCAAGCGGTCCTCGACTTCGATTTTTAAAAAGTCCAGATGCCCCTGTTTCAAGGCCGTCATCCGATATTCGACGACTTCGGGGAAGCTACGTAGGATTTGTTCGATGGAGCTGGGGAAAATATTGACGCCGCGGATTATCAGCATGTCGTCAACGCGACCCAGAACACCGCCTTTGAGATAGACCCACGTGTTGTCGTGGTCGTGTTGGAAAATCGGACGCACCAAGTCGCCCGTCCGATAGCGAATGACGGGTGCCCCGAGTCGTCCGAGTGAGGTTAGGACCAACTCGCTTAACTCCCCTTCGTTTGCGGGCGCGTCGCGTTCGACGCTGCGAAATTCGGCGATGAAGTGGTGTTCGTTGATAAACAGCCCTGAGCCGTCCGGAGTGTTGAAACCCCAGGGGCCAACTTCGCTGGCGCCACAGTGGTCGATCAACTTGGCCTGCCAACTGGATTCGATCGAATCGCGAATCGCGGGCACGCTGCCGCCGGGTTCACCTGCTACGATAATCTTTTTGATCGGCAGGTCGCCGACGACCAACTGGTGTTCTCGACCTACTTCTGCCAAATGCATCGCGTAGCTGGGCGTGCAAAACATCGTGTCGGCTGCTGTGGTGCGGAGAAGCTGCAGGCGACCAATGCTGCTGAGGCCGCCGGCGGGAATCGCCATTACACCGCGTTGCACTAAAGCGTCGAACGCGCTCCAAAACCCGATGAATGGCCCAAAGGAAAACGCCAGAACCGCTCGGTCGCCCATTTCGATGGCGGCAGCATCCAGCACAAACTGCCAAGCGTCCGACCACCATTGCCAATCTTCGGCGGTGTCCATCACCACGAGCGGTCGGCCGCTCGTGCCCGAAGTTTGGTGATAGCGAACATAACGACCTAGCTCGTAAGTTAGGTTCGCTGGCAGGATCGCGCCTTGATCGGGTAAGACTCCGCCAAGTTGAAAGTTCTGCTGCAGTTCGGTTTTGAACGTGTACGGGAGCTCCAGCAACTCCTCGGCCGAGCGAACGAACTTCGGCGCGGACGACAAGCGATCCGCCAATTTACTCGCGTAGAAGCGATTGCTGGGCAGAATTTGCCCGAGCACATGGTTCAGTGTTTCAATTTGCTGGGTTTGACGGACGCGCCGGTCCAATCTCGCCAGACGATAGCGAAGTTCTTTGGAGCTCATGGCCCCCATCATACTATACAAAGGTCCACGATGGAGGAGGCTTCCGACCAACGGTCCGGACCCGCAAAACAAAAAAAAGGCTCGTCGTTCCAACAAACGACGAGCCAAATTCGACGTAGCCATAGGACCTAGCTGAACAGTTCCTTGATGAGCTTACCGCCGTTGGCGATCTTCATCGGGCGGCCGTTGCTGCTTTGGAAGGTGGTGCTGAGCGAGATACCCATCGCTTGGCAGATACTGGCCATCAGGTCTTCCGACGAGTAGCTTGGGCCGTCCACTTGAGTGCCGTCTTCGTTTGTTTTTCCAACGGCGATCCCGCCCTTGATTCCGCCGCCACCCGCGACAACGCTCCAGCATCGTGCCCAGTGATCGCGGCCGGTATTGCCGTTGATTCGTGGGGTGCGACCAAATTCGCCCATCCATAACACAACCGTGTCTTGCCACAAGCCGCGTTCGGTCAGGTCTTGGACCAAAGCGCTCATGCCTTTGTCCAGTTCTGGGAGGCGTTGGTCTCGCAAGGTCGGGAAGATGTTGTCGTGATTGTCCCAGCCGCCCAAATTGACTTCGACAAACGGCACATTGGCCTCCACCAAACGACGGGCCAGCAAACAGCTGCGACCGAAGTTCGTTTGACCGTAACGTTCGGAAACGGCTGTCGGTTCTTGAGCCACGTTGAAGGCCGACATTTGTTGGCTGGTCATCAACTGAAGCGTCTTATCCAGAACCTTGGCATGTTCGGCAGCCGCCGCACCGCGATTCTCGCTGATGAAACTGGTCTCCAGCATTTGCAACGACGCCAAGCGGCGTTGCAAGCGAGCCTCGTTGACACTCATTTCCAGATCGCGAATGCGACCATTCGAGTCGACGTTGAACGGAGCCCAGGACATCCCCAAGAACCCTGGCCCTTCACTGCCACCGCCGATCGAAACAAACGGAGGAATCTCCAAGTCCTTGCGGTATTCGGCCAATTCGTGAGCGACCACCGAACCGTAGCTGGGGTGTTGAACGTTGGGATTTGGTACATAGCCCGTGTGCATGTAATAACGGCCGCGATCGTGGTCCGCTTCGCGGGTGCTCATGTTGCGGATGATCGAGAGGCGATCCATCACTTGAGCCGTCAACGGCATGTGTTCGCAGATTTCGAGGTCGCCGGTCGTGCGAATCGGTTTGAAGGGACCGCCAGTGGCCGCGCCTGGTTTCAGATCCCAAATATCGATCGTTGAAGGGCCGCCGCCCATCCACATCAAAATGCAGCGTTTGTTGTTTGCGCGCAGCGTGGCGGCTGCCGATGCCAACGAGTGGTTCATGGCCATCGAAGCGCCGACCATCGCCGAAGCGCCCAGCATGTGACTCATGAAATGACGCCGCGACATGCCGGACGGAGTTGTAAAAAACATGGGACTCGCTCCTAGTGGTTAAAAATGAACTCGTTGCTATTCAACAATGCCCACCAAATATCTTCCAAACCCTCGACCGGTGAACCGGACGTTTGTACCAATTGCAGAAACGCGGTCGCTTCTTTTTTACTGGGATTCCGAGCCAATGTGGCATCGAACATTCGTTCGATCTTGACTCGAATATCTGCCTTGGGGTCTTGAATGATTTGCTGTAATACACCCCCGCCGCCCGCACGAGTGGCCGCGCGGACCATTTCGCCGTTGAACATCATGAGCACTTGCGCGATCGTTCCGCTGAAATCGATCGACTCGTCGCCTTCGTCAGTGCCAAACTCCGTGGAGAACTGCTGCAGCCAAGCACTCTTTTGTTCTTCTGTGGTTTGGTAGTTGGATTCTTCACTGGAACCGCGAGTGAGCAACAGCAAAGACTCGTACAGTTCCTCGGCTGCAAAGGGACGGATGTAATAGTGCGAAAACTTTGGCGCCTCGCCTAGAGTTGGGTCGTCAAGTTGATTTCCAGGATTCGCTTTGCTCGACAACTGATAGGCTTCGCTTAATACCAACCATTCGATCACCTGCTTCTGGTCGTAGTCGACCTTGCGGAACTCGTCCGCCAGAAACGACAACAACTCCGCGTTTGATGGCACGTTGTGCGAACCTAAATCATCGATCGGTTTGGTGAACCCGTAGCCAAAGAAGTGCCCCCACATTCGGTTGATGGCCGCTTGGTCAAAAAACTTCGAGCCCAAGATCAATTTCGAGAGTTCTTGGCGGCGGTTGACGTCTTGGACGTATCCGCTGGGGTCGACTTTCGTACCATCGACAAACACCGGGTAGGCAACTTTGACCAAGCCATTTCGTAGTTCGTAAAAAAGATCGGCCTTTTCGGGGTTGTTGCTTTCGCCCGCATAGTCCTGATCAATCAGCTCGGCGTTGGCAATATCGTTGGTCCCCCGGACAAATCGACGCAGGGCGCGCGTCTGTCGAAAGAATGCGTTGAACTCCCAGTACTTGTCTTGTTTCCAGTCGTTAAACGGATGGTTGTGACATTGGGTGCATTGAATCTGCAGTCCCAGGAAAAGTTTGCTGACCGACGAAGTGGCCAGAGTCGCATTCTCTTCGTTGACTTTGTCCGCCAAGTAATTCGCGGCTCCATTGAAGTTTTCTGTTCCTGGTTTGGTCGAGCCAGTCGCGGTAATCAAGTCGTGAACCATCGTGTGATAGGGCTTGTTCCGCGCAAAACTATCCCGCAAGTATTTTTGCATGCCTTCGCGACTGACCAACGAATTGTTCGCTGTACCACCGGTTCGACCAATCAATAAGTTGGTCCAAATCGTCGTCCAATTCCGAGCATAGTCCAATGTGTAGCGATCATCGTGCAACAGACGGCGCACCAAAGCGACTCGTTTGTCCTTCGCTTCATCGTTGGCAAACTCACGTTGCTCCGCTGGGCTGGGGATTCGACCCAACAGATCCACGTACAACCGTCGAACCCACTTGGAATCACTTTCCGAGGACGACGGACTCAGGTTGAAGTCCGCCCATGATTTCCGGACCAATTCATTGATCTTGTCGACTTGGATTGGAACCGGTGCAGACGCCCTGGTCAGTGAACCCGACGGAGAAGTGGTCGAAACGGTCTGCGACGGCGAGATTTGAGCCAATCCGGCGGCATTCGGAGCCACAAGAATTGAAAAACCAACGAACACACAAATAGCGGCGCGGAAACCAATCAAGCTCACAGCCAACTTCGTTTGCATCACCGGCGTTCCTTCGAATTAAGCCCCATTCACCAAGTCCGCGTGATCCTTAGTATACCTGAAAATCGGCGTTTGAATCGCTCGAAACTCCCGTTATCCGCTAGCTGCCTCGGTGTATCGAAAGTGCACACTGGTTAAAAAGTGAACACTGCGATATTGGACACCGATTTGAAAAGGGGTTTCGCGAGTCAATTTTGGATAAGTGGAGCGGCCCAACCCACTCGAAAAGGAAGGACTGGCAATCTGGCTAAAAAGCCTGAAATTACCAGCCCTTACCTCGCCTCGTCTCGTTTCCGACCCCGTCCAAGTGATCCAAACAACTCCGATTTCGGTGGTTGGCGGTGTTCACTTTTCTGGGTTGCTCGAATACGCGTTTCCACTGCACGGCAAATATGGTGCCAGTCAAACGAATGGCATCAAGGAGCATCGGCGGAACAAGCCGGTTATCAGGGCATATCTCGCGGCGAAACCGACATAAGAACCAGCAGAAAAGAACGGTTTGAGCACGAAAACCGGGAAAAATTCAAGTAGGCGTTTGTAATTGGGAGCAAACCTAGTAGAATCGGCGACCCTTCGTCGATAATCTCGGCGGCGGCTGGTTTCTGATGGCGGTGGATGTCGTTAGCAACCAAGTATCGGAACTACGTAGGAGATCAAAGAACGATGGGAACGAAGAAATCGGGAAAAGGCAGACGGAAGCTCGGTCAAAAGAAACGCAAAATGCGCTCGAAGATTCGTCACCGCAAGTAAACATTGATGGATTTTGAACAACCGATCTGAAGAAATTAGAGCCCTCGGCCTCCAATTGGGTGGGACGTTTATTTGGTCGGACGCGTATTGGTCTTGTTGGCGGCCGTCTTCTGGAGCACGAGCGGGTTATTCGCGAAGAGCCCCGCCCTGGCGGAGATTCCCGTCGAGGACCGTGCGGTTTGCCTGACATTCTGGCGAGCAGTATTTGCCTGTTTGATGGTGGGGATCTTCATTCGCCGGTGGCAATTCGATTGGAGGATGGTTCCGATGGCGGCATGTTTTGCCGCCATGACGTGGACGTTCATCTCCGCGTTGGTTCACATCGAATCCGGCTTGGCGATCTGGTTGCAGTATTTGGCCCCAGCCTGGGTCGTGCTCTTTTCTTGGCTTTTTTTTCGCGAGTCCCCCGACCGTACCAGCCGCCCAATGCTTTTGTTTGCGGCGGTTGGAGTTGGCGTTATTTTGGGCTCGCAGTTTTTGAAGTTGGCCAATGTTTCAGCTTGGGGCATCACGTCGGCGGTTGTTTCGGGAGTGACCTTTGCTTGGGTCGTCATCTTTCTGCGTCGCTTGCGAAATTGTGATGCTCTGTTGTTGGTCTTTTTCAACCAAGCCGTGACGGCGTTGTGCTTGGCACCGATGGCGTTGACCGGCTACGTGCCGCAGGGGATCCAGTGGTTTTATTTGGTCGGTTTCGGCGTGTTCCAAATGGGGCTGCCGTATCTCTGTTTCGCGTTGGCACTGCGGAGAATTAGTAGCCACGAAGCGAGTGGGCTCGGAATGTTGGAACCGTTACTGGTCCCGGTATGGGTGTACTTGGCGTGGGGAAATCGACCGGACTACCAGCCACCTGATTGGGGGACGATATTCGGCGGACTTCTGATTCTGAGTGGGCTAATCCTTCAGTTGACGCTTCAAGTGCGTCGCACTTGGTCCCATACCAAGGTGGCGACATAGACGGCGCCGGCAACCGATGCGGCCACGACGGCAGACAAAGCCAATAAGACCAACAACAGCACCCACAATGGTTGAAAGACGGGGAACCAGTCCAAGACCGACAGTCCAAACGCAGCATGCGCGACGTTCACTGACAACCATCCTGCCAATAATATTCCTCCGCCCTTCAAACCACCGCGATAGTCGCTCTCGCTGGGCGCCGCATGCAAAGTAATGCAAAGCACGAGATAAACGTAGAGCCAGAACTTCAAGCTCAACGGATTGAACGAAGTGGCCAATACTTTTGCTCCGGAATCGGTTAAGTTTCCAATGGTGGCTCCATCAAATTCCCAGACGCGATGATCTTCGTTTGAAAACGCCACGAACGCTTGGACCAATTGCGGGTACATGGCCCATGTCACGAGCAACAAAACGGCTGCTCCGCCAATCAAGGGAGCGATGCCAATAAAAAAATTTCCCGCTTCTTGCCACCAACTACCTCGGTGATACGTGTGTCGAACATATCCCAAGCGGCCCTCGCGGACGTCCGGAGCGAACAACGCGACACTCTCAATCTCGTGTCCAAATAACCAACACATCACAACGTGACTGGCTTCGTGAATCGGTGTACCAATCCAACCCGTCCACAAGGCCGCTTGCCAGCCAAAACGTTGAATCAATCGTCTTTGGACGACGACTTCAATAAAATGGAAAAGAACTGCAAAAAATATGAAGGGGAGAATGATCCAACAAATCTGGAGACCCAGCGAGTGCACCAGCAGATTCAACCGCTCGGTCCAAATTTCGGCGCAGAGAAATTGGGTTGAGTTCATGATCAAAACAGGTCAGCCGGTTGAACTTGCCACAACTTCTTCAATGCGAGAAGACCAGAAACGCCGCAAATGCAGAAGGTCATCAGCAAGACCCCCAGGATTCGTCCCCCAGTCATGGAAAGATCAATGCCCGCCGCCGTTCCAGTCACCAAGTACAGCGTCGAAGATAAAGCCAATGCGGGCACAAATGCAAACACGGCCAAGTACCCGGCTTGTCTCATCACGACGCTTGCCAAATAGAACGGGCTGTAACCCATCGCTCGCAAGGTCGCGTATTCCGGCAATCGGGCGGTGACATCATTGGCCAAGACCATGTAAACAATGGCGGTTCCGACAATGGCGGCAATTGCAACACCGAGGCTGAAAATGAACCCAATCGGAGTTTCAGTAATCCAACGCCGCAATTCTCGTCGATTGACCTCGGAACGCTGTAAAATTTCGACCTGGAGCGAGCTATCCGCGTTGCTTAACCCACGTTGCAGTTGATTGGCCAACCCGACGGGGTCCGTTCCCGGAGTCACTTGCACGAGCCCTAAGCTGATATCGTCTTTTGTAAAGTAAGGAGCCAACTTGGCAAAGGTCGGTTCCGAAACTATCGCGGCGCCATTGCACGCCAAACCCGATCCCAAAGTAAAGAGCCCGGACACGTACAGAGGGTGTTCGGAAACAACCACCGATCGGCCAATGTCGCGCTTTCCAAACCGACGTCCGTCCATTGGGCTGAAGTCCGGATGACATTTGCGATCAATCAAGACGGAGTTGGGCGCGGCGAGCTTGCCAAAATCGGCCGTCACTTGCGCGTCGTGAAACGGGGCACGATCCGCCGGGACACCAAACAGCAACACGCCGTGCGGTAGTCCCTCGTCGTTCCGCCAACTGCCCATCGTGATCCGTACATGGTTGACCGATTCCACGCCGGGGTAACTCGCAATCTCGTCCATCACCCGGCCATCAAACTTGTCAGTATCTGCTAAATGCAGGTAGTTCGGTGAGCGGACCAAAAGTTCAAAATCAAGTTTGTCAAAAATATCCGTGGCCGTGTTTTGCACGGCACCCAAAAACCCAAGCTGCATGAAGATCAGAACGATCGCCACCCCAATTCCCGCCAGCGCCAAGGCCGACTTTTGCGGTTGGCTGACGATGTTCTGCAGCGCGAGATTGGTTCGCATCGTCTGGTTGAGCCGCTATTTCTTAGAAAAAGTGACGTTCACCTGCAAGTGAATGAGTCGGGCCGCCGCTGCGACATCCGCGTCGATGATCTGGATGCGAACTTCGACCGTCTTGCGATCAACCAACGCCAAGGGATTTGGATCGGTCAGGCTGGTGCCACCCACCACCCGACTTATCTCCACGACCTCTCCCGTCAAGTCACTAGGCAACGCGGGACTCTCCAGTCTTGCCATATCTCCAACGGCAACTTGCGCGATCAGGCGATCAGGGACTTCGGCGATGCAATCCATGCGAGTCAAGTCGGCGATCTGCATCAACGGCGTGTGCAGCGAAACCTCGCCGGCCTTGGCCATCACTTGCACGACCACGCCATCCAACGGAGCCAGCAATCGAGACTCTTGCGCCGCCGCCTTCGCAGCGGATACTGCCAAATCGGCGGAGGTCGGTTTCGCTTGTCTCGCGACCAAAACGGTATGAACGTCAATCGCGCCGTCGAGGGCCAGTTTCGCGGCATCCAGTTCTAGCTCGGCAGCTTGGATCGCCGAATCATGTCGTTTGATCGCGTACTGCAATTGAATTTCAGCCTCTTTGATCGCAAGTTTCTGTTCGTCGACCGCCGTTTTGGCGATGAAGGCTTCGGTCTTGGGATCTTTTGCCAACGCCTCCAAACGAGTCAATTTGGCTTTGGCCGTGACCAATTGTTGCTCCGGAATCTCCAGGAGGTCGCGAACTAGGGCTTGCTGCCATTGCAATTCTGCTAACGATACCGCGATCCTCGCTGCCTCGACTTGGCCATGGGCCAACAAAGCTCGTTGTTCCAGCTCTTGTCGGACATCGGCAGCTTGGGAATTGGCCATCTCCACTTGCCGCCTCAATTGACTCGCCATCGCAAACGTTGCCAATTCGGTTTTATCTGCGTCAATTGGATCGTCATTTGAGAGCGGAATCGAATCAATAACCTGATTCGGCGGACCAAAAATGTTCAGCAGCCCCGACCGTGGCACCAATTTCCCGAGGGCTTTCACTGGGTTGTGGACCACACGAGCTTCGTCCGGTGCCAGCTCGACTGGAACCGACCGGCTAACTTCACGGACGTACCAGCCCGCAACAAACGCGACTCCCAACAGACCGCAAACCAGCAGCAGTTTGACGAAATTCATGCCGGATTTCAGGAAAGGGATTTGACAAAGTGGTGCAACCGCGACGCTATGATAATCGACGCCAACCGGACTACAAACGAACCAAGGTCAATCTTTGCCTGGTTTAACGATTGGCCGGGGCCTTGACGCTCAACCAACGCAAGTCTATTCTTATTGAGACTGAGTCTCAGTTGCGTTTGCAAGCGGGGCTCGGGGTTCCGTTGCGTTCTAGCCAGCCAAGCCATTATTCGGCCCAGCCAGCCATTCATCGCAAGTTTTGGTTTTTTCTTTCTTTGTCCGGCATCGAACAATCCCGGCCCACTGCAGGCTGCGAGAGGGGTTTTCGGTGCGAACTATTTGAGAGGCTGGTATTATGGCTACGTTTGAGTTTGCTATTGGAAAAAAGGTTCGAAGTGCCGCTTTGCGGACGGATTTTACCGCCGACCACCTAGGGCGACGAAACGCGTTTACGCTCGTCGAGCTTTTGGTCGTGATCGCCATCATTGGAGTCTTGATGGGCTTGTTGCTGCCGGCCGTCCAAATGGCGCGGGAAGCGGCCCGTCGGACAAGTTGCCTGAACAACTTGCGGCAGTTGGGACTGGCGATGCTCAATTATGAGTCTGCGAAACAGGTCTACCCGCCATCGACCCGCATCGACGGAGGAACGGCGAATCAACCTTGGTCGGCGCAATCGTTCTTGTTGCCGTATTTCGAAGGAGGAAATATCTACGACCGAATTGATTTTCGGATCGGTTACCATTCTGATGGCAACAAGGCACTATTCCCGCCCAACGGAATCGCGGCCCTGCGAATAGCGATGTTGATGTGTCCCAGCGAGATCAACGACCGACCTCGGTTGGACAGCTCGACGGGACTGCCGAACCATTATCCGCTGAATTATGCGATGAACATGGGCCAATATTTGGTCTATAATCCGGTCACGAGGGCGGACGGCGGCGGCGTTTTTTTTCCCAACGCCAAACTGCGTCCGGCCAACGTCCTGGATGGATTGAGTCAGACGCTTGCCTTTGGAGAGGTCAAGGCATTTACGCCCCGCTTTCATGACGCCACGCTCCCAAACGTTGCACCGGCGAATCCTGCGGACGTTGCCGCTCAGGTCAGCGGTGGAGCTTGGTCCACGGAGAATGGCCACACCGAGTGGGTCTGCGGCCGCGCCATCCACACGGGGTTCACAACGACGTTTGCGCCGAACACACAAGTTCTGCGGACCGTCGATGGACAAGTCTTTGATTTTGATGTTTCGACCAGTCGCGAAGGACGCAACGCCACCGATCCGACGTACGCGATCATCACCAGTCGCAGTTTTCACTCCGGACTGGCTAATTTCTTGCTGATGGATGGTTCGGTTCGGAGCATCGAAGATGAGATCGATCCGGCGGTCTACCGCGCGATGGGGTCGCGGGCTGGACGCGAAATCGTCGCCGAATAGCGTGGCGCCACATTGTGACGCTCGGGATTCATCCGCGCCGAATGGTGACGGTGCGGATGAAACCGTTCGACGTGTCGCTGTTGGAGGTGCTTGATTCGCGGATTGTCAGCCCAGCCGGCAGAGGGTCCAACGACCGACAACAAACCTGCAACCAATAAGATGACGCGAAGATACATTGGTTCATATCCTAAGCGAAAACGGATCCCGGTTATGGTTACCGCGGCGAATAACCGTTCACGAGCGGAGCAAGCGGAATTGGTTAACCGCGTGGCCAGAGCAAACTTGGCGAGGTCCAGCTTGGCGCCAAAAAACAATTCCAATCGCCAAATTTGCGGCGGCCCGCGTTTTTGGCTGTGAACCGTTACGAAAGCTGTAGGCCATCGAATCTCAGAATAATCGGAATTGAGCAGGACTCAATCAGGTGTTGCAAAATGGCAACACCCAATCGAGTCCGGATTCGCACTCGCTACGCCCGACTTGGGACTGAACCGACTTCCTCGCGGCTCGTACGTTCTGGTACGATGGCGCCCAGCCGTTCGGGAGGATGCAAATGTCGAGACAATCGCACAACTATATATCGCAGGGCACAGTCAAGGTGCCGGAGAAACGAAATCGAATCGAGTTACGGCTGCGGCATGTGAACCAACTGTTCAACTCCCTGGATCCGTCCCCGTTCTACGAACAGGATCTCGACCCGGACGCTGAGGAGTTCATAGTTGGTTGGGCTCGAGAATTGCCGCGAAATTCTCCGTTGGACATCGTGCTGCATCTCACCGAGCCGCGGACCGATGCACTCTCTCACTCGGACGCGGAGCAGAAAATTGGCGGGGCCTTTGCCCTGTATTTTAGTACTCGGACCAAACAAGAAGATCGTCGGTTAAGAGAACTTCTGCGAACCGGCCGCGTCAGTTTCGTCATCGGGCTGTTGTTCTTGTTCGTGTGTTTTTTGATCGCACATTTTGTCGGGTCAGCCGAAAATGATCGCAACCCATTTGTACCGATTCTCAGAGAAAGTTTTATCATTATTGGCTGGGTCGCCATGTGGCGACCGCTCGAGATTTTCCTTTACGATTGGTGGCCCATCGCGGGAGCACGGCGGCTCTATCAAAGTTTGAGTGCGGCCGAGTTCGTGTTGGTCGAAGACAAGGATTGATTTGGTCCATGGACTTCAGTCATTCGTCATTGGGCTAGAGAGCTGCAGCATGCCGAGTTTCGTGTCTAAGTAGTTATCAATCGACGTTCGGAGTCGTTGTGGCAGTTGTGGATATTGGGGGATTTGTTTGAGCGAGTTTGCGGACATTAGCGACTGGCGTACTCGCTGCAAGTCGATCTGGTCCCCGCTCGATGACCGCCTTGAAAATGCTTGTTCTAATTCTGAAAGAACATTGGTCGGTCGCTGGGAGATATTTAGTCGTCGGAGTAGCTGGTCGGTTTCGTAGTCCGCAGCCGCAAAGCGTTCGGCCATGGACTGTGTCGTTTCGTCACCGAGGATCGTGACTGCCGTTAGGAAATCGCGGTGCGTCGTCCGCTCGACGTTCCGGGCCACGCAGTGAATGTGCAGCAGATCGCCACGCCAAGTTTGTGGAACTTCCAGCACAAATTGCAGTTTCTGACCGCCTTCGATAATCGACTCCCGCGACGTTGTGAAGCGAAAGAACACGCCGCGTCCTCGTTGCGAGAGTCCACTGGTGACGACCGCAGTTAACGGAGCTTTGAACGATTGGCGACTGATCGTGTTTTCGCTATTCGTCGAATTGAGGAGAAACCCAGCCGTTCCGTAGCCGGGAAGACTTGCGTTGAGGTTCGTGTTGAGCAGGAAGTTTTTGTTCGCGACGGATTCCGAGGAAATCTCGCCGGCCCAGTCGCTGGTGGCTTGGGTCTGCGGCGCGTAGTCGATCACTTGGCCAATGCGACTCATCGGCGTGATTTCATACATGACCGATTGAAACTGTTGTGGCTCGGAAAAAACCGCGTTGACGTCCAACGACACAAGATAACGGCATGTGTTTCTTCTGCCTTGGCTTACCGTTTGCACAGACAGCCTGTGAGGACTAGCGGCTGTTGAATTAGTTTCGTGCGTGGAGTCCACAGGAATCACGGCCACTAGCGCGGGTACGTCAAACGCCACGCCACTTTGAGCAAACAAAGCACTTGGCTGGCAAATCCAGACGCTGAAGAATAAGAGAGCGAACCGCGTCCCGAGCTGTGGGCAGAGATCGAGACGCGGATTCGCTACAGAGTGGTTCCGACGCGGTTTGGGTTTGCGGACGCCGGAACGAATCGCACCAATTCGACAAGGATTCATGATTGGAAAATTCCTATTGGAACGACAGCCAAGATTACCGTCCCTGGCGCAACCAATTGGGTTCCGTCTTGAAACCGAATCAACGAAGAAGAGAACACCTCCGAGAGAACTCGCAGCGTGGTGCCGCGATCCAAACCATCGGTGCCGCGTCTAATACGCAACAGCCGCACTCGAAGTTCGAAAAAATCAAGAAATTTCAGGACGTCGTAAGGACATCGGTTTAGCAAGCGCTGGTGTACC
>JAUXWY010000452.1 GCA_030681235.1 Pirellulaceae bacterium | reverse complement strand
AATTCTCGGATTTCCCCAAATCGGCCTGTGAGAAAGGCAATTTAGCGAGCGCTGGTGTCCCGGCTTTAGCCGGCCGGTGCGTGAAAAAGATCTCGTCAGCTAAACGCCGGCTAAAGCCGGTACACCAGCGCGCGCTAAACCGGCGCGTTAAGAGTTCTCCGATTTCCCCAAAAACCGGCGCGTTAAGAATTCTCGGATTTCCCCAAATCGGCCTGTGAGAAAGGCAATTTAGCGAGCGCTGGTGTCCCGGCTTTAGCCGGCCGGTGCGTGAAAAAGATCTCATCAGCTAAACGCCGGCTAAAGCCGGGACACCAGCGCTCGCTAAATTGGGTTTGCCCGCCAAACAATTCCTTGCGATTGACCGTGGCCTTTCATTTGCCATCGCCACTCAATCCTCCGCGACGGCCGGAGAAGAAATTGAGATTGCCTTCTTGAAATCCTTCGAAATCAAAATCTTCTTGTTTCGGTCGATACCTGATCTTTTGCGCGGACAAGTGGTTTCGTTCCGTCGAAGTCGTGCTGGTTTGCCAGAACTTGGCTGCGGCGCGACCATCACCACGCATGGTCAATAAATCCTGGGCCTGAGCGTACTTGATTCCCTGCGCCGTGCCTTCAAACGCCTCACCCAAAACGTGAACACGACCTACTGCTTCCCACTCCAGGGCCGGCGGAGAGTTCGGACTGACCTGCCAGCGATTGATCGTCATCGAGTCACTAGTGATTCGTAACGGCTGGCGTAAACGCGACTCTTGATCCATGACCTGCCAGTCCGATGCTTTGCCGTACAGCGCTGCCACCGGGCCGAACAAATGGACTTGCCCGTCGCTCCAATGTCCCTCCATCGAACGTTGGAATTGGACTTTCAGATACGTCAACTCGTTTTTATCGACGGTTGCGGTCGCGACTGGAATCGCAGACTCCGATCCTTGCCGCATTGTCCACAGGCTTCCGGGTCCCGCGATGCGAAACGTATTTTTTTTCGGCTCCAGCTCCACACCCGTTGCCCAGACGACTTCCTGAGCGAGCAGCTCATTTTCTGCCGTTCGTTGTTGGTGGTACACACGCACCGGAGCGATTGACCCAGAAGCGTCGGCCTTGTCGGCGGGATAGATCGCTAGTCGCCGCGCGGTTCGAGTCCTCGAACCGGTCTCACTTCCATCCAATTTAACGGGTTCCGTCAGCTCAATGACCAACCGTTCGCCGTAGGCTTGCAGACGTTCGACGCGGCCTTCCGTTTGAGGACGTTCGATTTCCAGCTGCACTTCGCCATCCAAGGTAAAGTCGCGACCATTGAATTGCAGACCTTTTGTCCACTTGGCACTACCGCGACCAGCCTCAGTCGTCATTCCTTCCATTGGTACTTCGTCCACTTGACCGTTGGAGGCTAGATCCATTTTCAGATTGGCCGGGATCAAGAAGCTAATCGTCCCGGGCTTGTTGGCCCACGCCAAGTGTTGCGATTGATCGAAATGAATCTCCGAGCAATTCAGATCGGCCTCGGTCGTCAACAGTCTCGCCTGTCGATCGTCCGCCGCAGACACGGTCCATACGAACTCGGGGGATATTTTTTTCGTGCCTGCCGGTCGCTGTGGATTCGTCGAAGTTGTCTCGGCGGCGATACCTACAATTCGATCACCAAACATTCGGTAGGCTGGCAAACGACTCGGATCAGCACCGCTTTCCACGTTCCAGATCGCTTCTTCGATCACGACATTGCCGTCCAAGTCGATGGACTGCACGCGATACTTTGCCGTCGCATCCTCGGCCAGTTCCTGCGGTGTCAGGTTCAGAGCAGCGGGCGCCCAGTCCAACTGCACGATCATCGCATTGGCGGTGACATCGGCTCCGCGAATCTCACCTGTTGCAAGTTCCAACGGCAGCGGTTCGTTGTATCCCACGGTGGCCGTCGGTCCGCCCATCGCACGGGTTGGTGGCTCGGTCGTACGAATCGCAAGTGTGTCGGACGTCGGCCCCAACGGCAATGTGGGTCGAGGCTCCGGAAAATAGACGCGAGCTTCCCGAACTGCCGCGCGAACTTTCTCGCCAGTCAAACGAACTTGCCCTTCAGCGAACAACAGATCAGGCTCCCAAGTTGGATCCATTCCCGCAGCAGGATCAAGTGCTGGAACTCGATGCAACCAAAGATACAACGCGTTGGCATTTACGTCGGACTGAGCGTCCAACTTTGCCCTGGTTTGCCCGAGAATCGAAATCAACCAGCGCCTTGGATCTTCCGGATCAGGATGGGCCGTCATGCGATCCTGAAAATACAATTCAACGGGAGCCTCGCCCTGGGCCGTACGATACGACAAGTGCCCTGGTCCCGTTGCGACAAATTCACCTTCGCTCCACTCGGGTTTTAGGTCTTTAGACTTGTCCTGCGGCTTTGATGTAGACCGATATCGTAACGTTGGCACGCGCATGCTCAGAGCCCCTCGGACCACTTCGACATCTTGCGCGATCGGCTGCCCATCGGGTGCTTGAACGGCGTCCAGCATCCATGATTCGATTCCTGTTTTAGGCAAGGGACCCGCGACAAACTCTTGCTTGTCCACGAGGTAATGCAACATGGCGCTACGCAATGAAAACTCTTCTTCCTCGTTAACCACCGTGGCAGGCGGACCGTAGATCCAGAGATCCTTGGCCTTCATTTCTTTGGGGAAGATCGACTTCTCCTGCGGCGGAGTCGGGCTAATCGCAGGTTCCGGCGCTTGGAACTGAACCAAAATTGCTTCGCCAAAAATTTGGTAACCTGTGTCTTGATCGAGGACTTGGACTTGATCAAAAAACTTTGCGGCCAGCCGACTGAAACTGAATTCGGCCGGACCCGCACACGACAGCGAGATTGGCTTGTCGGCCCCGTCGGGTACCATGTCCAATCGCTGCACTTGCTGAAGTCGCATGTGTCGCATGCCGACAATTTTCGTGATGGCCGCATTGGCCGAATGCAAACTGCCCGAGTTCTCAAACGTGATCTGCAGTCCTTTGGCCAACCCATTGGTCGAGCCAAATTGGAACTCGACCATTTCGTCCGTCGTCGCTTCGCTGCCTGAGATCTTCAACTCGCGAGTCTGAATGACGAAGCGGTCCTCCAAGATCGAACCAGCTCGCCAAAATTTGACCCGGCCCAGGAACTGAACCTGTTTCAAGTCGCCGTAACGATTCAAGCCCGCCGCCTTTTGTTGGTCGAAGACCAGCACGGCCTCGTCCAACGCTTCAATCACGACGGGGACGCGCTCGGCGGGAGACTTGGGAGCCTCGCTGCGATCGGCAGTCAGGGCAACTTCCGATAAAGACTGGGAAGCATCGGCCGCTCCGTCTTCGAACAATAGAAGCGTCAACCCACCGACCCGCATCGAACTATCGGTTTCGTGTTGGTAGTCGCGGAACATCACAATGTTGCCATCGGCGTGAATGATGTTGCGATTGTTTGGATCTCTTTGCCAAGCTCCCGCTTCGAACAACGACATCCATTGCCCGGGTTGTTCGACTCGCAAGACCCCTAACAAGTCGATCTCAGGAACGCGTTCCGCAGATTGACCTTCGACCACCGGTACGACCACCCTCAGATAGATCAAGAATGCGATGCCTACAGCAACCGCGGCAAAGAGGGTTCTAATGGCGACCATCGGTCACGACTCCAACGTCTTGAGGTAAGTGCCGACGGTCGCATCCCAACGCCCTTGAGCTCGCAGAATGAACTCCAACAATTCGCGAACGGCTCCGCGTCCGCCGGGGGCGGTCGTCACAAAACGCGAGGCCGCTTTAACTTCCGCCGCACCGTCGGCGACCGTGGCCGACCAGCCGACGGATTGGAGGACGGGAATGTCCGTCAGATCGTCGCCGATATAGCAGACTTGACTGGAGTCCAACCCCAGGCCTTTCCAAATCTGCCGAGCCTGCTTCAACTTTGATTCTTGGCCTTGAACGAGAAAATCGACACCCAGCTCTTTGGCCCGACGATCCACAAGCGGAGAAGATCGAGCCGTCAGCAGCCCAAACTGCCGGCCGGCCATTCGCCAAAGCTTGATGCCCAACCCGTCGCGAACATGGAACTGTTTGAATTCCTGCCCAGCGTCGCTATAGCCAATTCCGCCATCGGTCAGCACTCCATCCACGTCGGACAGAACCAACGTGATGGCTAATAGATCCGCAATATCTCGATCCGTGACTGACCCGCTCAAGTGGTGCCTTCCGTGGCAAAGTGAATCCGCTGCGTCCTTGGTCTGTTGTTCATAAACGCACCTGCGATGGAGCATGAAGAACTTGGCAAATTGTAACCTGTTTGGCCCCAATCTCACAACACGAAACTTGATACTCGCCAAAACAGCCCGGACCCGAGACAGCGGGTTGATCCCAACAACGGCTCGTTCAACCCGCCCCCCATTGGCTCGTCCAATGGGAGCGCAAGTTTGACAGCTAGCACGGCAGCCTACGCGATGAAGGCGGTCGAGGGACAGACTTGCTTGTCGAATTCGTTCTCGCTCCCGGAGCGATCGGGGCGCTCGCTCTACTATGTGAATCCCGCCTTTTGAAAATTCTCCGTCACACACTGGCGGGTGGACTGTAGGGGGAGGCGTTCGGTCGGTGACCGGTCGCGATGACCTGGTCCTGATCTTCCAGCCTTTCGGGCCGTCCGGACTCCTTTTTACCAATCGGAGAGAATCCCATGTCCAAACGAATCCTTTCTTGCGTGGTCGCGATTTTGGTTGCTGCCGGAACAATGTCCAGTCCCTCGGTCCTGTGGGCCCAATCTGACATGACGGTATGGTTCGACCAGCAAGTGGCCCAAAACAACCAGTACTTCCAACAACTCGAAAATGGAATCACCCAACAGAACATGCAAAACCCGGAGATTCAACGACAATATCAAGCTTATGCCGCCAATGGCGGGTCCGGCTCGTTCCAGGACTATGCATTCGGTTGGGCAGCGACCGGCGGTTACACCCCAACGGGCTGGGGCGTTTGGAACGCCAGCGAAAGCCAAATCCAACGTCGCGATCAACAGGCGATTTCCGACTATCACAACTACACGAATAACCTGTGGACCGAGACGAATAACGAACGTCGTCAGGTCCAGGATCGAATGGCCTACCATCGCGGCGAGTTGCTCTCGGGCAACGGCACGTACGTCAATCCTTGGAACGGCAGTCATCACACGCTGCCTTACACGTCGAGCACGGGAACGACTCACCAAGACTACTACGGCCACAACCAATTTCAGATGGACGCGTTTGGGAATCAATGGATGCAACACCCAAACACCGGCCTGTGGTACCAAATGAACCGATTCTAGTCGTGGGCCGGGTTTCGTTCCGGGAACGGAAACAAAAAAAGGACGCGAACTCGGATGTCGAGCCGCGTCCTTTCTTCGTTTCGCAAAGCCTACTCCCAACCCAAACCGGCCGTCTCGGTCACCCGGTTCAAATGCGCCGCCAGCCCGACGCGGTAGATGATTTCAGCAATCTGCACCGGCGAGAAATGCCGCTGCAACATCACGATATCGTTGTCGGTCATCGCTTGTGGCGTCCGAGTCAACTTGCGAGCAAATCGCAGTGCGGTATCCCTTTGAGAGTCGGAATCAACTGCCAACAAACCAAAGGCATCCCGCTCACTAAATCCGTCAGACGCCAATTGCTGGCAAGCCAAATGCTGAACGTACGCGGCGCCATCTTCCATGGCACACACAAACAGCAAACTGCCGGCCAACGACTTGGGCAAGTGGCTCGTCGATTTGGCGATCCCCCATTGATCGAGCCACTGCTTGCCAGCGATCGGAAAGTGCAGCAACAACGCTTCGTGCGGCTCCAATTTTTCGCCCCCCGCCTTCTCTGGCGAAAGGAGCGGCAACCGGGACTGCCGTTTCTTAGCACTCGCCAACTGCTTCTGCCAGGACTCAAAATCCTGGGGCAGAGGCCGATCCACGACTATTCCTCCGACGACCACCGAAGGCATCTCCAAATCTTCTTTCGACAAACTTGTAGAAAAATCGCGATCGATTTCCTGGGGGATGCCAAGCGAGTCCGTCCAGCGATTCGTCGAGTTGTATCGACCGACAAGAAACGCCATTTCCAATATCTCCAGCGGAGTAAAATGCTTTTGTAATGCAGCAATTTGCTCGTCAGTGATCTTGTGAGGCGATTCCGTGAGCCGTCGCGCGAACTCGAAACCCGCCTGATTGCGAGGACTGAATTTCTCCCAATCCGTATCCAGCCACAACAACATTTCTTCCGTCAAACCTTCCTTCTTGAGCTTGGCCTCCTGATGTCCCAAGCAATAATGGCAATTGTTGACTCGCGAAGCAATCCAAAACAACTCGACCCCGAAATCGTTGGGCAACGTCATCGCTGGGTCGGGTGTTCTGATACCACTTCCTTGAAACTCCGCCGGCAAATACAGCCTTCGCATTCGGCCGTTGTTCACGACCCCCAGGACTCCGGGAGGCTGCGCCGGGTCGGGTTCTTGGTCGATCAGTGGCAATCTAGCTTCGCGATGTTTCAGGTCATCCAACGCTTTCAGAACTGCCGCTCGACCTTGAGGTATACCCTTTGGTTGATCGGAAGTAGGGTCTTGAGCTAACGCCAGTCCTTGTATCGTCGCCATCAGCAAAACGAGAACGGCATTCGCCATTTTTACAATTTTCATCGTACGGTTCTTTCACTCCAGTCTAGCAATGGTCTGTGCAGGTACGGTTGTCACAAGGTATTCGATCTTGCTCTGTCGACCATCTTGGCCATCGGCAGCTGCGAATTGAAGCTCGACTTCGAACTTGACGTTCGTGACGTACATTTCACCGCTGCTCAGGATTCGAAACTCTTTCAGCTTGGCCCCTTGTCTGAATGTTTCGTCCTGGAAAAAGATTGGCGGGTCAGTAGAACTCAGATCTGTGAAACTCTTTCCAGACCGCCACTGTTCCAGTGAATTCGCGAGCAGCGTTTTAGCAGCATCGATATCCGACGCCGGAGCACGAACCGCCGATGGTCCGCACCCGATCGTCACAATCAACAGGAGCAGGCCACAAATTGCCTGCATTGATTTATGGAAGCCCGAATTCATTATTGGTCGCCTCCCGTAGATATTTCGCCACCATTGCGAGATCCCATGGCTCGCCAAACCAAAATATTGATGTCATCAGCAACGAAGTTTACCGAACCGTCGCACCGGCCAACGTTGACGCCACCGGGATGTTCGCTCTTGGCGGTCGTCGAAATTCGCCCTGGTGGGAACATGCAAGAACGGCTGTTCGGCACATCCACGTGAAAGTAGATCGTTGTGGAATGATACCCTCTCAGCCACGGAGCACCGATATCGCTCACTCGTTGGTACGTCAGATTATTGGTGTCGATCGCACGACAATCCGCGACTGCCGCGTCCGGGTTGGCTGGGTTCGTTTGCGGCCAAAAGGTGTCGGTCGCTGTCGCTATCGCATTGGTGAAATCACCCTTGCCATGTTCGCTGATCGAAGCGGTATTGGAACTGCCGTCGAGCAGTTCTGCTATTCTCGTGCTTGAGTTTAGAAGAAAAACGCCGTTAGGATCAGGTTGTCCGAAATTCGGATTAGACGAATCGGTGGTCGCTCGACCCCAAAGGATCCCAGAACCTTGGTTGACCCGATAGCTGGTTCCCGCAAGTCCAACCGGCATCGTCGATTGAGGGTCGGATGGGCAATTAAACGTTCCAATTGGTGAACCCTTTGCTATCGCGTTGTTGGCGTGCGAATACGAGACCGAGAAGTTAATCGTGTCGTAAATGTTCCCCATCTCCATGTAGGGCAACAACTTCGAATGCGTCGAGAACCCTAGGTTGTCGCGTCCGAATGGAAACTTCTGTTTGGCCGACTCGTAGTTCATCAGGGCCAAGTTCATCTGCCTGATGTTGTTGCTGCATTGCCCACGCCGAGCTGCCTCCCGCGCCATTTGAACAGCGGGCAACAACAATCCCATCAAAACGCCAATAATGGCGATGACGACCAATAGCTCAACCAGAGTAAAACCCGTACGAGCCGGTCGGAAAACGTGCGAAGTCAACATAAATCAATTCCTTTGTTTGCGAGAGGGGAGCATAAAATTTCTGCGATCTTCAATCGAACGATATAACGGATCGTTCCAAATCGCATGCGAAAACAACCGACCTCAGGCACATCACCTGACGACGGGACAAGACACGATCGAAAACTCCATACCCAACACGGACGAACCCAAGGTGCCAATCGACGTCACCCACCACGAAACGTCCATGGAAAGAAACATGGAAGCCAGCAGCGAGACGTCGCGGACAACAAAATCGACCTTTTGAAATTCTCGGCACTGGCCATCATGAAAGTGGTCAACGCGCGAACTCATCGAAGCGATTTAAGGACGTCGAAACGGAGTGTCCAGATACATCTTGCGGCAGTGGCATGAGTCGCGACCGCGTGGATCGGCGTCAGCCATCAAGGCTTGGTCGCTGTCAGAAGCGGTTCCTTGGAACTTGGACCTTGGCGAATACCAAGAGTCGCTAGCCAAAAAACAACTTAAAGCCCAATGCGCAAGAAACTCCGGAATGGAGCAAGCCGGAAGAGACCGCTTAAAATCGCGGTGGCCTAAACAAATAACTAGCGAATCGAATAATCGTAACCTGATCTTCGATAGCCGAATCAAAACCGCCGTTCGAACAAGGAATTTCATGTGCAGCCATCGCGGTAACCATTTCGACCCCGTTCGCTCGAACCGGGTTCGGTACAACCGGAGACATCGACCAAGTGTCGGGCAGTTGCCTACAACCTGGGCCATGACACGGCGAGTTCGATGGTTGTTTTTTCGCAGAAAAACGCGGAAATGGACCCATTTGATCCACGTCCATGAGCAACCGCCCCGCCGGACTCAAATTCGCTTCCATTCCCGAATCGAAACCAGCCCTAGCGGCCATCCAGTCGATCTTAGTGAAGACGTAGTGGCCGCAAGAAGCATGAGAAAATGTGGCGAATTGGAGACATAACAGCAGCGACGACCCACGAATGAGCCAAACCAAGATCGGAAGATTTGCTTCACTGCGACACATTAACGCACGACTCCTACGAACCCAAGTATAACCGGACAATTCGAACGGGCAAGTTTCATTCTGGTAACATCCAACAAAAGTTCTTGCATTTGACCAATCCTGTTCCAAGTGAGAATCGTGGGCTCGATTCGTGGCCGGCGACGAACGCTTTTCGGCGGGGACTTCATCGTCTAGAATTGCCGCGGGGTTCCCGCTTGATGGGAATCTGGTTGAGTAAGGCGATCCGTCGACGAACGTTGGCTAATTGAAGGAGACTCGAATCTTGTTCAAATCACGAGCTATGATGCTGCAAATTGCGATCCATGTCCTGGGCCTGAGCCTTTTCAACGTAGCGTTCGCTCAAGAAATTCACGAAATGCGAACCTGGACGGATGCGACCGGACAACACAAGACGGTGGCCCAATTTGTCGAACTCCGTGGAACCAACGTGACGCTGAAACTCGAAAATGGAGAATCCATCAAGATCGCACTGGACAAACTTAGCAGCGACGATCGCAAGGTCGCTCGGCTGGCGGCCAAGGACAACAAACCGAAACCCGTCGCTTCTACGCCATTAAATTCGGGCGAAAACGAGGTAAATTCGGGCGAAAACGAAGCCAACTCCCACGCGACCGCAGCGACGACCGATTGGGCTCAGTGGCGCGGACCCAATCGGGACGGAATCAGCACTGAAACCGGACTACTCAAGTCGTGGCCGGACGATGGCCCACCGGTGGCTTTTCAAGCCGAAGGTCTGGGGAACGGATTCGCCAGCGTCTCGATTGCCGAAGGTCGTTTGTTCACGATGGGAAAATTTGGCGATGAAACTCGGCTCGTGGCCTTGGACGCCAACAATGGGAATCTGTTGTGGCAAGCTCCGGTCGGAAATGGCGGCGACGGGCCCAATTGCACACCGACGGTCGATGGCGAACTTGTTTACGCGCTCTCGTTTGCTGGCGATCTGATTTGCGCCGAAGCCAGTACCGGCAAAGCAGTCTGGCGAACCAGTTTCCCTAATGATTTTGGTGGTCGCATGATGTCTTCGTGGGGCTACAGCGAGTCACCGTTGGTCGATGGCGACAATTTGATTGTGACGCCGGGTGCTCAAGACGCAGCCTTGGCGGCATTGAACAAGAAAACGGGCCGAGTCGCGTGGCGAACCCCGATGCCGGCAAATCCTGGTCAAGCCGGACAGGACGGGGCCGGTTATTCTTCGGTTGTGATCAGCAATGCGGGTGGTGTTAGACAATACGTCCAATTTGTTGGCCGAGGCATCATTGGTGTCGAAGCTAAAACCGGCAAGTTTCTCTGGGGCTACAACCGCATCGCCAACGGAACCGCCAATATTCCGACTCCGATTGTCAGTGGCGATCTGATCTTCTGTTCATCGGGCTATGACGATGGCGGTTCGGCATTGTTGCGAATCAGCGAACAGAGGAAACAATTCTCGGTTTCAGAAGTCTGGTACAAACGCGCGAATGACCTACAAAATCATCACGGTGGTATGATTTTGCTGGGCGATCAAGTTTTTATGGGGCACGGGCACAACAATGGCTTTCCCGTGTGCTTTGACTTGAAGACCGGTCGCGATCGTTGGCGACCAGGTCGAGGAGCAGGGACCGGATCGGCCGCGATTACCTATGCCGACGGACGCTTTTACTTTCGCTATGAAAACGGCACGATGGCGTTGCTCGATGCCGATTCGAGCGATTACTTCGAGCGCGGTCGGTTTCGCATCGGCATCAACAACGGACAAAGTTGGCCACACCCGGTGATCTCGGACGGCAAGCTTTATCTTCGCGACCAACATCAGCTGATCGTTTACGATATTCGGCAAAAATAAAGGCCGCATGTTCAAGTTTATTCACGCCGCTGATCTGCACTTAGACAGCCCTCTGCTGGGATTGGAACGATACACCGGGGCGCCTGTCGCTGCGATTCGGTGCGCGACCCGGCGAGCGTTGGAAAACTTGGTCCAATTGGCGATCGAGCAACGGGTTGATTTTGTCCTGATCGCCGGAGACGTTTACGACGGCGATTGGAAAGATCATCATACCGGGCTGTTTTTTGTCAATCAAATGAGTCGCCTACGTTCGGCAGGAATTCCCGTTGTGATGATCGCTGGGAATCACGATGCCGCGAATCGCATGACGCGGACGTTGAAACTACCGGACAATGTCGAGTGCTTGTCGGCTGAAGGTGCGTCAACGGCCACTCAGCCATCCCTCGCGAAGATCGGCGTGGCAGTCCACGGCCAATCATTCGCGGAACAAGCCGAACTGGAGAACATGGTGCCCGGCTACCCAGCGGCACACTCCGGCATGTTCAACATTGGCCTGCTGCATTCTTCGTTGATTGGAACAACCGGGCACGACCCGTACGCGCCTTGCTCGTTGGATGATCTCAAGTCCAAAAACTACCAGTACTGGGCGTTGGGCCACATTCATCGCCGCGAGATCGTCTGTGAAGATCCGTGGGTGGTGTACAGCGGCAACACTCAAGGTCGGCATATTCGGGAATTCGGTGCAAAGGGTTGTTATGTCGTGACCGTCAACGATCAAGGTTGGCCGAGCTTAAAATTCGAACCACTTGATGTTCTGCGTTGGACGGTGTGTCGCTTGGAAACGAGCGGACTTCAAACAATCGACCAGATGCTTACACAATTCCGCGAAGCATTGCGAACGGAGCGACAGCAAAACGTCGGTTATCCTTTGGCTGTCCGCGTCGAAATCAACGGCGACTGCGTGTTTCATGATGCCTTGCGGGCGGATCCCGAACGCTGGATCAACGAATTCCGCGGCGCGGCTATGGAAATCGCTCCCGACGACGTTTGGATCGAAAAAGTCAAGTTTCATACCCGGGCGCCAGCCACTCGCGCTTTAGCGGGAGATGGTCCCATCGACGATGTATTCGCGTACGTGGCGCACTTGCGCGCGGATCCGACTGAACTATATTCCGTTTTGGAACTTCTAAGCGATTTGAAACGGAAGCTTCCCTATGA
This sequence comes from Pirellulaceae bacterium, assembly GCA_030681235.1. GTDB lineage: Bacteria > Planctomycetota > Planctomycetia > Pirellulales > Pirellulaceae > M30B19. The sequence continues at coordinate 17,357 of JAUXWY010000452.1, read as the reverse complement.
AGTCACTGTCGAGTTAGGTGATCTAACCAACCCGAGCAATAGCTCGGTCAACGAATGGCTGGAAAGTGCTCAGGCCATCATTCTGCAGCACATTGGAGTCCAGAAGTCCGAATGAATATTCTGCGACTCGATCTTATCGCCTTTGGTCCATTCGAACAACAATCGTTGGTGTTCGAGCAACCTCGGCCTGGATTGCACTTGGTCTTCGGTCCCAATGAAGCCGGGAAAAGCAGTTGTCGCCGTGCGATTGGGCAATGGTTGTTCGGGATCCCGCACAAGTCGACCGACAATTTCCGACACGTTTCGGCGAAACTCCGCATTGGCGGTCTGTTGTGCAACGAACAGGGTGAATCTTTAGAAGTGATCCGGAAAAAAGGGCGGAAAGATACGTTGCGATCGATCGACGATCAAACAACGCTTCCGCCCGACGCACTCCGTCCATTTCTCGGTGGCGTCGACGTCAACACTTTCCAGCAGCGGTTCAGCTTGGATCACCAAGAATTGATTCGCGGCGGACAAGCGTTGGGAGTAGGCAGCGAGTTGGGAGAAGTTTTGTTTGCGGCCGGGACGGGAATCGCCGACATCCGCACCGTCCAGACCAAATTGCAGAATCGAATTCGCGAATTGTTCTTGCCCGGAGGTTCCGTTCCGAAAATCAACGAACTGATCCGACAAGTGGCGGATGCCAAAACACATCAGCGGACTCTGATGTTGTCCGCTGCCAATTGGGGCGAGATCGAACAACGACTCGAACAAGCCCAGCAACAGTGTGTTACCTTGGATACGGACCTGCGAACGTTGCGACGAGAGCTGCGACATTGGGAACGGCTTCAAAGGGCAATTCCCCAAGTGGCTCGTTGGCGTGCGTGCCAAGCCACGCTCGAGCGTTTGAACCACGCTCCGCGATTGCCGAACGATTTTGCTCAGCGTCGTGTTCAAGCGACGACCAGCCTGATGTCGACCGTTCGGGCCATTCATGATGTCGAACAAAGAATCATGAATCTGACGGAAAAATTAGAAACCGTCCACATCCAACCGGACCTATTGAATTTCAAGTCTCTGATTCGCTCCCTACATGCGAAGTTGAGCAGCTTGCAAAAGGCCAACCACGATCGATCGCGATTGGTCGCGGAACAGCGTGTGGCAGAGACCCAAATGGCCGATTGCCAACGGGATTGGCGCGACTATTCCTCTGGCGACGAGAACCGGCAAGCTGTGTCGATCGGGGCTCGACTCCGCAGCCAACTTCAAGAATTGGCCAGTGAACATGCGTCCGTCACCGAGCGTTACGCTTTATGTGAAGCCAACGTCAAACGGTTGGAACGCGACTTGAATCACGCCAGCGATGACCATGAACCGCCAGCAACCGAATGTGATTTGGATGATTGGCAACTGGCCTTGCGCCCGCTCTTGAAAACGCTGGATTTGGAACAACAAGCCACGGCAGCGGGCCTACGAAGTACCGAAAGCCACCATCGCGTGCAGGAATTGCTCCAGTCCTTGCCGTTGGGCCCGCGGACGATCGAGAGCGTCGTGACCTTGCCGGTGCCGCTGGCCGAAACGATCGACCAGTTTTCTTACGAATTGGCTGCAATCGACCGAACCGAGGCCCTGACACAAACGGCCAACGAAAAAGCGGGGCAACAACGACGGGACTGCGAACGCGAGTTGAATATTCTCCGGAACACGGACCAAGTGCCGACTGAAGCAGAACTGCAAGCGACCCGCGAACAACGCAATCAACTTTGGCAAACGCTTCGGTTCCAACCCGGCGGCGCCGATCCTTCGCACCAACCCTTGGACGCAGCAAACGCAAGTCGCGACACCACGGGTATTGAACCCGGAAACTCGGCCGGCGCGCAGGACCGTGCAAGTTCTTTCGATCAGTTTTGGGGGTTGACACTGCGATCGGACGCCCTGGCCGATCGACTCCGGCGGGAAGCCACGCGAGTCGCCCAATTGGCACAGCTGTTAGCGGATCTCGACGTTGCGGTGGCCGAGGAGCAGCGACAGGCCGAACAAATGGCTCTGGTCCAACGCGACCGTCAATTGTGGCAGGAGCGTTGGGATTCCCTGTGGCGTCGGTGTGGTCTTCAGCCTCTATCGCCGCGCGAGATGCTCACTTGGCTGCGGAGATTTCACGAACTGGTAGATGCGATTCACTCGGATCGGCAGTTGCAGGCGACGGCCCACTCGCTATCACAACAAGCGGGCTCCGCCAAAACGTTAGCGATCGAGCTGACACAGCGGATGGGATCAACCGAACCGTCCACGCACGCAGACCTTTCGACACTGGTGCAACGATGCGAACAACAGCTCCAATTCCTCCGGCTGCGGAAACAACAACGCGAGCAACGAGAACAGCGCCGATCGGACTTGCAAGCGGCGCTCCAAGACGCCCGCGGGCAAGAACACGCCGCGTTGGAGTCCCGCATCGATTGGCACCGTCGGTGGGCCGAAGTTCTGTCCGGAGCGGGGCTTCACCCAACCCTGGCGGCACGCGACCTGCACACGATGCTGGAAACGTATGATCGTCACCAATTCCTCGGTAAGGAACTGACCAAGTATCAGCAACGAATCGCCGGCATCGATCGCGACCAAAACTCCTTTGACGCCGAGGTTGAACCGTTGCGGACTTTGGATCGGCGTGCGGCCACCTCCCGCTCGGAAGAGGTTGTTGCGATGTTATTTGAACAGTTGACACGGGCTGAATTGGACCTGACTCGCCGCGAGCAGTGGCAAACACAATTGGACGAAGAGCAGGAGGAATTCCGGAAGCAAGATCGCGCGAAGCAGGATTGGGAACGCGAACTATTGCAATTGTGCCATCTGGCGAAATGCGAATCCATTGACGAATTGGCACCTATTGAAAGCGACGGTTTGCGACGGTTGGAGAGTGAACGCGAATTGGCCGAAGTGCAACGTCATTTGTACGAACTGGCAGAGGCCACCGATCTGACGGAATTTGTGGGTCAAGTAGAACAGACTTCAGCGGACGACGTCGATTGGCAAATAACGAAGACGCAGGAGCGACTGCACGAGATCGAAACGCACCGCGCCAGCAGCTTGGAATTGGTCGGCCGACTCAAGCGTGAGTTGGAAAGCTTGGATGGCAACTCGCGTGCTGCTGAAGCACAAGAGGACATCGTTCACGGATTGGCGTCCATTCAACATCACGCCCAACAGTACATTCCATTGCGGTTGGCGGCTGGGATTCTCGATCGTGTCATCGATCGGTATCGCCAAGCGAATCAAAATGGCGTGTTGGCTCGAGCTGGTCAATTATTCGCTGAATTGACTTTGGGATCGTTCGCTGGTGTCCAAGTCGAGTTGCAAGAGAACAACACTTTGCAAGTGATGGGAATCCGCCCGGACGGAACAACGCTCGTGCCCACGTCGGGCATGAGTGAAGGAACTTGCGATCAGCTCTATTTGGCGTTTCGAGTCGCGCTATTGGAAACCTATCTCGATCGCCATCCGCCGATTCCTTTGCTGGTCGACGACTTATTGATCACGTTTGATGATCGTCGCTCGGTGGCGGCTTTGCGAGTCCTGGCAGAACTCGCGCGAAGGACCCAAGTGATCTTTTTCACGCACCATGATCGGCTGATCGAATTGGCTCAACAACATTTGTCCAGCGAACAATACTCGGTGCAATCTCTGGTAACGGGCCCTTAGCGGTGTGGTACCATTGTCTTCTCCGGCAATGATGCTCGTGCGAGTGTGACATGTATCGGCCAGACCGGGACACGGGTTCTGTTTTGCCAAAAGACCGAATGGCGTATCACGAGTATCACGGTGTGGATTTCGTCGACTATAATGCGTGCGACCAACGACTGCAAAAGACGCTCCGTTTTCTTCGCGTCGCGATTCCCGCCCGACCCACCCGAGTCCTGACATGTTTGGATTTTCATTGCGATCCGTTCTCGCCGCAATTAGTCGAAGAGCATTGGCCCTGTTTTTTCAGAGGTTCATTGGCCGAATTGGGACTGAAGCTCAGTGTTACTGGGTTCTTCTATCCAGCGCGTCTCTGGGTTGTTTCGAACCCTGCTTGGCGTTCTCGATTTCGACGTGGCAGGAAGCCCAGTCTCCAGGGGAACATGAAGCCCCTCCGTCGGCGCGCTCTCCAACCGCGATCTTCCATGTACCGGGGTTCGAGCGGGAAATGGGGTTGCTCGAGCAGATGCATGTTCGTCACCAAGCAACGGCGTTTTCCGACTGTAGCTTGTGGGATCGTTGGTTACCACACGCGAGTCTATGGACTGGGTCCGAAGCGACAAAAAAGTACCGACGCTCTCTTTTGACGCGGCGGATCGATTCCGAAGGCTATGTGGCGATGCAGCAACATCGGGGCATGGCTCATAGCGACGGTTGGCCGTTTCCCGCGTGGCAACAGAGCACTGGGGTCGGCTTCCATTTTTCGTTGAAGCATGACCATTGGGCCGTTCATCACTTCCGCGCGCCGGCCATCACAGACTTGGAGGACTGGACAATTGACGGTGCCGAAGTTGTTGGCATCGACCCGCAACAGGGCCTGCGCCTCAAGCTCACCGCTCCAAAACTGACGATCACAACGCCGGAGTTCCGATGTGGGACGATCGTGGCTCCCTTTGTCCGCGTCGAGTGGGCGACTCCCGATTGGCCAACGACGGCGCGAGCGACATTGCGATGGCAGTTCGAGAACGAATCGGAGTGGAAGAACGAGCGTTACATGGAGTTTGCGCCCGAACGTCGTGACGGTGAAATGTCGTATGCGAACATTCCGACTTATCGCCACACCGATTACGCAGGCATGCTTGCTCGTTACCAATTGGAATTTCAAGCGACGGTTGGAAGCGAGATTTCGCTCAAGTCGCTGCTCACGGCGATCGATAGTCGTCATCCGATCACGAACTCCAATTATCTGCGCGCTTGTGTCGAGTCCTTCCATTGGACGCAGGACTTGGAGTTTCTGCGCGCGAATTTGCCGCGAATGCGGACCGCGGCGAATTACATGATCGAAGAATTTGGTTTGCGCGCTCATTCTCATGTGATCGTCCCGTGGGTGGGACATGATGGCCGCAGTGGGATTGTTTATGACACAAACGGCGCGAAGTCGATCCGCCCCGGCTTGGGAGTCGGCAACAATTATTGGGACTTGTTGCCGTTTGGTGGTCATGATGCGCTGGCCACGATTTATGCTTACGATGCGTTAGGTTTGTTTGCGAACTTGGAAGAGGCCGTCGCCCAACATCCCGAATGGCTCGTACAGAACGTGAATTCAAACGCTGCGGAACCACCAATTCAGGTCGCGGCTTCGATCTCGGCTGCCGAACTACGAGACCTAGCGGCCAAGATCCGTGACGACTTTCAACAGCGTTTTTGGAACGAAGAAAATGGACGTTTCATTGGCTGGGAAGATCTTTCTGGCCAGCGTTACGACTATGGCTTCACGTTTGTGAATCTGGAAGCGATCCATTATGGATTAGCCAGTCCCCTACAAGCCGAACGGATATTTACTTGGCTGGATGGGACTCGACTTGTGGCTGGCGATACGTCGCAGGGAGACGATATTTATCATTGGCGATTTGCTCCTCGTGCGACGACCCGCAGAAACATTGACACCTACGTTTGGGCTTGGCTATCGCCAGAGTCGATCGAATGGGGCGGACAAGTCCAAGACGGCGGCGCGGTATTGGGCTTCAGTTATTTTGACTTGATGGCACGATTACGCACTCAGGGTCCGGACCGGGCCTGGGAAAGACTCCGGACGATTATTGAATGGTACGCGGAAGTCGAAGCCGAGGGTGGATATCGCACTTATTACGGGCGACCCGGACGGGGAACGCTGCAAGGCGGCGGAACGGCGGGCGGACTTGGATTGGACCACGAGTTCTTCGAAAGTGTGCTTGTGCCCCAAGTGATGTTGTACGGATTCTTGGGCTTCGAACCAACCGCGACCGGGTATCGCGTCAACCCGCGTTTGCCCAAAGACTGGCCCTCGTTGACCATCTCCAACATTCATCACGGACAAAAAATACTGACCATCACCGCACACACGGACGGCACGTACGAAGTGGTCGAAAAGTGAATTCCGACGCGTCTAGCGTGATCGTCCTCTAGCCTAGACAGACTTCCCGTTAGTAACTTCGTGTGACTGCCAAAGGCCTAGGACCGTGGTGAGGACCGCGAGAACGGTTGTGCCCAGTCCGATGTCCCACAGGCGACGCGAGATTTGAGGTAGGTCGGTCGCCAGTAGCAGACTGACCGCTCCTAACATGAGGCTGCCTATCGCTAGGATAGCGGCCAGTCGAAAGAGAAACAGGGCGAGTTGGGGTGTTGCCGACGATAAATCCAAGCGATACATGACGGGCTCCTTGTAATATTGGATCGTTGGATTCTAATTCCAAAGCGAAGTGTACGGAACTGGCGACGGGCGGCCAATGCCAACTCTTCGTTTCCCACCAAATTGCCTGGAAACTCGATCAAAATGACCGCTGCAAATTCGTCTGAAGAAACGGAACGCTGCGAATCGGACTCGGCGGTCGTGGCGCGGGAACCGTGGGACTGGGCGGCGTATCGACAACGGCGAAGTGAAATAGCCGCTCGATGGCAAGCGGATGGTCTCCGTTACTTTTCGCTGGGATATTTCCTCAAAAACCTGTACGGACAACGAGTACAAAAGGTGAGCATTGATGCGGGGCTGACTTGTCCAAACGTCGACGGAACGGTGGCGTACGGCGGTTGCAACTTCTGCGACAACCGCAGCTTCAGCCCTTCACGGCGGATGCCTCGACGGGATATTTTCCAACAGATTGAGGCTGGAATTCGACTGCTCAAGCTGCGGTACCGCGTGGACAAATTTATCGCCTATTTTCAGCCGGCGACCAACACGTACGCTGAGATTGAAGATTTGGATTGGATGTACGCTCAAGCGCTGCGACATCCGCAGGTTTGTGGAATGGCCATCGGGACTCGGCCGGATTGCGTCCCGCCCGAAATCATGCACGTCTTGGAGCGAGTTTCCAAACAGGTCATGTTGTCCGTCGAGTATGGCATGCAAACAATGCACAACCGCTCATTGGATTGGATGAACCGCGGGCACGATCACGCGGCGACCGTCGATGCGGTGGAGCGAAGCCGTGATCTTTCCTTCGAGGTGTGCCTGCACATCATGCTCAGTCTGCCGACGGAAACTCGGGCCGACATGATCGAAACGGCCCGGGAAGTCGCTCGACTCGGTGTCGAAGCCGTGAAAATTCACAATCTGTATATCGTCAAAAAGACGCCGTTGGCGATGATGTGGGAGCAGGGTGATATCCGGCTGATGGATCGTGACGAATATGTAGAAACCGTCGTTGATTTCATCGAATGTTTGCCGGCAGGGATGATTGTCGAACGGATCAGCGGCGATGCTCCCAGCGACTATTTTTTGGCGCCAACTTGGTCCCTGGATAAACCCGGAATCCTGCAAGCCATCGAGCAAGAATTTGCTCGCAGGGATTCTTGGCAAGGCAAACGGTACATTGCGTAATCCAGCGGTCACAAAAAATCGTGGTTGACACGTTTTCTTGGCAAATTCGACGATAATTCAGATTGTCGCGGTGTTGGGCTCTGACGACGCTGACGATGGTAGCCAGCCAATACCACGTTTAACGTAACTCTCAGTTGGTACATCGACAACGACCCAGGTAGTCTAGTTATACGGGTGGACGTAACCCAGACGATCCATTCGTTTCGCTGAGGATTCGCTGACGCAGTTGCAAGGCTGCCTGAACCAGTTTGTCGGGCCCATCGCGATACACGTCACAGGCTGGCAAGCCGAATCGTTGCTCGGCTTGTTCAACTTCTTTTCTTGCTGCAGCTCTGTCCATCGTGCGAGTGTTGACCGCGATGCCAATGAGTTGACACGGATGACGCAAATTGGAGATCTTTAATAGGATCTCGATTTGATCTTCGATCCGAGGCAGTGGGATATTGTCCAAGCCTTTGACATGCGTCCGGCCGGCTTCGTAGCAGTAGACCAAGCCATCGGGCGCACAGCCATGGAGCAAGCCTAACGTGACCGCCGAGTACGCCGGATGAGTGATGCTGCCTTGTCCTTCGATCAATTGAAAATCAGCATCTTGATCCGACAACACCAACTGCTCGATCGCCCCGTTGACGAAGTCGGCAATGACGCAATCGACGGGCACACCACGCCCCGAGAGCATGATCCCTGTTTGCCCGGTCGCCAAAAAACTAGCTCGATGACCGGCGCGTTCGAGGCCCAACTGCATCTCGACGGATACCACCATTTTCCCGAGACTGCAGTCGTGACCAACCGTGTGAATCCGCGTGCAACGACTCGATAAACCGTTGCCGGTTGCGATATCTCGGTAGCTATTTTTTCGAACATCGACCAAATGCACGCCCTGCCGAGCAGCCGCGTCGACGTAGCTTGGATTGGCGCACAGAAAATCGTGCAATCCAGAAACGACATCCAACCCGCGTTCGATTCCCTGCAACACCGTAGGTTGCCACGTGACCGGAAGCTTTCCGCCGGGCGGAGCAATGCCCACATACAACGCGTCCGCTTCCGGAACTTCCAATAGATTCGCGACGATTGGAACTTCACCGCCGGTTCCGAAAACTTCCTGAGCCAACTTGCCGGCGGCGGCCACATCCAGAACGGCCGCAATATGCGACTGCCGGTAACGCAACAGGTTGATAGCGGTTTTGGCCAAAAAAGGAGTCGAATAGCCGTCGGTCAACAAGACAATCCGACGATGTTTGGTCAATGAATGATAATCGAAAGCTTGAGTCGACACGACTTCTCCTACGTTGCAACAAATACCCTCGTTGAAAAGATTATCACAGCTGCCGTGGAAAGAAAGCAGTCTGAGTTCAAGTTCGGGTCGACGTCCGAAACATCATGACGTCGAGTCGACCTGACGCGGCGGTTGCACGCTCCAGAACCGCTCGGGCGGCATTTTCATTTCCGTAATTTGCAGACCAAAATTCTCGCCCGCTCGAACGGCGATTCCCTCCGCGATGGGCTCGCCGTTGGCTTCGAGTACCAATGGAGTTTCAAAATGTTGCTCGAATTGAAGAATCGCACCGGGCCCAATATCCAGCAGTAGCGAAATCGGCCGCATGGTGGCAGCGATGGTCACGTTAAGAGTGACGGGAACCTTCAACAAACTTCGGGTAAACTCGGGCAAGTGATCCCAGGAGTTCCCGTCGTGCACAGAGTCAGCGGCACTATGGCTCCCAAATGGTATGTCTTTCCCGATCGTGCTCATGTATTCTTGACCCACCAAAAGGACCCGCCCCTACTCTGGGTATCGACATTTCCGAAGTCTGGCATTGTCCAAGGATCACAGGAAACAAACGAGTAAGACGGGAGCAGACTCGCCGGTGGTAAACTGTGCGGGTTGATCGGATTAGTCCGGTGGACGATCAAGGCAATTTCGCCGGCGTCGGTTTCGTGGCTTTAGGCGGGCTGCTGCTGAAGTGAGTTTTCGCGCGCTCGCGCCGGCTAAAGCCGATACACCAGCGTTCGCCAAATCGCGTCCATTTCCAATTCCTGGATTTAGGAAGTCTTGCGAATTCCGCTACGGTTAAAATCGAGAAGTTATGTATAGCGGACGCCGCGAAATTCCGGCTCGAAGAAGGCGGGCAACAAGCCGTCGACTTCCAGCAGCCCCTGCCGCGTCAAGCGAATCTCATGAGGCTCGATCACGACCATGCCATTGGCTGCATGATCGCGCCACTCGTCGGCCCATTGCTGGAGAATATTCACGCCGTATTTCTGTTCAAAGTACGGGACTCGCAAGTAGCCCTTCTTGAGTTGCAAAATCATTTCACGAATCAGCATCTGTAACTTGGAGGGAACCAAGGCTCGTCCGATCGGCAGCTTTTCGTCCTGAATCAAATCACCGATGTATTGGGACCACTCGGCTTTGTTCTGATAATGAACGCCGTTGACATGCCCGAAACTGGCGATACCGGTCGCCAACAGATCGGCTCCTTGCCACAAATTGTCGCGATAACTGAAGTTTACTTTTTGAGGGTCCTTCACCACCGTGTAGGCACTCGATATGTGGTAGCCCGCTGCCAAGAATTGATCAAATGCGTAATCGACCCACGCTCGCTTGTGTGGCCAATCGGCGACCGGTGTTTCAATTTTGTTCCCCAAGATGTCTTGCGAGTAAACGGTATTGAACGGCAATTCCATTTGGTAGATCGTCACACTGTCCGGCGACAACTCGATGGCTTGCCGAATATTGTCGCGCCAATTATCCCAGGTCTCACCGACCATTCCGGAAATCAAATCGATGTTGACATTGGGAAACCCAATCGCTTGAATCCACTCCCAGGCCCGGAAAACTTCCGGCGCCAAATGTGCTCGACCGTTGGCCTCCAAGATCGAGTCAGTGAAACTCTCCACGCCCAGACTCAGTCGGGTGACTCCCAATTCCTTCAGAGTCCGTAACTTGGCCTCGCGCAACGTGCCGGGTTCGCACTCGAACGTCACTTCTTCGGCCAAGTCCCAATGGATATTGGCCCGCAGCCGATCCACCAGAGCGGTCAGTTGCCGTGGGCTCAAGAACGAGGGCGTACCACCACCGAAGTAAACGAAGCGAAACGGACGATCGCCCATGACCGGTAACCGGGAAACCAACTCAATTTCTTTGGATAACGCTTGAACGTATTGTTCGATGTCGCTGGCTTTGTTGTCCGTGAAGACCTTGAAATAGCAGAACTTGCATCGTTTCCGGCAGAACGGGATATGCAAATACAATCCCAGTGGAACGTCCGACGGCGGTCGGGCCATCGCTCGTAAGATTTCCGGAACGGTCTCCTTTCCCCATTGCGAAAATGGCGGGTAGTTGGAGATAAAGTAGCTGCCGACTTCGGTTTTGGCCGAGGTAGTGGAAATCGGGACCGTCGTCATGGCAACCGCTTTGGCTGGAAGAACCGGATAGGTGATCGCCGGACCGAGCCGACGCTTGCCCACGCTCATAGTCTAACCGATACCATCGTGCTATCGCAAGGAATTGTTGTTCGATCCACAGCGCAATGTCGGCAACGGCCGATCCGGCCGGCCAGCGGACTTTCCTTTGGCCGGCCTGCTGATACTCTTTTGGGTTGATTCGAAACGTCTCCCGGCAGACGCGACACCGGATTACGTCGCTTCATTTGGCGAACCCTGGCAAACCCGATTTGGGGGACAGGCTCGAAGTCCTTGTCGCTCGGACGGTCCAAACGTTAAACTACGATTCTACAATGGTGCTCCCCCGAGTGAGAAAATTAATGGCACGACCACTTGGCAAAATTGCATATGACAATCAGGGACGCGTCGTCATCGTGACTGGCGTGGCAGGAGGGATCGGCTGGGCCATCGCCGAAGAGTTTGCCGAATCGGGAGCGACCGTTTACGGATTGGACATTGGGACGCCCACCGCGTCACACTCGAGGATTGTTGTCCTGCGAGTGGACGTTGGCGATCGACACCAAGTGGAAGCCGCCGTGCACCAAATCACTGAACAAGCCGGCGGGATCGATGTTGTCGTGAACAACGCTGCGGTGCAGCCGGTGGCTTCCTTTCGGCCTTTACACGAAATCGAGCCCGAGCTCTTGGATCAAATGTTGCGAATCAACGTCGGGGGCTACAATTGGGTCGCTCGCAGTGCCTTGCCGCAAATGATTCGCCAACAGAGTGGAGTGATTGTGAATCTAGCCAGTGCTCATGCGTGGCGATCGTCGCGCGATGTGCCGGGCTACGGACCGACCAAGGCCGCGAATCGGATGCAGGCCGTGCAATGGGCCTTGGATTATGCGAGAGCCGGGATTCGAGTTGTCTCGGTGAGCCCAGGGGCGATCGATACGCCACTGGTTCGTGCCAGCTTGGAGCAGCAAGGAGGAGAGGGCGCCCTAGCAAATCGGCACCCCTTGGGCCGTCTGGGAAAACCACAAGAAATCGCAGCAGCGGTGATGTGGCTGTCCAGTTCCGGAGCTTCGTTCGTAACGGCTACGGATCTAGAAGTGGACGGAGGACTCGGGGGCCTTGGTTCGTTCGCCGATCCGTATGTAATGCCCGAACGTTATCGCTAAAAAGTAAACCGATCGGGTTTGGACCGGGACAAATCCTAAGGATGCGTTGGGTTACGAACCTTGGGATTTATGTGGAAGGCGTGAGACCGTGGGAACGGTCCACGACATTGGGGATTTTTCGCAACTTTGGCACTCGAACCGTTTCCGTTTTGCGGTTAGAATTTTGGGGTTGGTCCGAACGGGGCCAACTGCAGGCGGCGGAGCGAGACATTTGTTGGATATTCGCAATTGACCCATGTTGATCAAACAAAAAAAGATTCTGCTAACACCCACGGAACGCGAAGGCATGCGGATGGCTGGGCGTTTCAATTCTCAATTGATGGATTTTATTCGTCCGTATGTCCATGAAGGTGCAACGACCGGCGCGCTCGACAAGTTGATTCACGAATACACATTGGATCACGGGCATATTCCCGCGTGTTTGGGCTACGGTCCGACCAAAAACCCGTTTCCTCGAGCCTCATGCACCAGTGTGAACCAAGTTGTTTGTCACGGGATCCCGGGAAACACGCCGCTGCGGCCCGGCGACATCATGAATTTGGACATCACCACCATCGTTCATGGCTGGCATGGAGATCAATCCGAAACGTTTCTGATCGAACCCGTTGCCAGCGATGTGCGACGAGTGGTTCAATGCGCGTTCGATTCGCTGCACTTGGCGATCGAGGCATTGACGCCCGGATGCTGCCTGGATCTCATCGGGCAAGTGATTTCCAGACATGCCGCCCGCTTCAAGTACGGTGTTGTCGACAAGTACGTTGGACATGGAATCGGTCGGCGTTTTCATCAACCGCCGAACGTCTCGCACGTGCCGACTCGAGAGGCCAAAAGTCTCAAGATTGAACCGGGGCTCTGCTTTACAATTGAACCAATGATCAATGGCGGTTCAAAAAAGACAATCGAAGATACTCGGGACGGTTGGACGGTGAGGACTTCCGATGGAAAAGTATCGGCGCAATTTGAGCACACACTGTTGATGACCGAGGTGGGCGTGGAAATCTTGACGACGACTAAAAATGGACCTCAACCGGGACATCGATTTTAATCGACCTTTCAGTCGTTTCCCGAGGGATCGGTAACACTATGGATCAGCAGCTTGGGCGGATATTTCGAGCCCTGATTCGCGCGTCCAATAGCCGACCGACGGTTTGCTCCAGACGACGATCGGCTCGCTGGCTCGCTGCCATGATCCTGGTTTTATTTCCCTGTGCAGCGATCTCCCTCGCGCAGCTACCGGCGGATCGTTCAACGACGACTTACTTGGAGGAACTGGAGCAGCGACAACTCTTCGGTTCGATCATTCGGCATTGTGAGTTGAGGTTTTCCGAGCCCAACGTGTCCCTGGGACTCAAGTCGCAATTGGCCGCGCGTTGGATTCGCAGCCTGACGCTGCAAACGCTCAATCTGGAGCCGCAGGCTGCGGCGAAGGTGTGGCCAGAAGTTCGATCCACTGCCGCGCGATTGGTCGCTGAGACACAGTTTTTCCCGCAACACGCGCTGGTTCGATTCCAATCCTGCTTGATTGGGTTGGGGGAAGCTCGATTGGCAAGTCTTTATCCGGCGTTCTCGGCTGATCGGGCGGATCTGCGGGAAAAAGGGATCGAAGCCGCTCGACAAGCCCATCACGAGCTACGGGTCCTTCACCAAGAAATCCTGCAACGTGCTCCTGGGATTCCCGAGCGCTCGCCGGAAAACGATCCGTATCCAGAATTGACTCGGGAACAATGGTACTCGTTGGCCCGCGACGTCGAATTTCAAATGCTGGCGGCGTTATCCGTTCGATCTCGATTTTACACGGACTCGGAAACAGCGAGCCGAATCGATACGGCACAAAACGTCATCGAGCTGGCTGCCACCTTGCAGCCAAAGGTATCCAACGAGTCCATCCTGTGGTGGGAGACACAGCACTTGACACTCGAGGCGTTGCGAGGCTTGAAGGATTGGAAAAACTGGGACATCAAATGGCAGAATTCGCCGTTGGCTCTCGCTCCCGAGCAAGTGTTGGGAAAAATGACTTCCGCGCGCGTGGAAGCACTCTTGGATCAAGAAAACTATGCCGAAGCATTGACTCAGGCCAACGACTTTTTTGTGTTGCTGCAAAAGCGAGATGCCGAGAGCCTTCGCGAGGTCAAAAACACGGCCGACTTGACGCGAGTCACCGCGTGGCCCGAGTTTGACGTGGCAAGGGCTCGGTTGTATCTGACCCTCGCGATGGAAGCCGATCGCTTGGCGAGCGATAAATCCAGCGAACGAATCCAGTCCGCACGGTTGGGTGCTGAATCGCAAATCTTGGAGTTCTCACGTTTCGTCGCGAAGCAGCATGGGAGTTTCTGGAGCAGCGAAATGAACCGTCGACTATTGAGCGGCGCCGGAGCCAATGCTGCGCAAAACTCGACCACCGTTTCCGTCTTATTGCTTAGCCAGACGATTGCTGAAGGAAATTGGGTTCAAGTTCGCGACTTGGTTCAGGCCGGGGTTCAACAATCGGTTCAATCAGGGAACGCGGATTTGGCGTTTGAAATTGCCCAGTCGGTCGCGGGTATTCCTCGACTAATTCCGCCCCAACCTTGGATGGTCGAGCAAATTGAAGCCGTGGCTTTGGGTTTTAAACAACACCCCAAAGCCGCCGCGACTCATCACTTCGCCAACATCATCGCTAGCAAATTGGCGGAATCGCAGCCCACCTATAAAACAACCGCATTGGAAGTCTGGGAGCGTCATGTTTTGCAATGGCCGGCAACTGAATCAGCAAACAGAATTCGGCTGCAGTTGGCCTCCACACATGTGACGCAAGAGCAATACGAATTGGCTGCCACGGCGCTGCTGGAAATTCCGCTCGATTCGGCATCCTATCCCGCTGCGACAAGGCAATGGGTCGGTGTGGTGAGCGGTCTGATTTATAACAGCAGACTTGATGCGAAAAATCGCGAACAAACTGCGGAGAAATGGGTCAAGGCGATTCGTCCACGTTTGCAAGAAGACGGCCAATGGCGGCGACAATGGACGTTGGATTCCAAACGCATGGCCTTGTTATTGATCCAACTACAACTGGAAACCGCAGACCCGCAAGCAACTTGGACCGGGGCCATGCTGCGACTGATCGAAGGGCAGTCGCCCGAACCGGACGCCAACCTCCGATCGCGGTTGGCGACGGTCGCCGCGTTGGTCGAATACCACCAAGTCTCGGGTGGCACTCAGGCCTTGGAGAACATGACTCAAACGGGCGGTTTGATTGCCGCGCCCGATTTGGTGTGGTTAGCCCAAGCCCTTGAACTGCGCTTGCCAAAACTCGGCCTAGCGGGCGAAATCGAATTGGCGGGCAGCACCGCAAATCGCAATGGCATGGTCCGCCGAGCCGCGACATTGCAATTGGCGGTCGTCGATAGCCTGCGGACCCATCATGCCAACCTATTCAACAACTACCAAGATTGGTTGGTCCAGCAACGAATCACGGCCCTGTTGTACTCGGACCGAATCGCCGACGCGATTGAGGAATCCCGCAGTGCCGCTGCAAGCCATGAGAAAAGTCTGCCCCATCAACAGTGGCTGGGTTATTGCCTCACTCGATCCAACCACCCCACAGACACGACGGCCGCCAAAAATCAGTGGCGAAAAATTACTTCTATAACGCAGAAAAACAGCGACGCATGGTTCGAAGCGAAATACTTCCTGGCCGAGTCGCAGCGACGTTTGGGCATGAAAACAGAAGCGGCTCAACTCTTGCAGTATCTGAAGGCAACCGAGGCCCACGCGTGGCAAAACTCCCCTTATCGCGAACCATTGGAGCGATTGCTAAAGTCGATTGCCGCCAACCCCTAAAAACAGCTCCCGCTGCCAAAGTTGCGGCGGACCGAATTTGCGCGTCTACCGTTCCGATCATGGCGTGGTTGCTGGATACATTCACAGACCTCAAACCGACAGTTCAACCACTACAACCCGCAAGGTCTATCTGAAAGTAGCACGGTTCTAACGCTTGGCAACTTTCCTTTCAGGCTTTATTGGCCGGAACACGATCAAACCCTTCACGCGGCCTTCGTATCAAGTCCTGAATGGGTGGTTGTCATGTTCCAATGGTGCAGTAACTGTCGGTGCAACGTCGACGTGTTGCAGGGAAAAAACGATCTAACCATTTGTCACGGTTGTGGCTGCGAACTCTCGTATCGTCCCATCGAAGCATTGAAGACGGTGGCCCTATTTGAGTCACAGATCAATTTTGATTCTGGCTTAGCAAAGTATCCCGGAGAATTGGCGAACGCGGAATCCACGTTCGGTACGCTACCCGATGTCGAGCTTGAGTCGGAACGTTACTTGCCGAGTGGCTATTTCGACGTTTCTGCTCGTGACATCGAACTGGACGAACGATGGCACGCGGACCAGTTGCTGGAACGGATCAGCCAGCTGGAGCAAACGTTCCTGATTGCCGAAAGCCTAATCGAGCCCGCTGTGATCGAGCCAAACCAGATCGAACCAAACCAGATCGAGCCAAACCAGATCGAACCGATTCTGATCGATGACATCGCCTTAAGCGCTTTGAACGAACCGATCGGTGGGTTGCCGATCCCAAAAAACAATTCACGGACAATTGCTTCGAACCCGAAATCCACGCGTGCCCCGGGCTCACAGCCGCTGATCCGATTTGATGCCGGACATGTGGCGACCCCGGAACAGATCCGAGCCTACAACGAGCAGCAATCCCGACAAAATTCGTCGTTTGCTCGCGATAGCCGTTTCTCCGGTGCCGATTCCCGCGAATCCTCCGAGTCGAGCAATGCACCGAACCACTCGACGAACGTCCGAATCGATGTCGGTCACCAAAGCGAACTACCGATGGCCAAGCCCATTCTGAACGACGAGATCAACGCGGGACTCCACCACCGAATGGACACGTCTCCAAAAGAATACATCGGGGAACGTTCATCCTGGACCAACGAGGCCCGGCAGTTTACATGTGCCGCGCTGGGCACGGTCTGGATCATCCAGCTCTTGATCGGGCTGGCGGTGGTTTCCAACGGCCCCTTGGCGATCTGGAGTCTTTGGTTGGTTGCCGAAACGATTGGAACGATCTGCTTAGGCAGAATTGGATGGCAGTTATTAATTCAGCGAGATGGCCATCGCAACGTTCGAAATGTACCGCGGCCTTCGAATCTCGGAACGACCAAACGCGACAAACGAACGGCTCGATCCGCACAACACGATTCAAACGGCATCTGAAACAAGTTTCGGATTTTTGGGAATCCGAGAACTCGCCATAATATCGGCTTAGCAAGCGCTGGTGTACC
>JAUXWY010000451.1 GCA_030681235.1 Pirellulaceae bacterium | reverse complement strand
GCCGGCTGAAGCCCAATACCGCTAAGTTAATATCCGGATTGCGTCGCGAAAAGGGAGCTTTAAAGGCTGTGTTTTCCGGTGTTTTTCACGTTTCTTGGACCATTTGCTTTGCTGTTTCTTAATCACACGTGGATTTGTCCTGTTCCGGCGCGGTTCGACCAACTGCAAGCTGATTTCGATGATTAGATTCTGGTACCATATTTTTTGCTGGCGTGGCGACCGGGGCGCCTCGACCAAGCAGACTCGGAGAACGTTGATCGTTCCGACAAATGAGATGCGACGTGGTGAGACTCCGGCCAGTGCGGCGGCCTCAACAGCTATTTTGCGAATCACGAAATGAGCGAGCAGTAGACCATAAATTTCCTGGATCACACCGGCCGGACTATGGCTACGTAGTTTCGGAGCATGACGCAGATGAGTCTTGATTTCATCGATGGCCAGTTCTTCTTCCCAGCGTTCATGGTACAGCATGATTAGGGTTTCCGATGGATGCTCTTTCTCGTCCAGAAGAGTCGTCACCAGACGATGTTTTTCCTCGTGGCCGACACGTTGGGGATCGTCCAAGGTGTACTCGATGACTCGAATCATCTGACCGTTGCAGTCACGCGATCGGTCAAGGTCGTTCGCGTAGATTTTCGATAGATAAGATCCATCAGAAAGGATCTGCCGTTGTGGGAGGCAGCGATTCACTTTTGAACGTCCCACAAAGTCGGATTTCTGGTCGATCACTTGTTTCATCAACTTATAAGAACAGAAGTTGATATCGAACAAAAGCAGGCTATTTTCAGGCAAATCTTTATAAACTCGCTGGGCCATCGTTGGCTCACCACAGGAAAATGGCTTGGCGAGAAAACTGAAAAAAGCATGGGAACCCACTTCGCAAAGAGCGACCACTCGCACCTGTGGATAGGCGCCAAGCGAAGAGCCATTTTTAGGACGTCCAAAGGCCTGTCGATTCGCGTCACTATCGGCTAGATTCAAAACGAAACCGTCGACAGCAACCAGCCGTCGACCTGCATAAAATGAATCCGGAGTCTGGATATTGCAGAGACAACCAACGACCCGATGAAAGACAGCGGCTAGAATGCCCACACCGATCCGCGCTCGGGCCTGTGTCAATGCACTCGACGATGGCATCTTTGCAGGCAAGAAACGATGCAACCACCGGAACACGTGCGTGTACCGATCATTGCCATGGAACCACATCGCGACCACAAACAGTACTGTCACGGCTGCCGAACATTTTCGACTCGAACGTTTTTGCAGCTTGCGACGATCGACCTCCTCCCGAAGAATGGACTTGCTAACGACTCGAGTCAAGCAAGCGATTCGCTCGCGATCGAACAGATTGTCTTGCTTAGATTGGGCGGACTTGGCAGAATGGGTCACGGCAGCTTCCTTGCTTGGTGATGGAATTAGAGACTCTAAATCCTCGCAGGAAAGCTGCTTTTTTGAAACACTAACTTAGCGGTATTGCGCTAAAGCCGGTACACCAGCGCTTGCTAAACCGTGTTTCCTACGACTTCTCGGTTAGGTAGTCGAATCGGTGGCCAGCTACTACGATGGGGAGTGTATCGGCTCGAGCCAACTGCAGTCCCTGGATTCCTTTCGGGATTGGTTCGATCCGTCTGGAATGTTTTGGCGAGGTGGAACTTGAATCGGCTGCAAAATTTGGCGATGGTTGGATGCTTGTTGTCGAGTTGGAGCTTGAGCGGAGCGGGGACGGTGATGGCCTGGCCCGCGCTGCCGGTCGGATCGATCTTCTCGCCGGATGAATTGGATTCGCAGTTGGAGTTAGCCGGTGACAATCGGGGCCAACTCGAACAATCGCTGCGCGACTGCCCAGCCGAGCAGCAAGAGGCGATGCGCTTCTTGATCCAGCACATGCCACCCCGCGATTTGCAGACGTTGACGGCTAAGTTTTTGCTCGAGCACGTGGCGATTGCTTTCGAAGCCAAGTCCGCAGCGAAATGGGGAGCCAGTATCCCGGACGACATCTTCTTCAACGAAGTCTTGCCGTACGCGAACGTCAACGAACCGAGGGACGATGTTCGTCGCAAATTGCGCGATCAGTTTTGGCCCGCGGTTAAAGGAATGGATTCCATCAGTCAGGCGGCAGCTCGCTTGAACCACGAAGTCTTCCAACAAACCGGCGTCCATTATTCTACAAAGCGCCGTCGGCCGGATCAGGGACCTCAAGAAACGATGGACAACAAGACCGCGTCGTGTACGGGGCTTTCCATCTTGTTGATCGACGCCTGCCGCGCGTGCGGAATTCCTGCTCGATTTGTGGGCACACCGCGTTGGTCGGACAACAGCGGCAATCATTCGTGGATCGAAGTGTGGGACA
Source organism: Pirellulaceae bacterium (assembly GCA_030681235.1). Classification (GTDB taxonomy): domain Bacteria; phylum Planctomycetota; class Planctomycetia; order Pirellulales; family Pirellulaceae; genus M30B19. Next base: position 1,756 of record JAUXWY010000451.1, on the reverse strand, counting down.
ACGGTTGGCATTACACCGGGGCCGCCGAGCCGACCGGCGATCAACTGAATCAAGCCTGGTTCACGGACCGGGCAGCTCTAGCCACGGTAGGCGATCAGCAACATGGAATTTTCGCCGTTAGTTACCGCCGAACCGACCAAAAATTTCCTCTGGTGTGGCAGCGCGGAGAAAACCACGTCCATGCGGTCGACGTCACCGAGCGCTACGCGGCGAAGCGCGAGCGCCCGGCCGGAACAATCGACGTGCGTTTCAAAGCCTTAGCGCCCGGCCAACCCCAACGGTGTCGCGCGAACTTGTTGATCAAAGACGAACATGGCGAAGTCGTCTTTCGTGGCCAAACACTGGATGAATCGGCGGACAGCAACCATCATTTGACGACGACCTTGAAGCCAGGCCGTTATCAACTCGAAGTGACGTTGTCGGGCAGCACCACGACGCAAGAATTTGTCGCGGAACAAGATGGACAACTGGTCACCGTTCAAACCACGGCTCTGGACCCGGCGCTGCAAGCGCTGCAAGCGCTGCAAGCTTGGTGCGACGCGGAAGAGGCCACGCGTGGGACGTTGGCCGAGCAACCGTTCGCCAACACGCCATTGAATAAAACTCAAACCGAACAAGCTCGGCAGATCTTGGTTGCTGAGCATCAACGTCGATTGCGAGCCCAGCGTGAAGCCGAGCACCAAGGCAAGCTGTTGTCGATGGGCGACTTGAAGATGCCGTACGAGGTTCGTGTCTTTGGCGAGCAACCGGCCTCGGGCCACAGTTTGTACGTGTCGATGCATGGCGGTGGCGGCGCTCCCAAGCGAGTCAACGACCAGCAATGGAAGAATCAGCAACGACTGTACGAGCTGGAAGAAGGGGTTTACGTGGCTCCGCGCGCACCGACCGATACTTGGAACCTCTGGCATCAAGATCATATCGACGCCCTGTTTGCCCGCCTGATCGAAAACATGATTGTGTTCGAAGGGATCGATCCCAATCGCGTGTACATCACCGGTTACTCGGCGGGCGGAGATGGCGTGTATCAATTGGCGCCGCGGATGGCGGATCGCTTGGCGGCCGCTGCGATGATGGCCGGCCATCCGAACGAAACTCAGCCGCTGGGGTTGCGAAACTTGCCCTTCACGTTGCACATGGGCGAGTTGGATGCGGCCTACGATCGAAACAAGATCGCCCAGCAATGGTCGGAACAGTTGGCATCGCTTCAACAAGCAGATCCCCAAGGCTACATACACTGGGCCAAAATTCACGCCGGCAAAGGTCACTGGATGGATCGCGGCGACGCCGAGGGCGTGAAGTGGATGGCCCAGTACTCGCGAAACATGATTCCGGACCGAGTGGTCTGGTTGCAAGACGATGTCATGCACCAGCGTTTTTATTGGCTGAGCGTGGGCAACCAACCGCCGCGCGAGCGAGAAAAGGTCGTCGCTCGACGCAGTGGACAGAAGATTGAGATTGAATCGAGCGACCGCACAAACTTCGCGGTGTTGTTGCGGGATGATATGTTGGACCTGGATGCAGAAATCACCATCGTATCCGGCGACCGAGTCTTGTTCCAAGGACAAGCACCGCGAACGATTGCCAACTTGGCCAAAACTCTCAGCGACCGAGGCGACCCCACGGCCACGTTCTCCGCTCAAGTCGATGTGCAATTTTAAGGGGTGCGGATTTGTTTCTACGTATTGCTATTGGAGAAAGGGACCCCCTTCGTCCATGCTGTTAGTCGTTGCTAACGCGATTTCACAGCCTTTTGGAA
>JAUXWY010000450.1 GCA_030681235.1 Pirellulaceae bacterium | reverse complement strand
GTCTTAGTGGTGAATCCTGGGCTCCACCGAGGTGAACTCGGTGGCGGCCCGGTCTGTGCCTCGACGGCTTTCTTGCGACTGCCGCGTGCGTCTTAGTGGTGAATCCTGGGCTCCACCGAGGTGAACTCGGTGGCGGCCCGGTCTGTGCCTCGACGGCTTTCCTTGCGGAGGTATTCGAACATGCCACCGCCGACCTTGTTGTCTGTGGGGCGATGATTCACCACTAAGTGTACAGGAAAATCCCGCCGATTTACTCGGCGGATTGTTTCGGCTTCTCGCTACAACGGCGGGGGCTAGGGTTGTCGAGGCCGTAGAACCGATCTTGCTTCAGATACGTCTGCAAGTAGGCCGATCGGTTTTCATCTTGGGTACGGACCGCGCGGGCTTGCGAGCGTCAGCCGTTGCGGTCTCGCTTGGAGTTTATTTGCTAAACAAGTCTGTCCCTCGACCGCTTCTCTGGCGCTTCGCGCGTGCGTCTTAGTGGTGAATCCTGGGCTCCACCGAGGTGAACTCGGTGGCGGCCCGGTCTGTGCCTCGACGGCTTTCTTGCGACTGCCGCGTGCGTCTTAGTGGTGAATCCTGGGCTCCACCGAGATAAACTCGGTTGGTGCCCAGTCTGTCGAGCCGGTTGGGGGCGGAACTTCACGAGCGATCTTTTAGGCCATGCATTTGGCCAAAACTTCGGGTGGAATTCCAATCTCGCCCACAATGATCTCGCCCAAATACTCACAAGCCGACGGGTGCTGAAAAGAAATCTTTGGAGCTACAAAGGTATACGTGATCGTTGCTCGGAAGACGTCGGCCCCGGAAGGCCCACGGTCGCAATCCCAGCCAGTGGGAAGGTCCAGCGCCATTCTTTGGGCAGCGGGGATCGTTTGCATTTTTCGGACCAACATATCGACGGGGTGCCGCAGGGGTCCGTTGGCTCCAGTTCCCAACACCGCATCCACGACCCACGTGATCGGCCCGACCTCACTGACGGCGGACTCCACGGCTTCGTCCCACTGATGGGAAAAAGCAATCGGCGATGTGTTCGGGGACAAGGTCCGATGCGACAAGCGGGTCTTCTTCACGATTTGCCAATTGGCTTGGCACTCGTAACACAGTCGCCCGCCGCCAGCGGCCATCAACAGAACCGCGACGGGTAAACCCGCGTTGTACAAATGCCGAGCCATGACCAATCCATCGCCGCCGTTGTTGCCGGCTCCGCACACGATCAAGATGCCGCCGTCGGCAAGATATCGACTTTGCAGAAACCGAGCGGCTCCGCTGGCGGCGTTTTCCATCAAGACCAAGCTGGAGAATCCAAATTCTTGGATCGCGACACGATCGATGTCGCGAGATTGGGCCCGCGTCAAAGGCAGGGTTTGTGTTGTTGCCACGTCAGCCTCATGGAAGTTGGCGAATACGAATGTTGCGATACGAGGCCTGGGCTGGTGGGCCACTGTGAATTTGCACGGCAATGATGCCGCTGCGCGGGATTTCCGCTTCCGTTTCGGTGTAATCCACCGTTTGGATATCATTGATCCACAGTTGAATTCGTGAGTCTTCGCAGCGAATGCGATAATCGTTCCATTCTCCGGCCTGGATGTTCTTGCCACGTTGGTCGGCCGGTGGCCCGGCGAGGACTCGATTGCGGCGGCTTTCATCGTACAAGCAACCCCACCATCCGTCGCCCATATCGGCTTGATAGCCAATGACTTCGTGATGGTCGGGGATTTCGGCGGTTCGAATTTGCACACCCGCGTTGGCGTTTTCGCCTACCAATTTGAACTGCAAACGCAGTTCGAAATTGCCATATTCTTTTTCGCTACGGAGAAACTCGTTGTTGGGCAGCGGCTCTTTGAGATTCCCTCCGACGATCGCGTGATCTTCGATGCGAAAGACCTTGAGGTTTCCCTTCCAGCCCGCAAACGATTTGCCGTCGAACAGCGACGAGAACCCTTCGGCGACCTCAGCGGGCGTAAGCGAAACACTTGCTTTTTCGTCGTCATCATTCTCTTGGGCCTGTGTCGCAGTGCCATCGAAGGCGGCAAGCGACAAGACCGAAACAACGGCAAACGCGATCTGTTTGGTGAACATCAGAATTCTCAATCAAGGATCGGGCAATGACCGAAGCGAAGCGAGTTCAACTCGCCCCCAGGATCCCCCAATTCTCGCCGACAGGACCGCGGAGTGCAACCGATAGACTCGGCGGCGAACGAGTTCGAGGTCGTTCTCAGTATTATTGGGATTTCGTTGCAACTTCCTGACGCGTTGTTTAAGCTAGTCGAGGACGTTTCCGAGCTGAACGTTTTTTTTAGGAACAACTTCGAGAAGCCGGAGGCTACCGCGAAACTTTTGGCGCGGCCGATGGTTAGCGAATCGTTAGATAATCCCATGCCGGGGAAACGTTAAAAGATGAATCCAAATTGGAGGAACTGCCGAATGTCGAAACGGTCATCGACAGGACCGACCTCAAACACCTGTTGGGTTTGTTTGATGGTCATCTTGACAGCGGGTCAGTGTTTCGAAAGTTCTCCGGTTTCGGCCCAAACGGAATCCAAATCCGTCGCGATCATCAATGCCACGGTCCATACAATGGAACGCGAAGGCATCCTCGAAGGCGCGACAGTCCTCTTAAGCGGGGAACAAATTGTTGCGGTTGGCAAGGATTTAGAGATTCCCGAGCAGGCAACCGTCGTGGATGCGACGGGATGGCATCTTACTCCAGGTCTGATCGATGTTCGCAGTCGCTTGTTCCTCGGAGCAGGAACCGGCGATCAAGCCAGCGATGGAAGCTTGGACGCGATCGATGGGCTGGACCGGTTTGATCCTGTTCAAGCCGAGGTCGTGGCGTCGGGTGTGACGACGGTTTATCTCCAACCCAGCGGAAGCTTTGGCGGTTTTGGGGCTGCGGTTACAACCGGGACTGGCACAAACGACGGTCGCCTTGCGGATTCAGGAGTGTTGAACGCTCGAGCGGCGGCGCAAATGTCACTTGTCGGTGCCGCTTCGGAAACATCGCGGGTTCGCAAGCAACGGTACGAAACGTTGCGGAAGCGATTGCAAGACGGTCGCGACTATCAAAAAGCTTGGGAAGAATATCGCGCGGCAATGGCGAAACAGGAGGCCAAGCCCAAAGAAGAAACTCCGGCCCCACCAGCGGACAGCCCCGAAGCGAACTCACCAGAGTCTCCTGGTTCAAAAAACCCAGAGCCTCCAACCGGAGGGCGTGGTCGACGTCGCCCGAGTCCACCGGAAGGTGCATCGCAGGTTCCGGGAATCGATCGCGAATCGTCCGCTATGGCAACGGGATTCCAAGAGCCGTCGCCGTCCCCTTCACCCTCCCCTTCGCCCTCCCCTTCGCCCCGCCGCCGACCTGGTTCGCCTCAAGAGCCAACAACGCCGCCCGCGACACCAGTCACCGATACACCTGTTGCTGCGACACCCGCTCCGACCCCGCCAAAGAAACCGGCCTTCGATGCACTTAAAGAACGGTTACTTCCAGTATTGAATCGAGAGCTTCCGGTTCGCTTTGAGGTCCAACGGGCGGAAGAGATCCAGTGGGCTTTGTCGTTGGCCACCGAGTTCGATTTGCGTCTCGTTTTGGAGGGGCTTGGTGACATGAAATCTGCGAGCCAACTGGTGCAGGATTCGCGACACACGGTGGTCTTGGGCCCTTGGCTGGCATTTGCTGGCCAAACCGAAAACCGTAAAGTCGTTCAACAATGGAGCACGGCGTTCGCCGCGTCAACTCAATCTGTGTCAACTCAAGCCGCTTCGATTAAGAACCGCGTGGTGATTGCGACGTTTGCCGAGTCGCCGATGGGATCGAAATGGCTGCGCTATCATGCCGCCGCCGCCGTGGGAGCCGGAATGTCTCGCGAACAGGCGCTGCGGGGAATCACGATCGAAGCGGCGAATGTGGCGGGGATCGCGGACCGAGTGGGATCGATCAAGGTTGGAAAGGTGGCGGATCTGGTTCTGTTCGCGGGTCGACCGACGGACAGCAAATCAATCGTTGCGATGGTCATTCAAGATGGTGTACCGGTTGTGGATCGAGTTTCCGACCTGCGAGCCGCTAAGGCGAACGCTGACCCGGCAACCTCAAATTCCACGGCAGAACCAAACGTCCTACCGGCGCGATTGCCCAGTGACTACGCGATCGTGAGTCAGAGAGTTTTGTTGTCGGACGGGAATTGGCAGCCGGCGGCGGTGGTGGTCAAAGACCAGCGATTTTTGGCGGTTACATTACCAGGCGAAGTGCCAACCGGTTTGCGAGTGTTTGATGTAGGATCATGTCCGGTAACTCCGGGGCTGCAATCGGCTTGGGTGGTCAATGCGTCCAGTTCGGATCCGATTTCGAAGGAGTCCGACGCGGCCCAACAATTTGCGGCGGATGGTTTCGACCCAGCGGCCCCACAATTTCGACGGATGTTGGAATCGGGTTTGACGTCGATTCATTTGGTCAATGCTCCGACGAACGTCATTGCCGGACAGTCGGTTTGGCTGCAACTGGGCGAGTTGGATTCCACGCTTCTAGGCCGACGGCAACCGGCCGCCGAACAATGGGCTCTCAGCGCTGCGGCTCGCAACGAAGAACGTTATCCCGCCAGCTTGGTCGGGCAAATGGCAATGGTGCGGAATCGTTTGGCTGGTCAGCTCGTGGAAACCACTTTGTATTTGCCTGGTACGGCCGTTCAAAAGCTGTTGCAGCAAAAAGTTGCCCAACGCGACGCGGTTCAAACAGGAATGCTGCCCGTGTTTGTGGACGCTCGCACGGACGCGGAGATTGACGCTAGTTTGCGGTTGATCGCTGGAACCAAAGTTCAGGCTTGGTTGTGTCGCCCGAATCAATTGCGTCCTTATTCGCAACGTTTGGCCGAGAGCCAAATCGGCGCAGTGGCCATGCCGGCCGACCAAGGGACTCACGATTGGTACTATCAGGACTTGGTCCAGGCCCACTCGGCAGGTGTTCGGTTGTTGCTGGGTGGCGAGGACGGAGAGGCTCTGCGCGTCTCGGCGTCAGCCTTGGTGAACGCGGGTCTGGAACCGGCGATCGGGCGACGACTATTGACGATGGAAACCGCCAAAGTTTTGGCGAATGGCGAGCCGGTCGGTTTGGTACCTGGTGCCTCGGCCAATTGGTTGGTGTGGAGCGATGATCCGTTGGATTTATCGTCGCAGCTTTTATGGCATTCGCGAGGGCAATGATGAAGGATCAGGACCAAATGCATCAATTCAAATTGCTGGGGCGCGTTTGTTTGTTCGCCTGTGCCATGTGGGCCGGTTGGAATAACTCGGCACAATGCGCCGAACATCCGATATCGGGGCGTGATGGGCAGCAAGCGACCTTGATTCAGGCGGGCGTGGTCCACATCGGGGACGGCACAACCCTTCGGCCCGGCATGGTGTTGGTCGTCGATGGAAAAGTCCAGGCGGTGGCCGAAAAAATCGAATCGACGACCGAGATGCAAGTGCTGACCGTCGCGGAAATTACACCGGGCTTTATCGATGCGGCATCGTCGGTTGGGATTGCGGGGGGAGCGGGTGAAGTGACCAGCGAAGTGACTCCCGATTTTGTCGTCGCGGACGCCTTGGATTTTCAAGATCCGAATTTCGCTCGACAAATCGACTCCGGGATCACGTCGATCCACGTGACACCGAACACGGACAATGTGATTGCTGGTTTTGCTGGGTTGCTCAAGACGGGTGGAACGACACCCAATTGGCTGCAGCGTGAAACGGGATTGTTTCTGTCGATGTGCAATGATCCGACCGGTCGAAACTCGTCGCGAAGTCGGCCCGAGACACTTTATGTACGGCAGCCGACAAATCGAATGGGAGTGGTTTGGATCCTTCGCAGTCGTTTACACGCCGCGCAACAGACCGACACGGAACCATCGAGCGTGTCGGCCGTTTCGACGGACCAGGCGTTGAGCGATTTGGTGCAAGGCAAGACGAAGACTTACGCGGTTAGTCGCACGGCCTACGATATCGAAACGTTGTATCGGATCGCCAACGAATTTTCCATCCGACCCGTTTTGGTCGGCGGAGACGAAGCCTACAAAGTGATCGATTTGCTAAAACGGGAAAATTCATCGCTCATCTTTACGTCGCTTTCAACGCGGTCGACGGGTACCGAACAAACGGAGCTGCGTTGGAGCAGTCCGACGATGTTGGCGAAGGCGGAGATCCCGTTTGCGTTGGCCGGCGACGAGTTGTTGAATCAGGCTCGAATAGCGCATCGCTTCGGCTTGGAACCCACAGCGGCGCTGGCGGCGATCACGTCCGTGCCCGCGAAGATCTTGGGTTTCGAAAATCAAATTGGCAAAATCGCAGCGGGGCTAGATGCGGATCTCGTCGCCTTTCGAGGCGACCCGCTCCAAGTAACTTCGGCGATCGAATGGGTGATGATAGATGGACAGATTTACTCGAATGGCAAGGGCCAATAATCCAATGCGCACAGAATTTTGTCGATCACAATCCCGTTACTTGCTGAGTATGGTGTTGGCTTGCTGCACCGTCGGTGTGTGTGGCTCAGCCGCATTGGCTCAGGACTTGGCGATTAAAGCAGGCAAGATCATCACGGTTTCTGGGCCAACCCTGGAAAACGGGATCATCATTATTCGCGACGGTCGAATTGCCGAAGTGGGGGCAGATCTTGAGATCCCAGTGGACCTGCGTCTCCTGGATGCCACCGATAAAGTGGTGATGCCCGGGATCGTTGATCCACACAGTTCGGCGGCGTTGAATCAAGCGAATGAACGCAATGCGGTTGTGCCCTTTCTTTCCGTCGTCGATGGCATTGATCCGATGCGTCCCTACTTCGAGGAGTCGCGACGGAATGGCGTGACGACCGCAGTTGTGGTGCCGGGCAATAGCACGATGATCGGCGGTCAAGCCTCGATTGTAAAAACGGCTGGAATCTATGTTGATGACATGTTGCTGCTTCGTTCGGCGGGATTGAAGCTATCGTTGCAACCGCCTTCAGGTAGTCGCATGAGTCATATCGCTCGATTGCGCCGCGAATTGGAGACGGCGAAGCGGCAATTGGCCGAGGCTGCGGAGACGCCGCCGGTGACGCCCGAGCCTGAGAAACCCGCGCCGGAGAAACCAGCACCGGATCAACCACCTAGTTCGGAAACCGGGGCGGTTGAATCTTCAGACTCTGGGACCGTGCAAGATCCGGAGCGCACGGAATCTGCAGAGGGTGCGACCGAAACACCCGCCGATTCGAATGCGGCGGCGAATCAAGCGGTTAAAGACTTGTTGACCGGTAAGACGCGAGCCTTCATCTACTGTCAGAACGCGGCGGATGTGGGACAGGCCTTTCGCTTGATGGACGACTTTAAATTCAATGCCGTTTTGGTCCTGGGTCAGGATTGCTACAAAGCGGCGGGTGAGATTGCCAAACGAAATGTACCAGTGATCCTGGACCCGACCCTGGTCTATTGGAAACGCGACCCAGTGACGCGGCTGGATGAAAAAATCGTTTTGACGAAGTTGTATCAAGATGCGGGGGTCAAGTTCTTGTTCCAATCCAACGATAGCGACAGTCGGCAATCGTTGGGCAGCAGCTACTTTTGGTTTCAAGCGGCGACCGCCGTTCGATACGGGCTCAGTCGCGAGGAAGCGATTGCGGCATTGACCTTGGAGCCAGCGAAGGCGTTGGGAATTGATCAATACGTGGGCTCGATCCAAGCAGGACGTGATGCGGATTTGGTCATCCTGACGGGCGATCCGTTGGATGTCTCGACTTGGGTCGATCAAACATTGGTCAACGGCAAAGTGGTCTACGAACGAAAAACGGATTGGAAGCTCAAGTTGCTCTTGGAGGCCCAGCCCCAGTGAAAACGTTACTCCTTTTTCTTCGAACGAACCCGTGGGGCTCGGTAGCCTATTTACCGGTTGGCGGCACACAGCTTCGCGCGTGTGTGTCGACATCGGCTCGACGGTACTTCGCAATCGTTCTACTAAGTTTGGGCGGGATCTTATCGTCCGGTTCAAGTTTGCGAGGGTCCGATGACTCGGATTCGCTCGTTCCACAGGCCTATCGGGTTGCTGAACTTTGGACGGGAGAGGGCCAGCGGATTCCGGATGCGGTGTTGGTTGTCCGCAATGGAAAGATCGAATCGGTCGGTCCTTTTTCGAGCGTCGTTATTCCGCCCGACAGTGTGGTCCATGAACATCGAACGCTAACGATGATCCCTGGGATGATTTTGGCCGAAACCAGTTTAGCGGAAGGCGGGGCGGACGATGAGTTTGCGATCTCTCCCGAAGTCCGCGCGATCGATGGGTTTGATTTCTTTGCGCCGCAGCATGAATCCTTGGCTGCCGGTGTCACGACCGTCCAACTATCACCAGGCTTGGCGCGATTGATGCCGGGCCAAGGTTCGGTTGTGAAGTTGGCGGGCGATGATTTGGAGCAGCGGATCCTGCGACCGTCAGAAAGCCTGCGGATTCTACTGACGCGCGGTGCTTTATCGCCTCCCACGATTTATGAGCCGCCGGTGGGGGCCGTATCGGAAGCCCGACCACTGCTGCCCACTCGGCCGCAATTGGCTGGGAATTTAAGCGGAGCGGTCAGTGGCCTGCAGGCCATTTTCGCAGCGGCCCAAGAACATCCGGAAGGCGCCAACGCGGACGTCGGCGAACAAGCCATTGGGATCATTGCGGATGCGCTGCGGCAACAGCAGACGTTTCGCTTCACCGCGCAAACGGCTGCAGAAATCCGAGCAGCGATTGAGTTGGCCCAGCAGTTTGAGTTGACGTCCGTATTTATCTCGCCACAAAACGACCAACAGTTACGTGGTTTGGATTGGAACAACGATCGTTGGCGGGGCGTTGTCCTTAGCCCCGGCGTCCGACCTGGACAATTGACCGGAGTCTGGGGGCTCGACAAGATCGAGGATCAGCCCACGCCTGTGACCGCGTGGGATCTGGCCGCGAGCCTAACGGCCGCAGGCGCTGAAGCAAAGCTCGCTTTGAAGTTGGAGTCGGATCAGGACATCCCACATCTGCGTTATTTGGCCGCGTTGCTCCAGCAAGGTGGCTTGTCTGTGGAACAAATCATGAGCATGTTGACCAGCAACCCGGCGCGAATGTTTACGTGTCGCGGACCGAGTCGGTCGGTTGGCGGTGGGGATGGATGCGGATTTTGTCTTGCTGACCGGCGAACCCCTGTCCAGTGCGTCGCAGGTCGAAGCGACGTTTGTCGACGGCAAAGAAGTTTTCCGTGCAACTCGCCAGCCACAGACTCGCGTGATCGTAGGGGCCCAAGTCTATTCGGGCGGCGAGACGGTTCCGAACGCTCGGATTGCGATCGTCGATGGCAAGATCACGAGCATCGGAGCGCAGGTTTCTGCACCAGCAACGGCGGCTTTCGATCATTTCAATGACGCGGTGATTGTGCCAGGGTTTATTGATCTGGGAACCAGCGTTGGTTGGGGTGGTGCCGTTTCGGAACGCTTGCCTTTACAAACTAAATTGGGCGACTATCTGGCGATGGACGACGAACAAGTCGCTGCCGCGCGCCGCGGTGGCATCACGACTGGTTTGCTAGGTTCCAGTAGCTTGCCGAGCCCCGTAGTGGCTTTCAAGCTTTTGGATCGGCCGCGAGTTTTGCAAGATCCCGTGGCGTTCCGCTTTGAGGTCGGTGGCAACCTGACGCAGGCCGAGGCCAGCGTGCGACGAACGTTGCAAACAGGGAAAGCCTATCACGAGTCATGGGTCAAGTACGAAATTGAATGGGCCGCCTATCAAACCCAACTGAAAGAATACGAAGCGGAGTTGGCGAAGTTCGAAGCGGCGAAAAAGGCCCGGGAAGCCGCGGCCAACCCCGGCAATAGTGGAGCGACGCAACCTGATGCCCCCGCAAATTCGGGCTCGACTCCGCCCAAGCCAACTGCATCCACCACGGAGGTCGCTCCGCCCAAGCCGCCTGCATCCAATGCAGAGGCCGTTCCGCCCAAGCCAACGGCATCCACAGCCGAGACCCCAGCGGCACAGCCGACTGGAACCAAACCAGAAGCTGTAGCCAATCAGGACGGAGGTGCGGGAGCGACGGATCCGCCTACAAAACCAAAGGAGCCAGTGAAGCCGCGTGTACAAGAGGCATTGGAACCGTATCGGTTGTTGTATCGCCAAGAGATTCCCGCCATCGTGGAAGTTGCGGATGCACTGAGTACGACGTTGGCGTTGCGATTGTTTCAGGACGAGTTCAAGTTGCGGACCATCGTGTCGGGCGGTGCTGGGTTCGAATCGATCATGGGTGAAATCGCGAAGTCGGGCGCGAAATTCATCACGGGGCCCGGGTTGGTCGGAACAGTTGCCGGGCAGGCGGTGAACTATCCCCAGCTCTTGGCGCAGCAACGAGTGCCGTTTGGCTTTCAATCAAAATCGGGGGCTAACTCAGCGGGCCTGGCCTACGTCGTTGGGTTCGCGGTTCATCAGGGACTGGCCGATCGAGACGCATTGAACGGTTTGACGACATCGGCGGCCGAAATGTTTGGGCTGTCGACGATTGGGCAATTGACGCCGGGACAAGATGCCGATTTGGTCGTATTGAGCGGGCCACCCTTTGATCCGGGAAGTCGAGTCCTGGCGGTGATGATCGACGGGCAATGGGTCTACAAACGCGAGGTGAAGCCATGATCAGGAGTTTTTCGCATTGGTATGCCCCGCGCATCGATGGAGGCATCGCGGGCAGCCGTTTGTGCGAGCGAAATTGGCTGTTGTTTTTAGTTGCCGTACTGACTTGCCTGATGACGCCTCACCTCGCGCCCGCCAGTTTCGGGTCGACGGTATTGGAAGACGTTGGTGGCGATGGTTTGCAGGATGAAGCGACGCCACTGCCAAACGCCACGGATTCACGTGGGCCGGCGCCGAAGTTGGCGATTTTGGTGGGCAAGTTGATTACGTGTGCGGGGCCAAACATTGACGGTGGAACAATCCTCGTCGCCGATGGCAAGATTCTAGCCGTGGGACCAACCAGCGAAGTCGTCATTCCCGAAGGCTTCCAAGTCATTGATCATCGCCAACACTTTGCGATGCCTGGGTTGGTGGAAGCCCATTGCCACACGGCTGGTTCGGGAGATCTCAACGAGATGGTTTACCAAACCAATCCCGAATTGCGGAATTGGGATCAGATCACTCCGCACAATCCTCGTCTTCAAGTCGCGATCGCAGGAGGGGTCACCACCGTCTGTCAAATCCCAGGCAGTGGAACCAATATGGGTGGTTGGGGTGTCTTGATGAAGACGGGGCCGGGGCGACCCGAAGAGGTCATCATTCGTGCTCCCGGTGTGTTGAAGATCGCTCAAGCCGGTAACCCAGAGCGAACCGGGGGCGAAGTGGGTTCGGGTCGAATCGGCATGAACCATGTGATTCGTCAACAGTTGATTGAAGGTCAAATGTATGTGCGACAGTGGGACGAATTTGAGGCCGGTCGGCGAGCCACAAAACCAGAAGTCGACTTGCGACTAGAGTACTTCAAGCCATTGTTCCGGCGCGAAATTCCCATCTTGGTCCACACCCAACAGTTTCAAGTTGTTCAGTCGACCCTGCGGATTCTACACGACGAAATGAACCTGAAGATCATCATTGGTCACGGAACGTTTGATGCCTATTTCTTGGGCGAAGAAGTCCAGCAGCGGAACATACCGGTCATGGCCGGTCCGCGTGGCTTTCGCTACGACCCGGAGATTGGCCAAATTCGCGGGATCGTGGCGGAATACGATGTGCGGGGCGTTGAGGTGCTGGGAGTCAACACCGACTCGCCGGTGATCCCGCAAGAAGAATTGGCTTTTCAAGCGACGATGGCGGTGCGATTCGGTTGGAACGAAGATCGAGCGATTCGAGGCGTGACCATCGAACCGGCCAAAGCCCTGATGATCGACCATCGAGTGGGTTCGTTGGAAGTGGGGAAAGACGCCGATATCGTGATTCTGACCGGTTCGATCATCGACCCGCGTCAACATGTCAAGCAGGTCTTTATCGACGGGCGGAGCGTTTACGACACTGCTCTCGATCGGCGGAGGTTTTAATGATGCATTTATTGCGATGGTTCATGACCGGGATCGCGGTCTGCTTGATTGCAGGTTCGACCACATGCGGTCAAACTCCGGCAACAGCACCGGCACCCGCACCGGCGGCGGAAACGGCGAAGGCAGAAAGCAAGCCTGTGCCCAAAGGCCCGGTAACGGCCTACGTGGGTGCGGATGTTCGAACGGCGTCCGCCCTCGGCAGTCTGAAGAACGCGACGATCTTGGTCGCTGATGGCATGATCGTGCAGATTGAAGCGGGCTTGCAACCGCCCGATGGAGTGCACGTGGTTGACTGGACGGGCAAGACGGTGCTGCCGGGCATCGTCGACCCGTATTACGTGGACACTGGTCTTCGCCCCAGTCGCAGCGATGGTCAGGCGGCGCGGCAAATCGTCATTGGTGGTCGAACCATCGAGGTGCCACAGCCAGGATCGGCGGCCGAATCCACCGAGCTCCTGCGAATTGCCGACGTTTGGAATGTGAATCCCGACAACAGTCAAGTCGCTCTGCGCAGCGGCATGACGACCTTGCATTGGGTCACGAGCGGCTACGGCATGTCGATTTTCTCAGCATCCCAATTCGAGCCACGAAGTTGGCACACGAGTTGGGGCGAGCTGTTGTTCACAGCGGCCAACAACAACGCCGAGTCACTCGAATTGATTCGTCGCGGGATTGCCGGGCAACCGGCCGCCGCGGCGCCAAGCGGCTCGGAACGACCGAGTGGGCCATCCGGTGGAGGACGCGGTCGTCGTCCGCCGCGGGACATCGAGCCAACAACAACCGAGCCGGACAATGAGACACGAACGGTTGAGAACTTGTTTCAAGACCCTGCACCATCAACGGGCAACTCGCGTCCAGCGAATACTCCCAGTGAACCACCCCGTTCCGTCGCGGAACCGATTTGGGTGAAAGTTCGTGCTGGCGAAATACCTTTGTTGATCAACGCCAGCAACGCCGCCACCATTTTGCATGTGTTGAAGATCTTGGAACCGCACGAAAAAGTACGTGTCGCGCTGGTAGCAAATGCAGCTGATATCTATCAACTTCGGGCGACTCTGCCGGCGGCTCGAATGAATTTGATCGTGCGGCCACGGTTGGACAAAGTTGCGAATTCGGCGGCGCGCATCAATATTGCCAGAGAATTGAGTCAATTGTCGGTTCCATTTTGTTTTTCGCTCTCGACCAATCAGGCCGATTTTCAGCAGTCGCAAGATACGCCGCTCTTTCCGGTTGCCTCGCTGGTGAGGACGGGATTGGACGCCGACCGGGCCGTTGAAGCATTGACGTTGCAGCCGGCCAAATTATTGGGAATTGAAAAGTGGGTTGGCTCGTTAGAAGTCAACAAACACGCCGACATGATTGTCTTTGATCGGGACCCGTTGGTCGATGTTGGTCGCTTGGAGCAAGTGTACTTGAAAGGGAAGCTGGTCTATGAGAATCGGTAGTCACGGCTATTCGGGGCACAGGTTGTTCAAGTTTGTTGTGATTTTGTTGTTGGCGAGTCTGGCGAACGACCGAACTTGGGCGCAGACTCCGTCTCCGTCTCCGGCCCCAACTCCAACGCCGAAATCGGAAGCACCGCCGAAGGAAGCGAAACCGGCGGAGCTCAAGTCGCCACCGATCGCGATTCGCGGCGCGGATGCTCACACGGTGACCAATGGCGTCATTCGCAACGCGACCATCCTGCTAAAAGACGGGAAAATCGTGGGCGTTGGGCAGGGTTTGGAAATTCCTAAGGAATACTCCATTATTGATGCGCAGGGAAAAGTTGTCACACCGGGCTTTATCACGCTCAATTTGACCGGGACTGGATTGAATGGAAGTCCGACCGGAGCAGCTCAGTTGGCTGATGCGTTGGATCCATTTGATAACAACATGCGATTTGCCTTGGGTGTTGGTATCACGTCGGGTTGCGCCCAACTTTCACCAGGGGGCGGCGGCGGAAGACGACGCGGAGCAACGGATCGATACTTAGGTCTGGAAGCGGACGAAGTCTTGGCGGCACTGGATGACGACCCTGCGGCACTGGACTACGGGCGGCCTGTTTCGTTGTGTCCATGTTGCGGACTACCCGCTTTGATTTTTGAACCGATCGAAGAAACACCGCCAACGCCGATCACCACTCGGAATCACGCCGTAATCAAATTGAGCTATGGCCACCTGGATGGCATGCTGGTCAAGACCGATACTTTTTACGATGTTGTCCCTGGATCTTTATCGGGGGCTCTCAATCAACACAATTGGCGGCGACAGATCGCGGACGCCCGCGCGTATTTGGCAAAGTTGGCCGAACATGAGAAAGCAATTAAAGACTTGAAGGAAGGGCAAGAAGCTCCCAAGCCACCGGCCAAGGGGGCGATCACGGACGCCATGCTGGCCTTGGTCAAAGGCGAGGTTCGGTTGAGAACTCGTGCGGAAACGCTGAGTGAAATTCGCAGCATGATCGCCTTGGCCAAAGAACTGAATTATCAACTTTGTCTCGATGGCGTGACCGAAGGATGGTTGGCCATCCCCGAGTTAGCGGAGTCTGGCGCGGGCGTGGTGATCACACCACGAAATCGACGAGAGCCACGTCGAGGTGAAGAAGATCGGTCGGGGAGTTTTGTCGAACTGCCCAACCTTCTGGAAGCGCGCGGCATTCCATTTGCGGTCGCTCCTTTAGCGGCATCGGTCAGTCTCAACGGCTTGGCTGGCCGAGATCTCACCAGCCTGCCGCTGGAGGGTGCGTTTGCGGTTCGAGGGGGCGCGAGCCAAACGAAAGCCCTGGAAGCATTGACCATCGTACCCGCTCGCCTGTTGGGCCTCGGTGATCGTTTAGGGAGTTTGGAAGTTGGCAAAGACGCGGACCTATTGATCCTGGATGGACCGCCGTTGGATTATCGAACCTACGTCGAGTTCGCGTTCGTCAACGGGCGGCAACTCTACGATCGCAACGATTCACCAGTTTGGCCCGTCTTCCCAAGACCAAACTAAAAAGAGCGTCCCACTTCGAAACTTCGGGAAGTTCGCGACAGGCGATGTTGAGCAACCGCTGTTGAGTAACCGCTGTTGAGTAACCGCTGTTGAGCAAACTCTGTTGAGCAAACTCTGTTGAGCGATTGTTGGTGTACCGGCTTCAGCCGGCTGGAGTTGTGAAAAACCTCTTTTCAACGACCCACCGGCTTGAGCCCAATACCGCTAAGTTAAGCGGCCCGGATGGCAGCGGTACCGGCGCGTGGTTGGGCGAGACTCCGACCGAACACGCGCCGCTAAGCGTTTCTAGTTCATAAGCAAACCTAACTCCAAACCCCCTCCTCCCCGGCCCTTCTCCCCCAAAAAAGGGGAGAAGGGAGACCATGAGGCGCGGGCTCGCTTCGCTCCGAAGACCTGCTTAGCAACCGTTCTTGGAACGGCGTCGCTCGTCTCCTGGAGTCGAAAAAACGTGGCACATCAAGT
>JAUXWY010000448.1 GCA_030681235.1 Pirellulaceae bacterium | reverse complement strand
CCCCCGAACGCTTTCGAAGGCTTGGCCGGCTAAAGCCGGTACACCAGCGCTTGCTAAATCGCGTTGTTGCAACTTCTCGGCTCCTCCTCCCCCGAACGCTTTCGAAGGCATGGCCGGCTAAAGCCGGTACACCAGCGCTTGCAAAATCGCGTTGTTGCAACATCTCGGAACAAACCTCGCTAAACCGGGGAGCGCGGGGCGATGCCCACGCGGTTAAACGTGCTTGCTTTGAATGACAATGGCAACGATACTGAGACGTGGCGGGGAAATCGAGACGGATGGGCCGACTTGATGACTCACTCTTCTCGGAGCAACTTCGGCTGTGTCGCAACCTAAACCACCAAATTCACCAACTTCCGAAACAAACACACCCTCAACAACCGCCCCAACATCAGCTCACTCGCCCGCTTCCCGTCGAACGGAAACCCGCCCTCCGCAAGCAACCGGGGCTCCGTCGGCAGGCACCGCACCAGGGTCTCGAGCAACTGCAGCAACGCGTGTAGTCTCCGAGTCGGACTTGGAAAATGCCAAACAATTGAAATTGGCCTGCGAACGAATCAAAGCCGAAGTTGCCAAAGCGATCGTCGGGCAAGACCAAGTTATCAATCAATTGCTGATCGCCATCCTGGCGCGAGGACATTGCTTGCTGCAGGGTGTCCCAGGGCTGGCGAAAACGCTGATGGTGCGATCACTGGCCGACGCCATGCACTTGACCTTTCATCGCATTCAGTTCACGCCGGATCTGATGCCTGCCGACATCACAGGCACCGACTTGATTCAAGAGTCAGAAAAAGGTCATCGCAATCTAGTGTTCGAAAAAGGTCCGATCTTCACCCAGATGTTGTTGGCCGACGAAATCAACCGCACGCCCCCCAAGACCCAGGCAGCGCTGCTCGAGGCCATGCAGGAACACTCCGTCACCGTGGGCGGCACGACCTACACCTTGTCCGAACCATTTTTTGTGCTCGCCACTCAGAACCCGATCGAGCAAGAAGGAACCTACCCACTGCCGGAAGCCCAACGCGACCGGTTCTTGTTTCAAGTCTTGGTCGATTACCCGTCACGCGATGAAGAAAGCGAGATCATCGACCGCACGACTTCGTCGCTGTCGGGCAAACCTGATCCCGTCGTCACCGGCGAAGAGATCATTCAGTTCCAAGCCACGGTTCGCAAAGTTCCTTTGCCCGAACATGTCAAACAGTATGTGTTGGATTTGGTGCGAGCGCTGCGACCTCGGGCGGAGTCGCCATTGAGTTGGGTGCGGCAGCAAGTCGATTGGGGACCGGGTCCGCGAGCCGGGCAACAATTGGTTTTGGCCGGGAAAGCGTTGGCTTTGCTGGACGGACGCACGCATGTGACCATCGAGGACGTCAAGAGCTTGGCCTTGCCCGTGCTGCGGCATCGCTTGGTGCCCACTTTCGGCGCGCTGTCCGAAGGTATCCAACCTGACGATCTGATTCAACGCGCGTTGAAAGAAGTGGTCGTCGCAAAACCCAAGGCTCTCTAGGCTCGGTTTGAAAGGGGACCGGATCTGTCCTGCGTGAAGCGAACACGCGAAGTACAGGTCCAAGTTTCGTTGCACCGTTCAGGCGTTTGGCATGACTGCTCCTCAAGCTTTGATTTCCTCGGATGACCGCGATAAAGTCGCGGCATTGCAGTGGTATGCCAAGTCGGTGATGGAAGGGTTGAATGTTGGCATGCACCGCTCGCCACACAAAGGCGTGAGCGTCGAATTCAAAGAACATCGGCCCTACGTCCGCGGTGACGAAGTCCGCATGATCGACTGGAAATTGTTCGGCAAGACCGACCGGTTTTACATTCGCCAATTCGAGGAAGAAACCAATCTGCGGGTCACTTTGTTGGTCGATCAAAGCGGCTCGATGAAATATGCCGGCTCCCGAGTGCTTGGTTTGAGCAAGCATCAATTCGCCGTGCGATTGGCCGCCAGCTTGGCCTATCTGTTCACCGGGCAACACGATGCGGTCGGCGTGGCCACATTCGACACCAAGTTGCGAACGTATGTGCCTCCGCGCAGCCGTCCGGCCCACTTGTACGAATTGATGGTTCAGTTGGCCGCTGCCGAATGTGGCGGCGAAACCCAATTGGCTCCTGTGATTGAAAGCTTGGCTGCCAAGATCGGCCGTCGCAGCGTGGTCTTTCTCATCTCGGATGGGTTTGATCATGCGAGCAGTCTCCTGCGGAGTTTGCAGCGTTTGCGTCAAGCGCCCAACGAAGTGGTGTTTTTGCAAGTGTGGCATCCGGACGAATTGGACTTCCCGTTTTCCACGCGAACGCAATTTCGTTCGCTGGAGAATCCGACTCACGAACGCATCGTCGATCCGTACAACTTTCGCGCCCAATACCAACGGAACTTGGAACGGTTCCGCGCCGAATTGGAAGAGGGCTGCAAACAGGGTCGCATCTCGTTGGTCCCGTGCACGACCACCGAATCTCACGTGGCCATCCTGGCTCGCTTTCTCCAGCAGCGAGGAGCCAAGTGATGGGTTTTCTCAATGGAGTGTTGCTGTTGGGTGCGTTGGCATTTGTTGTACCGCTGATCATTCACTTGCTGAATCGTTCGAAGTTTCAAACGGTCGAATGGGGCGCGATGCATTTGCTGGACCATCTCGAACTGCAGAATTCGCGGCGGTTCCAGTGGCAGGCTTGGTTGCTTCTGCTCCTCCGTTGCCTGATCCCGCTGGTGTTGGCGTTGTGCATGGCCCGGCCGATTTGGAATTGGTGGATGACCTCAGGCGTCGGAGGCGCGGCCACGACCGTCTTCGTGTTGGACGATTCCTTTTCGATGCAAACAAAGTCCAACGCGCCAAACGACGCTCCCGCGACGCTGTTTGAACGCTCGTTGCAACAAGCCCAGCAGGTCATAGATGGAGTCGGTGGGCGCGCGGCCAAGTCGCTCATCACCAGCGGCGCGTCGGCCACGTCGGTCACTGACGGGACGAGTTATGATCCACGGCCCCTCGAACGGCAACTGCAACGCCTGCAACCTGCCGCTCGCAGTTCCAATCCCGCCGCCGCTTTGCAATTGGCCATCGAGACTGCGGCCACGACTCAGGACCCGCATCGTCAGATATTAGTTTGGAGCGACTTTCAAAAGTCCGATTGGGAGAACGTCCCCGCCGCAACCTGGGAGTCCATTCGCGAACGGCTGCGCCAGTTGCCCGTTCCCGCGTCGATCCACTTCTTCCCGCAGCGAGCCGAACCAACCGCCAACGTATCCCTGTGGATCGACAGCGAAACGACCGAATTGGCCTTGATCGGCGAGCCCTTGGAGATGCGCGCGGTCGTCGCCAATCGCAGTGTAACCCAAGTCACGGGCTTGCCACTTCGCGTCATGTTGAATGAGCGAGAAATTGCCATCAAGCGAGTGGATTTGGCACCGCGCGCGGAACAACAAGTGTCGTTTCTAATCACCGTTGAAGAACCGGGGGATCATGTGGTCCGAGCGGTGATCGATGACAGTTCCGGAGTCACGGGCGACGACCAAGACGAGTTGGCGGTCGAAGCCGTCTCACCCATTCGAGTGTTGCTGGTGGAAAGCCGCAACGATCTACCACTATTAAAATTGGAGACCGGCTTTTTGCAGATCGCCTTGCAATCAACAGCACGTGATGACGACCTACCTCGAGGTTTTGTGGTGGAACGCGTGACGGCAGATCGGTTGAACCCTGCGATTCTTGAACGTCATGATGTCGCGGTGTTCGCCAATGTCACGCGAATCAATGATAACGTCGCACGATCGGTGGCTGAACAAGTTGCCAAAGGGTTGACGCTGTTGGTCTTTGGTGGGGACCAATTGGATCGCGATTGGTACGATCGACAGTGGGGCTCGGGTGCGACAAGACGGATTTTGCCGTTTCGGTACGGGGAACCGATCGACGCTGCGGCAGCGACGATTGATGCCGCGACAATCGATCCCAATGCGGCCAAGGCGTGGCGAGTGGCGGCTCCGCCGTATGCTGATCCGGCGCTCAGCCTATTCAACAATCCCCAGCAGGGACGCTTGGACCAGGTCTCGGTCAAACGTTGGCACCGGTTCCCGGCGGACGACAGCACGTCCGCCTGGGATGTGGGAGCCGTTCCGATACTGACGTTGGACAATAAGACACCGCTGTTGGCGAAGTTGAAAGTGGACCAAGGCGTCGTCTATCAGTGGAGTATCGCTGCGAATGATGCGTGGAGCGATTTGCCGATTCGTCCCGTCTATTTTCCGTTGCTGCAACGCTTGATTCTGTTTTCACGTTCGGACGTCCAAGTTCGCGACCTGGCGGCGGTCAAACAAGAAGCGCGATTCGAACCGCTGACAGACTCCGAGTTGGAGGGGCTGGCCGTGAAACTTGGCGCGGAAGTCCACAACGATGCGGAGAGTTTTTTGGCAGCTGATTCGCAGCGTCAAACGGGCTGGGAAGTTTGGCGCTGGGTGTTGTTAGGCGTGTTGGTGATTCTGTTCGGCGAGCTCTTGATTGAGAAGCGAATCACGCGGGGTGCCACATGACCGAACTGCATTTTCTGGCGGCGCTGCCGGCAAGTGGGGGCTTCCTGCTCGCGTTTTCGTTGGCCGCTTTGGCTTGGTGGTTGTATTGGCGAGAGGTTCATGATTTTCCGCGACCGGCCGCTTGGCTCCTGCCTAGTCTCCGAGCGCTCGCGATTGCTTTGGTGGTGTTGATGCTGTTGGAGCCCACTCTGCGGTATCGCTCTTTTGAAGGAACGCCAACTCGGTTGCATGTGTGGGTCGATGCCACGACCAGCATGCAAGAGACGGATCAAGCAACGCTCCCGAACACGCCGGCGCGTTCGCGATTCGGACGAGCGATCGACTATTTGACCGCAGGCGACTCGCCTCGCTTGGAGCAGTGGGCCGATCAAGGCGAAGTCGTCTGGCAAAAGTTTGGCGGCGAGCGGATGACTCCCGTGTGGCAAAGCACTTTGGAACAACCGCAATCGCTTCCCCTGGACCGCTCGGCCTGGGAAGAGACGGCCTGGGAACAGCCGACTTCACTCTCGTTCGTGTTGGCGAGTGAAAGAACGCGAGTCTTGGGCGCCGTCGGTTCGACGACCAACGACGCTGCCGTGACGGATGACAAAGACCCATCGCCATCCGCCAAAACGGAGGCCCGCTCGCAGAACGGCTCGGAGCGAAACTTTCCGATCCTGTTGTTCACCGATGGTCGGCACAACTCCGGGCCCAGCCCTTTGGAGGTGCTGGCCCAATGGCCGCAAGAATCGGCGCCGGTTTTTGTTGTTGGGCTGGGAGCGAGAACGCCGCCAGAAAAAGTCACGCTGCTCAAGTTGGACGTGCCAAAAAACGTCAACCGGACCGATCGGGTCCAAGGAACGGTTCAGCTTCAAGATGGCTTGAAGCCAGATCAGCGATATGCAGTGGAGATTTATCACGCAGACGAATTGCTCTGGGCCGAAGAACTTTCTGCGACGGGGTTAGGCATTCGATCGCAGAGTTTCAGTTTTTCGATTGCTGATGTTGTTAAAAAATTGGAAGCCGCCATTCCTAGTGGCCAGACCGCAGCGCGGATCAACTTGCCAATATCCGCGATGGTCAAGTTCGTGCCGACTCCCGGTGATTCGAATCGCGGCTCGACCGAAAAAACGTCCGATGATCAATCATTGACCAGCGTGATGGGCGTCACCACTCGCAAGCAGCGCGTGCTGCTGCTGGATAGCCGCAGTCGTTGGGAGACACGGTACGTCCGGAACATGTTGGAACGCGATTCCGGTTGGGAATTGGATTCGTATTTGGTGGGAGCCGACGTCCCGCCCAAATGGTTTTCTAATTTGCCAGCAGAACGACCGTTTCCGGTCGAGTTTGAAGATTTCGAGCGTTACGATTTGTTTGTGTGCGGCGAATTGGAAATTAATTCGCTGACTCCCGAGCAATTGGAACACATTCGTCGGGCTGTCGAACGGGGTGCAGGTTGGATCGTTAGCGACGGTCGCTTTGGTTACTGGCGAGATCCGCAGTTTGCCTCGTGGCAAAAAGCCTTGCCGATCGATTGGCTTCCTGACGAAGCAGCCAGTCATGATCGATCGTGGCAAGCCGAGCCGACCGAAGACGGCGATCGTTTGGGAATGCTCTCGCTCGAAGTCGAAGTCGGACGGAGCAATTCTGACGTTTGGCGGGAACTTCGTCCGCTGCGATTGCTCGTGCCGACGAAGCCTCTGCCGGGCAGTCGCGTTTTGGCAACGGCCACGCACCAAGGTGAGGCTTGGCCATTGTTTGTGACTCGGACTTATGGAGCCGGGCGAGTGTTCTACGCGGCCTCGGACGAGACTTGGCGTTGGCGATATGAAGTGGCCGATGTGATCCATCAGCGACTTTGGAATCAAGTGTGTCGTTGGACGATGCGCGAACCATTTGCCGCTGAGAATGAGTATCTGGGCTTGGATAGCGGCGATGTTCGCTACGATCAGGGGCAGGAAATCAACGTGCGGGCAAGAGTCAAAGATTCGCAAGGGCAGCCGTCCACGCTGGCTTCGATCGAAGCGGTGGCACTGGTGGAGGGAACGGCGGTAGCGACGATCAACTTGGAGCAAGTCCCCGACGTGCCCGGCATCTATCGTGGCCGGATGGCCGGCCTGCCGGCGGGTGACTACGAAGTCCAATTGGCGATCCCCGGTTATTCGGCAGAAATGTTGCAACTGAAGACCAGTTTCCGGATTGAAAAAACACCCGATCCGGAAGGATTGGACGTGACGCGCAACGACGCGTTGTTGATGGAGATCGCCAACGCGACTGGCGGCTTGTATGTCCCCGAGGAACGAATCGAAGAAATGTGGCAGGCCTTGAAATTGCGATACACGAGTCGAGTCGTCGAATCCGATCAACAAATCTGGCAGAGCTTTTGGTGGTTCGTACCCATTCTGGTGATCGTGGGCTTGGAATGGTGGCTGCGTAAAAAGGTGGGACTGATATGAGCACGATGGCACCTGTCGAACACGGTTTGCCCAATTTGACGTTCCAGAAATTGGAGTCGATTCGACAACGTCGAACGGTATTGTTGCTTGTCCGCACAGCGGCGGTAGTCAGCAGTGTTTTTTTGGCCCTGCTATTGACGGGCGCGCTGATCGATAAATTCTGGAATTTGTCGGAGCCGCTTCGAGTGTGGTGGAGTCTCGCGACTTACGCGGCCGCGATGTTGGTGGGCGTAGCGTCAATCTATCCGTTGTTTCGTCGCTGGGGGTTGCGTGAAGCGGCTCAAATCGTTGAACTCGAAGTCCCGCGGCTTAGAAATAAACTTCTGTCGGCTGTCGAGCTGCCGGCGGATTCCGATGAACCACGGATGGGTTCCGCGGAACTGCGCCGTCAATTGCAAACGATAGTGGTCGCAGAAGTTGGCTCGGTAGAACCAACTACCGTGTTGCCATGGCGACGAATTCGGGCCATTCTCTTCAGCCTGGGTGGAACCTGCCTGTTGATCGCAGGACTGGCAGCCGTACCGCACTGGCAAATACCACAGCACATGTGGCGAATGTTGTTGCCCATTGCCAATGTACCACGGCCAAGCTTGGCAGATGTTCGCATGCTAGAGCCGGGACCAAACGCTGCAGTGCTGGCATTGAACGAAACGCAACGGTTTCGCGCTCAGGTCGAATTGCCGACTGCGGGGCAATCGATATTGCCGGAATCAATGCACTTGGAGATTCGTGCCAAGATCGCCGGTCGACAAACGGTGCGAGTGACGATGAAGCGAGACTTCGAAGCGGGGCTCGTGTCACCGGTGGATAACAATCCACGTACAGATGTGGATGCCGAGGCGATCGCAGCGGTTGTTGGAGCCGTGGATCAATCGCAACGGGCGTATTATTCGGCGCTGGTCAATGTTGAAGACCGCGTTTTCGATTATCGTGTGGTTAGTGAGATCGGCGAAACTCCTTGGTACGCGAGTCGGGCGGAAGAACGTCCGAAAGTCGAGGAATTCACGATCGTGGTGACTCCACCCGACTATGCCGGTGTTGAATCACAAACGCTGGTGGCTCCTACGGGCGACGTGGCAGTCATTGATGGCTCGCGAGTTTCCTGGGCTCTAAAGACCAATGTTCCGTTGACCGAAGCCAAGATGCGTTGGCGCGACGAAGCGGCGACGACCAACACAGCCACAACGCCCGCGACGGCGGACGACGGCGGCTCGCGATTTGCGCACAACGCCGCGGGCGCCTTTGTGTTTTCATCGCCTGCGATAACAAGTCGCAGTTTTCAGATTGATTTACGTAGTGTGGTAGGCTTGAACAGCACCTTTCCACCGACTCACGAGTTGGTCGTGAAGACCGACAAAGCGCCGCGCCTCTCTTGGTTGAAGCCCAAAGAACTGGCGCGAGTGATTCGCCCCCGTTCGGCCGCTGCGCTGAAGATCGCGATGGAGGACGAGTACCCGATCCAACGACTTGAACAGTGGAGCCGAGTCAATCGCGGGACGTGGCGGATCGATTCTTTGCCAGCGCCGACGGTCGCGGTCTCCGAGTCGGAATGGATTTGGGAGATCGCGGTTTTGAACGCCAAGATCGGCGATTTGATTGAAACCAAGATTGTGGCCGTGGATCGCAAAGGGCAAGCCGGCGAGTCACCGACCGGAGAGTGGGTGGTGTCAGGGACCGAACTGGACGCAACTCGCGATGCCGAAACGCTGGTGCGCGAAGAAATCGCGAAGCTGATCGGGCGGTTGAAACCGATCGTCCGCGCGAAACAACAACGACTTAAGGAACTAACCGAAGCTTGGCGACAAAACGTCAACGATCCGGCTGCCACAAAAGAACTCAGTAGCGAGATCACTACCTCCGTTGACGACTTGGCCCGCCTGCTGAACGACACGCAGACGCAGGTGGAACCTTTGATGGGACGGTTGCGGAATCCCGTTTCTTTGGAGGAAGTCAATCTGTTGCTGGATGCCATAACGCAATGGGCCAGCGAGGCCGACGTCATTCGCTTGACGTTGGAACTTGCGGTGGCACGCGAGCCCGTCGATCAGCGGCAAGGAATGATAGATCGATTTCGCGGACGCTACGAAAATTGTCTGTATGGACTGGATCGTTTGCCGTCGATTAGTCAGGTGATGGTCTCGCACGACATTTTGGCCGATTTTTCTCGTGATCTGGAAGATGCCTTGCAGTTCCAACGCGAGTTGCTGCGCGACGAAGAGTCGATCGGAACCAAGGTCTGGCAACGCGAGCAAATGATTTTGAGCGAGTACCTGGTTCGCGTGGGCCAGGGCATGCATGCCGATAGTGGCCGGTTGCCGGACGGGCCGGCGAATGGACTGCGCGAATGGGCTCAGATCGTCGAACAATTGGGGGAAAAATCCGCCCGGCTGGCGGAGGAAGAGGGCGTTCAAGCGTACAAAGTTCAGGAAATCGTCAACGAGATTCACGCCCGCGTGAATCTGCTCCAGATCTACAGTTGGTTGCCGGACGAGGTCGTCAACATGCGGCGCGAACTATTTCAACACAGCGGCAAAACTCAAGACATCATTGTCCGTGCAATGAACGATTGGCGATACGAACGGCAATTTGCGACCGATGGCAGCGTCCCGACCGATTCTATTCGAGCGACGATGGAGACCGTTCAACGACGCCGGGCGACTCGATACAGTCGAGGCGACCACAGCGTGCAGTATGCGGCCGACTTGGGCTTGGCTCATCGCGCTATGGAGCATCAAATCCAATTGAATAACGGCGATCCGCAACAGATCGATCAACGCCTGCAACAAATTGCGGAGGCCGTGGCCACGATTGAATCCGGACAAAAGGTCGAAAACGCGCGACGTTTCTTGGAAACCACTTTGGAGACAGAGCGTTTTGCGGCGACGGGCAAGGTCGCGCGCACCGAGAACCCGCGGTTGTGGGAAGCCTTTGGGCAGCAACTGGAGTGGGCTCATGAAAACATGCGGAACGTCGCGGTGGTGCATGAGATCGCCGGCGTTATCAATGGCCTGCGCTGGTCGACCGCGGCGCAGGCTGCTTGGCAGAAGATGGGCCCACGCCGCTGGGATCTACACAGCCGGGCCGTTTCTGCGGCTTCCGACTTGGAGTCCGTCGTTGCCGAGTTGTCGAAGCAGGAAGTTTTGTTGCAACCATCGGTCGAAGCAGCGCGCCGTTTGTTGGCCGAACTGGGGCCCTCCATCGAGCAATTGGCGCAAGAAGGTGCCGAGGCCGCTCGAGCCGCTCAGGCCGCCACCGAGCAACTGCAGACGGAACTTCGCGCGGAAGAGGTTCCCAACACGGCCGAACGATTGCAGCAGAATCAAGCGGAGCATCACCGCGCTCGCGAAAAAACGTCCGAACGATTGAAAGATGCCTTGGTCGATCGAGCTGCTGCGCAAGACATCTTGGAGCAACGACAACGAAAGAAGGCAGAAGTCGCTGACTTGGCGCGTGAACTGTTGCTGGCTGCTGAGCAACGAACGACACAAGCGGAACAAGCCGCCGAGCAGCG
The DNA here is from genome assembly GCA_030681235.1 of Pirellulaceae bacterium. Classification (GTDB taxonomy): domain Bacteria; phylum Planctomycetota; class Planctomycetia; order Pirellulales; family Pirellulaceae; genus M30B19. The sequence continues at coordinate 4,374 of JAUXWY010000448.1, read as the reverse complement.
CGTCGCAGACGACAATACCGACACCAACAACGACAGCCATACTGAAGCGAACGCGGACGCGGATTCAAAGCCCGTCGCGGAGATGTTGGACGATCTAAAGCAAGCCCAATCACGCGAAGCGGAAACGTTGCAAGCGATTGCGGAACATTATTCTCGCCCGGAACAAAACGATGCAGACGTCGAATCGGCGCCGCGTCCGGAGTCACTCGAACGTTTGGCGCAAGAACAAGATCCGGCCAGCTCCAAGGCACGGGAATCCTTGCAGCAACAGGCCGAGTCTTTGGCGGCTTTGGCTGACGCGGATCCTCGCGACTTGTTGCGAAGTCTCGAACAAGAACTAACGCGTGACGAAGCCATGCAGGAAGAACTGTCGGACATCGCGCGGCAGTTGGCTGATCAAAGCCAACGTTCGATCGAACACGCGGCCGAACGCGAACAAGCCCTGCGACAATCCTTAGAACAATCGGATGCCGTCCGCGAGCCGTTGCGCCGCGAGTTTGCCGATAACTTGAATCAAGCTCTCGAAGCCACGGAAAAACTGGCCAGCCGTCTGCGTAATGAAACGCAGAACGAAGCAATTGCCGGGAACCAAAAGGACGCTCGTCGTCAGGTGCAAGACGTGGCCCACCAATTGGAAGAAGCGGCTGCTCAGGCGCGTCAGCAGGCAAAGTCTGGACTGAACCGAGACATGCAACAAGCCGCTCAACAATTGAATAGCGCCTTGCAGGCCATGCAACCGGAGCTACAAACGGCTGCACAGACTCTAGCGAATGCCAAACAAGAAAACCCGTATGAACAAGAGGATCAACAAGCTCGCGAAAGAGATCGAGCCAACCAAACCCAAGATCAATTGGCCAACCAGGATCGACAGCGCGCCGATCAGGCGATCCAGAGCCGACAACAACAAGAACAACGAGTCCAACAAGCCATTCAACAAGCTCAGAACGAAGTGGCTCAAACGGAACAGCAACTGCAAAACTATCGCGAGCAATTGAAGAACCAGCCGGAAAACGAATGGGTGAAACAAGAGGCGCAGAACACGGAGGCTCGAATCGAGCAACAGCGAGAAGTTCAAAAGACTCTCGATGGTGTTCGTCAGCGTGCGGAAGGCAGAACTCGGGACGCGCAGCAAGACCGCCAAAGACAAGATCAAAACCCGCCTCGATTGGAGGCGGCCAATCCACATGGCGAGTTGGCTGAACGCTTGAGCCAACAAGCGGCGGCGCAGGCCGCTGAGTTGAGTCAGGACTTGCAGAACATCATGAATGAAGCGGGATTTATGGCCGAGACCCAAGCCTCGCGAGGCGAATTGAAACAGGCCTCGGGACAACAAGCGAGTGTTCAAAACCAAGTCGCGGCTGCCGCGCAAGATATCGAGCGGGCAGCAGCTCATCAAGAGCGGCTAGGCGCCCAAGAATCCGCCGAGGCCTGGCAAGCCGCCGCGGAACGAGTGGCCGACACCGCCAATCGTGAACCGCGCGACGCGCAAACGCAAATGCAACAAGCTCAACCAACCAACCCAGAGGCAGGCAACCCATTGCAGGCCAACGCCAGCGACACGCAGCGCGTCGATGAGTCGTTGAAATCGGCTAACCTCGCGCTCCAACAACGGGCTGATGAATTGAGCGAGATGTTGGGCCAGTCGTCGGACGCCGACCAAGCCTCGGGCTCGCAAAGTCCAGTGAACGAACCTTCGGCCGGGAATCCGTCGGCCGGGAATCCGATCCTATCTCAAATGGGACCACGAGCGAAGGCGGAACTATTGGATCAATTGGCTCGGCAGTTGAGCGGCTCGGAGGCCGGACCGGATGCGAGTTCGTCGGACCCGTCGATGCGGCAATCTTCTTCACCCAAAGCGGGTGTCCTACAAAGTTCGGCTCGGTCGCTCCAACAACAGCTCCAGCAACAACGGACTCAGCAGATGTCGCCTGGTTCGCAACCGCCTAGCAATGTGGCCAGTCGAACGGAGAGGTCGGCCCAGCAAAGCGGAGCGGCTGCCATATCGAGCCCAACGGCCGCTGGAATGGCGCGGGTGTTGGCGTCGGCCGAAACGGACGCCGAGCCGATCGGCGCATGGAGCCGTCTACGCGAGCAGAATTCGGCCGACGTCACAGAAAGCCAAAAGGAAGTGGTGTCACCCAGATACCGGCGTCAGATTGAAAACTACTTCAAGCGGTTGTCCGAGAAAAGTCGCGAACGATGAAACAAGTGAAACGGCCGCACGATTGGCGTTTGATTTATTTCGGTTGCTTGAGCCTGTTGGTCGGGGCGGGATTCTGGTTGCCGCTCGGCAGTGGGCTGGCCCAAGAGCCGTCGATCACGACTCGTGCCGAACGACAAGCGACGGAAGCCGCGATTGAAAAAGCGCTGACGTTCTTGTTGGAACAGCAAAGTGACGACGGCGCGATCACGCAGGGGCAACATAACACGACCATGACAGCGTTGGCGATCATGGCGTTGGCCAGCACCGGGGTCACTCCTTCTCAAGACGACGCCAAAGGCCAAGCCATGCAAAAGGCCTTGGAGTTCGTATTGAAACCCGAGCAGCAAACGGATGAGGGTTATTTTGGACAAGCGGATGGTTCGCGGATGTATGGGCATGGAATCATCACGTTGATGCTCAGCGAATTGGCGGGCATGGGCGCCGACGTCGAGCAAGACCAAAAGATTCACCAAGCTTGTCAGTCGGGAATCGATTTGATTTTGAAAGCCCAGCGACACACGAAACAAGGCCCGAATCGCGGTGGTTGGCGATACACGCCCGACGCGGTGGATGCCGATTTGTCGGTGTCGGTGTGGCAATTGATGGCGCTGCGGTCGGCCAAGAACGATGGATTGGACGTGCCGGATGCCGCCATCGAACAAGCCATCGGCTATTTAAAGCGGTCATGTACATCGCCCTTGGGTCCTGATGGAAAACCACAACGAGAGGAGTCGGGGTTTCACTACACGCCCGGCGGATCGGACATTCAGTTTGCGATGACGGCAGCGGGGGTGTTGGCAATGCAAGTCTGCGGCCAGTACGATTCGCCGCTGGTGGAACAAGCGACCAAGTGGCTCAAGGCGCATCCGCCGAAGTGGGGTGAACGGTATTTCCTGTACGGCACATATTACTACGCCCAAGCCATGCATCAACAAGGTGGTGAAACAGCGGTCGAAGCCGAGCGCGCCGTGCGAGATTTGCTACTGCCAAAACAAAATCCGGACGGCAGCTGGGCACGGGAAGGCGAGGAAGGTGCCGGCGGAAAAATCTACGCGACGGCCATGGCGGTTCTGAGCTTGAGCGTGAACTATCACTATCTGCCAATCTATCAGCGATGACCCGTGACGAAGTTTCCCCGGATTTGCGGGCGTTTGCCTGGGCCATGAATCAAACGGTGGCTCGCATTGCAGTGATCTTTCACGGCGTCGCAATGATGCTGTTTGGGTGTCAAGCGTTTCTGATACCTTCCCGCTGGTTAGACATCCCCACGAGAGTTTTTGGGGTGATGGCTGGTTTCTTGTCGATTGGGATTCTGGTGATGCACTATTCCTGCGGGCCGCCTACCGCAATGGTTCACGCTCGCAAGCCTGCGGTTCCGTACCCAAGCTCAACGTACGAACAAGCGCCGCCCCCAACCGGCTCGTTCCGGTTGGAGCGAAAGTTTGGCAACTAGAATGCACCCCACGCGATGAAAGCGGTCGAGCGAGTTGACTATTTGCTTTTACGTACCTTCGCGTCCATCGGTTTCGCTTTGATACCGGGGGGCACGGTGGTGGTTGGTTTGGGTTTTGTTGTTTTGAGGCTCGCTGATTTGGAACGGGCTGATTTGGAACGGGCTGATTTGGGGCGGGTTGTGGATGCTGTTTTTACAGGCACGGTTGTTGCCGTTTTGTGGGGCGCTGTTCGCTTGTCAGTCCGAGCGGATTTGGCGGGTGACGCGACGGGTGTTGGTTTCGCCACGACGGTTCGGGCTTTTACCTCGGTTCGTTTCGCTGCGATCGATTTCGCTTTCGATCGCGGCTTGGACGCTCCCTTCGAGATCGCTGCTGATCCATCTAGCTCAATTCCAAACATGGCGCCCAAGTCTTGTCCGGCCAAGTCACTTGCGGTACTGGCGTCCAGTTCCCGCTCCAAGTTTTCTTTCGATACCGCGTGACTGACCAAATCCAAATGATCGACCCCGCGTAATAGAAACAGCAATTCCGGCTGCGAATCCAGTCGATTGCCAATGCCATACATCACGGCGGCAATGTGCTTGCAGCAGTACGAATAGTCTGGACAACTGCACCGCATCTTGATCTCTTTGGGCGTCGGAAAACACCCTTCGTGTTTCTCCGTCAGTCGCTTCATCACCCCGTTGGAAAGTTTTCCGCCCAGTAAATCAATCAAGG
>JAUXWY010000443.1 GCA_030681235.1 Pirellulaceae bacterium | reverse complement strand
TCTTGCACTTTCGAGCCATGGTCAGATTCCTTTCCGACTGAAGCGTTTTCAGTTTGGACTAATGGGGGAATCTGACCATTTTCATATCTACCGTTTCAGAACAAGGGCAATTTTACCGAGAAAAAATCCTTCACGGCGTAGCCCTCGCCCCCAACCCCTCTCCCCCAAAATGGGAGAGGGGAGCCCAGTACACGAAGGGTGACAATGGGGTCAGGCGCTGGTTCACCAACCGCAACCACATGCCGTTCAAGAAACTGCATCCCCTTCCCGTTCAAGAAACTTCAACCACATGCCGTTCACGAATTGGATGCCCGAGAGTGCGACTCGGAGCGTTCCGTAGGCGGCTTTTCTTTGGTTGCGAAGGTGGAGGAAGTATCGCAGCAGTTCTGTTTCCGAGATTTGATCGGGGGCTTTGCAGCAGTGATCGGCCAATTACCGCACGGCCCGCAGGTAGCCGTAGACGGTGCGTTGGGCTTTGCCGGTGAGCTGAAGATCTTCGGTCATTTGGCCGTAGGTCGCGCCGTTGAAGTACTTCGAGCGAGCAGGTTTTTCGTAGGATGGTTCGTCACGAATGTATGACGGCACGTCGACAGGTTCTGTCGACATTTCGGCGAGCGATCCAAGAATCTGATTGCATACCCTCAAAACGGGATACGGCTTGGTGGCTAGGTGCAGGTTCTATTAGTGCCTATTCGTGAGGATTAGTGTACTCGTGGTTGCTGCTGAGTTGGGCCTTGCGTTATTTGAATGATCAATATTTGGGAACACTAATCGACACCAATTTTCGTTAATCTCTGGAAGCCTGGCTTAAGTCGCTGCAGTTCGACTTGGCAGGGCGAACTGACACTCCCGAACATTTGGCCCGATGTCATTGACTTGAATACGACGCTCCGATTCCAATCGGACCAGAGTCGCAAAGCGTTGCACTCAGTGGCAAGTATCAACCAAAGCCCACCACGCCATCGCTACGCGGCAACGCCCAAAATCCAAAACAACTCCTACCCGAAGATCCCATTGCATGTCATTGATACTTCTCGAAATCACAGCAACTTTTGTTGCAATCAGCTGCCGCAACTTTTAGAATCGGATTCAACGCCACGGTAGACGAGCCGGAATCCGCGTACGGCCCGCAACATTCCACCCCGCTCCGTCGGCCAAATTCAACGATCAATCTAATCGGCGGCAGGTCAAACGTACGCCAGGGCCAATAACAAATCCACGCGATCTTGCTCAGATAAATCCCCCCAACGTATTAAATGCGATTACTGTTGTGGAACTCTAAGACAAGTTTGTTAATCCCGAGAGCAGGTCATCGAGCACCCCGGACGCAACCGGGCGAGGGCACGACCAAACGAGGAAAAATAACGCCTGCCTTGCCAGTCGCTGCGCTGGGTGGGGTTCGACAAACCCGGCGCCTTTTATGAGCAACAATGCGGCTTGCGTGGTCTTGAGCGCCAAGCGAGTGCCCGCGACGCGGACGGCCATCACGGCTTCGGCCTCGGGGGCCATGGCCAGCGAATGCAGTTGGGAGCGAAGTGAATCAGCTGCCGAGCGAAACGACTCGACGATCGGTCCGAGTTCCGGTCGATGGATCGCTGACGCTTGAATCAAGTCGATTGCTGCCACCGCTAGCCCCAGAGCCAGATTGGTCGTCTCCAGTCCACCGCCACCAATTTGGCCCATGACTTGTTCGGTCGGACCAGCCAACACCAAATCTTGTTCTATCTCGACCGCATCGAGCCGAACTTCTGCGGTTCGCGATCCGACCAATGCCGATAGGGGCAACCGAGCATCGATCGTGACACCGGCTCGATCGGGCGGCAACGCCAACAGAATTTGTAAACCGTCCGACAACGTCGCGCCCACAATCATCACCCGAGCTTGATCAGCCCCAGTGACCCACGGAATTGTGCCGTCCAGTTGATAACCGTGTGGTGTGGCGACGGCTTTCAATGAAGGTCCCAAATGTTGCCGTGACGTCGTAAGTTGAGATAGCCCCACCGTTCCATAGGCATCGGCTAACAAGTCGGGGAGAAACCTTCTTTGGAGGGAAAGCGGTCCCTTGAGCAGTTGACGAACACAGGCCTCTCGTTGACTCAGGATAAACGCGGTCGTCAAACAGCCAGTGGCGATTCGTTCGTGGCCAACCAATCGTTCCACGGGGCCCCATTCCATCCCGCCCCACGCGGACGGCACCGACCACGCGAGTCCGCCCGCTGCCTGCACCTGATGCAACGATTCCGTTGGCCAATCCATCCGTCGGTCAGCGGCGTCGGCGTGAAGAACCAGTTTGGCTACAAGGTCAGTCAGCATGGACTTCATCGCTTTCAAAGATTTCAAAGATTAGCGGGCCAAATAAGCTCGCTCGAAATCCGGTAAGTCCTGCCCCCTACCGGTGGACGAATCGCTTCAATGATTGAATCTAAGCGGTTTTGAGGTATGCCGCAATGGTTTGCGCCGAACGAGATTCCCATCCTCCAATGTAAAGATGACCGGCCGTGAACGTTTCACGCAATATTTGTTGGGAGTCGTTCGTTTCGACGGTTCTACGTTTGAATCCTGTTATGGTCGTATGTTCTTGTCTTGCGAATGATAGAATGCACCGCATGAACGATCACGAACAATATATGCAGCGCGCCATCGTACTGGCGGCGAATGTTCCCGATTTCCCTTTTGCGGCATTGATAGTGAATCGGGACAATGGAACGATCTTGGCCGAGGGCTGGAATAAAGCCGCCATCAATCCAACATTTCACGGGGAGATCGACGCCATCAATCAGTTGGTCGTCACCAGCCCCGAAATCGACCGGAACAAACTGGTATGGACCATCCCATAAAAAATGTCCCATTGGTGTTGCGTGGAAATTGCTCGGTATGATATTTTCCAGGCATGAGCGATGGAACGCATCTTACCGCAACGGTTCGTGAACGTGCTGCACACGCAGCAATTAATGACATGGG
>JAUXWY010000436.1 GCA_030681235.1 Pirellulaceae bacterium | reverse complement strand
TTCAAGCGAGAATTTGCGCAGGGTTTGATGCTTCAATCGCCCAGCGCGTTCTTCTTGATCGGCCTATTCATTTGGATCTTACGAACTGCCAAGCCGGCTCAGATTGAAAAGGCATAACCCATGATTGACCTGATTTCACTGGACGACTTCTTTCGTCTCTTCATGAAGGCGGCATTTGTCGAGAATTTGGCTTTGGTGTTTTTCTTGGGGATGTGTACGTTCATTGCAATCAGCAAGGACGTCAAGACCGCGTTTGGGCTGGCGATTGCAGTGGTGGCCGTGCAAGCCATTACGGTCCCCGCAAACTACTTGATCGACTACTTTCTTTTGCGACCAGGTGCGATTAGCGACGATATCGACCTGAGTTTCTTGCGCTTGATTTCCTTTATTGGAGTGATCGCGGCGATTGTGCAGATCCTGGAAATGGTACTGGAAAAATATGTCCCAGCCTTGTTCAACGCGTTGGGTATTTTCCTGCCGTTGATCACGGTTAATTGCGCCATCTTGGGCGGTTCATTGTTCATGGTCGAGCGCAGTTACAACTTGGTGGAGAGCACTATTTACGGGGTGGGATCGGGATTCGGTTGGGGTTTGGCAATTGTGATTTTGGCGGCCATCCGTGAAAAGTTGAAATACTCGGACGTTCCTCCGGGCCTGCGAGGTTTGGGGATCACGTTCGTAACGATTGGTTTGATCGCGTTGGGTTTCTTGGCGTTCTCCGGGATCTAAAGGTATTTGGTAATGGCAATCCTTCCCATCTTTTTGGGCGTCGTGTTTTTCTGCGGCATCGTGCTGGCCTTGGTCGGCGTGATCATGGTCGCGCGCAAGAACTTGGTAAACACCGGTGACGTCAAGATTTTGATCAACGATCAAAAAGAGATCTGTGTTCCGGCGGGTGGCAAACTGCTGAGTGCCTTGGCGGAGGCTGGCATCTTTGTCTCGTCGGCTTGTGGCGGTGGTGGCACCTGTGCCCAATGCAAAGTTAAGGTATTGGCGGGTGGTGGCGAGATCCTGGCGACAGAAACCGGGCACATCAACAAACGCGAAGCACGCGAAGGTGAACGGCTCAGCTGCCAAGTGGCGGTCCGCCAGGACATGAAAGTCGAAGTTCCGGAAGAAGTCTTCGAGACCAAAAAGTGGCAGTGCGAAGTCATCTCGAACAACAACGTCGCAACCTTCATCAAGGAACTTGTCCTCAAACTTCCCGAAGGCGAAGATGTCCACTTCAAAGCGGGTGGCTACATTCAGATCGAATCCCCGCCACACGTCGTCAACTACAAAGATTTTGTGATCGATCCCAAGTTTCACGAAGACTGGGATAAGTACAACATTTGGCAATATGTTTCGAAAGTCGACGAACCGGTGATCCGAGCTTACTCGATGGCTAACTACCCGGGCGAAAAAGGCATCATCATGCTGAACGTTCGCGTAGCTTCGCCGCCACCGAAGGTTCCCAACGCCCCGCCTGGAAAAATGTCGTCGTATATCTTCGGTTTGAAACCAGGGGACAAGGTCACCATCAGCGGTCCTTATGGCGAGTTCTTCATCAAGGACACGGTTGCGGAAATGGTCTACATCGGTGGTGGTGCCGGCATGGCGCCTCTGCGTAGCCACATCTTCGAATTGTTCAAGAACTTGAAGACTGGACGAAAAGTCACGTACTGGTATGGTGGCCGGAGCGCACGCGAACTGTTTTACGTCGACCACTTTCGGAAGATCGAAGCGGACTTCCCGAATTTCAAGTTCAACATCGCTCTGTCCGAACCGCTGCCGGTCGATAATTGGACGGGTTATGTGGGTTTTATTCACAACGTGCTCTACGAAAACTATCTCAAAAATCACCCGGCCCCGGAAGACATCGAGTACTACATCTGCGGTCCGCCAATGATGAACCAAGCCGTTTTCAAACTATTGGATGACCTTGGTGTCGAACCGGAGAATATCGCCTTCGACGATTTCGGCGGCTAAGCACCTCGTTCACAATCTGGAAGGCGTGCCAAACATGGTCCCTCCGCGTGTTGACGCCCGATCACTGTCTTCGTATCTTCCGTATCATCGGACGATTCGAGGATTGTCCCGCGGCCGGTCGTTATCAAGTTGGGTTTTGGCCGTTTGGCTCTGTGGTATTTCGTCGATTGCTTGGGCCGATGAAGGCCAAGCGACAAAGATTGAAGGGCAATGTTTTGGCCCGATTCGGTATTTCGTGACCGTCGGTCGTGTGCTCTCCGATTTGGAACGGGAATCGCTTCAATCGCAAGTTCAACAAAGGTTGGATGACATCAACCGGAAGATGTCTACCTATATCAGCGATTCTGATGTCACTCGTTTTAACAGATCGGATTCCACCGATTGGGTTCCGGTGGATCAAGAAACAGCCCGCGTTGTCGAACTGGCATTGCGGATCAGCCAACAAAGCGAGGGAGCCTTCGATATCACTGTGGGACCCTTGGTGGCGGCTTGGAAGTTCGGTGCGGCAAACACCGAGAACGAAGATTCCCAGGTCCCAACGTCTGAGGAAATCCAGCAACTTCTGGAACGTGTCGGTTATGCCAAGTTAGAAGTGAGATTGGATCCGCCGGCGTTGCGGAAGAAAGTGCCGAGTCTAGAGCTAGACTTGTCGGCCATCGCCAAAGGTTACGCGGTTGATGAAGTCGCAAAGGTCGCTAAACGGTTGGGCTACGAAAACCACTTTGTCGAAGTTGGCGAGGAAGTTCGGGCAGCGGGACAACACCCGGCTGGGAGAAAGTGGTTTTGTGGAATCGAGAAGCCTCTGGAAATGGAACGAGCATTGGAATTCAAGGTTCCACTCGAAAACATTTCGATCGCGACCAGCGGTGATTATCGCCAATTTCGAATCGTCGGCGAACGACGGTACGCTCATACGATCGACCCTCGGACAGGTTATCCGACGGACGGACAAGTTGCCTTGGCAAGCGTTGCCACAGCGGATTGCAGTGTCGCCGATGCCTGGGCGACCGCCGCGATGGTCTTGGGCCCGGATACGATGCAATCATTGGCACGGGAATATCGTCTCGGCCTGCACCTCGTGACCCGTGATGCCTCCGGAAGTTTGCAGGCCATTCGCAACGAACGCTATCCGAAACCGGTTGCCGAAGCTCAAGTGGCGGGTCCAAATTGGGTCGTAATGGTGGGCGCAACGGTTGTGGCGTTTGGCCTCGCATTGGCCGGCATGAGTATCGGCGTCATGTTCAAACGCAAGCCCATTGCCGGTTCGTGCGGTGGGTTGGCCAACATGCCCAACCAAGACAACCGGTCGCCCTGTGAACTATGCTCGAACCCCAGTCAAGAATGCCGCGAATTAGGCCGCGGCGCCAAGTCCGCCCGTGAAGCCGCCGAGCACACCCAATGACGCACGCAAAGCCAATTTAGCAAGCGCTGGTGCCTTTGATTCGAAAATCCTTAGGCCTATTCGACCTTGCTTTCGACCACGGGTTGAACATCAATGAACTTGTATCGCATCAAGTGCAACAAAATTGGCGACGCGACAAAGATCGAGCTGTACGTACCCACAATGATCCCAACGGCCAACGAGAAGGCAAACGCGTGAATCGAATCACCGCCCCAGCCGAACAGGATGATCACCACCAGGAAGGTAGTGAGGGACGTCAGAATCGTGCGACTCAAGGTCTGAGCGATCGAGATGTCGATCATGTCGCCCGTGAACTTATGGCTTCTTCCCCGAACCTCGCGAATTCGGTCAAAGACGATGATCGTGTCATTCAACGAATAACCGACCACCGTCAGCAAGGCGGCCACCACCGACAGGCTGATCTTGAAGTCGTCGATCATCAACGCGCCACCCAACATGCCATAAATCCAATGGCTGACCGCAATCGCTCCGATCACGACAGACACGTCATGGATCAAGGCTGCGACGGCTGCCAACCCGAACCAAACGTGTTGAAACCGGAACCAAATGTAGAACACAATGCCGACCAAACTGGCCAACAGCGCCGCCAAAGCCTGCAATTGAGCACGGCCTGCGACTTGTGACCCGAAGCTCGAGGCGCTAGGGAAAAATGGCTCGGATGAAAGTGTTGTGACCAGTCGATCGACAACCAATTGGATGTCGGCAAGACTGGAGGCCCGGACTTGGACTTTAAATTTCTTGTCACGTCCCGTTCCGCCCGCAGCGGTAACAAAAATGCCCTCGTCGGGAATTCCCAAATCCAATGCCTCAGCGATCGCGACGAGTTGGCCATGGACCGTTTCCGTCGCCACATCCAACTTGAACGTCAAATCGAACTCGCCCAGCACACTGGAACTTGTCGTTGGGGCAGTGTTTTCTTGCGGAGCTGCGGGAATTGAGCCGGGCACCGGCGGCAGGCCCGACGGTGGTAGTCCTGGTGCCGTTGGGCTCGGTGCTGCTTCGTTTGTGGTCGGAGGACTTTCGGCACCGGACTTGTTCTCCTCTTGGGGAGGAGTGGTGGTTGTTTCAGCTTGGGCCGCTTCGCCTTGTGTCTCTTCTGTTTGAGCTTCGCCGCCGGCCTCCTTTTGATCTTGAGTTTGCTCTTGTTCTTGAACGTCGGACGTGAACGATGTGTAGATCGGAGCGCTCAGCGATGGCCATGGCTGCGCCGGTCGCTGGGACGTGGCCGGAGGAGCGACGGCTCCCACTTCACGAACGGGGGTTGCTTCGACTTCCAATCGGATCAAGCGATCTCCGAAGGCGTCTTTGAGGACTTGCTTCAAATCGCGGAAGTTTGCGTTTTCCTCGCCTTCCGGAACCGACAACGTGGATTCGACTTTGTAATAGGTGCCGTCCGGATGGTCTTTGGACTTCAACTCGGAAACCACAATTGGAACGACAAGGCCTTTGGCGTCCACAACTTTTTGTTGCTGCAGTTCAGCCGAGACGGCTTGCTGAGTCGTCGGAACCGTCAGGACACAGCGAACGGTCGAGCCACCTCGCAAGTCGTAATCCAGGATTTCTCCGCCGCGCATAAAGGCCAAGGCGATCGAGACCACAACCACAATGCAGCTGACGGGCAGCATCACTCGGCCCAGTCCCACAATGTTCAGGCGTTTTGAAGCAACGATCTGCAACATGCCCAGGCCCTTGATCATGCGTCGTCGTTCCAGCCAATCGAAGAGCACGCGCGAAACAAAGACTGCCGTGAACATACCGGAAAGAATACCGAGGATCAAAACGACCGCAAAGCTCTTGAGTTGTTCCGTACCAATGATGTACAGCACAACGGCGGTGATCAAGGTCGTCATGTTGGCATCAATAATCGTTGCCGTCGCGCGGTCGAAGCCATTGCGAATCGCCATGCGGAGCGCCGTACCCTTGGCCATTTCCTCGCGAATGCGTTCAAAAATCAAGACGTTGGCGTCGACGCTCATACCGACGATCAACACGAAGCCTGCCAAACCAGTTAACGTGATGGCTTGCCCAACGGCCATAATACTCGCGCACAGCAACAAAATGTTCAACAGCAAAGCAACGCAGGCGATGGCACCACACCATTCGTAGTAATAGACCAACATAAAGAGAAAGACCAGCAACAAGGCCGCGACCATCGCGTAAATGCCCTTTTGTAGCATCTCGACCCCCAGGTTGCTTTGAACCGAGTCCAAACTGAGGTAGTCTTTCTTCAAAGCGACGGGAATTCGACCGGCATTCAAAATCGAAACGACATCCTCCACTTCCGCCCGAGTGAAATTACCTTCGATAATCCCGCGATCCTGAATTGGCGAATTGAGTGAAGGAGCGGTCATGATGCTGCCGTCCAAGACCACCGCCATAAAGTGCTTCGATTGCCCAACCGGTCGGAAATAATCGGTAAAGCGGTACATGTTGCTCGCGCCGGCGGACGTCATCGAAAATTCAACGATGGGATCAAATCCTTGGGAGCCGACTCGGGTCGAACGCACGTGCTCGCCGTCGACTCGGAAACGATCTTCCAAAGGCTCGAGCAACAGAATCTGCAATTGCGTGATGCCTTTTTCTTCCGCAAATTGCTTGAGATCGGCCCCGTTGCTGGCTCGTTCGTACAACTGCGGCAGGACGATCCGCCCGGTCGCGGCATCTCGCACCAACGACGATGGCAACGGGACCATGCGATATTCGGGTGTGACCCCTTCGGCAGCACCGGCGGCTGTCATTTCCTTGCGGCCGATGTCGTACCAACTAGCGATCAGTCTTGCTGGTGTGTCTTCACTGGCGGGCTCCATCACCTTGCGCGAGCGGCGAATCGTGGCGTCGTTGGATTCGGCCTGTTTGCTGGCCAACTCTTTGGCTCGTACACCTTCACTGGCCACATCGGTAGCCACGACCCGGAACTGCAAGAAACCAATCTGGTTCATTTTCTTCCAGATTCGCTCGGCTTCGACCGCTTCGACGTCCGGAATCACCACTTCAATTTTATCGGTTCCCTGGCTGCGAATCACAATTTCCATCAGACCCGAGGGATCGATACGGTTTTTGAGCTGTCGAATCAGATCGTCGATGCTAAAGTTTGCGCCATCGCCACCGTTGGGGTCGTTGGCGTCGAACTTGGACGTGTCGACTTGCCCAATAATCACCGTGCCACCCTTCAAATCCACGCCAAATCGTGGCGGCCATTTTGAGCTCAGGACGAGCAAAGCAACCAAAATCGAGCCAATCACAATGGCAAATCGCCATCCTGCATCGTCCATTCGCGAAGCCTTCGCGATCAAGTTTCCAACCACCGTGGCAACGACGATCGACACGATTAGCAACCCACCATAAATCCACGGGTCTTGCATCCAGGCCGTCCAATTGGCGGTTGGCGTTGCGACAGCTTCAGCGGCTTCGGTGATTGCTTGAGCTAACATATTTCGAACTTCCCAAAAATGCGGTCAGAGAATGGATTCAAATATCAGGACGCCAACCATTGGAGTCAAGAAACTTCGGCGGCAGCGAGTTCAAGTATGGGCCATTGGTTGGCTACTTGCTTTCGTCGCTCAAATCGCCTTTTTCATCGCCGGTCAAGATCCGAGCGATCGAGGACATGGTGACGGTCATACAACTGCCGGACTTCTCATCGAGAACCAACTTCACGCTCTTGGTCTCCGGGCTGACAATGGCGACTTTCGCCAAAATGCCTCCAACCGTCACCACACGATCATTTTTCTTTAGCTCTTTGAGCATTTGCTCCCGCTGTTTTTGATCCTTTTGTGGTCGCATCACCAACATCATGAAGACCACCAAAGCCAACGGCATCAACAGAAACATCCAGAGGTCACCCATTCCCCCGCCCGCTGCCGGTTCAGCCGGTGTTCCAGGAGTATTCTTGGCCGTTTCTTGGGCCAACAACAACTCCGGGAATAGCAGCCCGTCCGGTGACAGCAGGATCACCAGGGCGGTGACCAAGCACAAGTAAAAATTCATCGACCACTACATTCGTGTAAAAAACACCCCACCATACCGGGGTCCCGGCATGATAAAACGCCGTCTATGATACGATTCAAACATCCAGTCAACAAGGCCATCCATCGGTGAATACTGGGCAGTTCCGGCCCGGCGACCTAGCGGTAGATGCCCGGCGACCTAGCGGTAGATGGTGGCGTCGTCAAAGAGTCGCGACGATCGAGTCGGAACGAGGGAACGTTCCAGCACCGAATCCGACCGGGCATGTCGCACCGGGTTGATCGGCAAACGGCCCTCGATTGGAGCGTTCACTACCGGAACTTCTTCCAAAATCTTCCCGTTATCGACTTCTAACTGTGTCGCGCCGTTTCCATTCGGCAAAACGTTGCTGCCCAGCAAGCGAATTCGAGCCACGCCCTCGGCCCGGACCTGATGGTGCCAATTGTCGCCGACTAACGAACTGACGACATCCAACCGACTGCTGCCGCCGGCACTCATGCCACTGCGGCCGTTTCCCCGGGCCGTGACCCCCACAAGTTTGGCCTCGCGAACGTTGTCGTGGGCGTTGATCCCATCTTGCCAGAAGCCTTGAACCGTCAGATTCTCGATCGAAACGTGGTGAACCAGGTAGAGTGTGATGCCGGTTTGTCCGCCCGCGTAGTGCAAGTCGTAGGCGTCAGGCAGGACGTTTTCTTCCGTACGAAAGTAGAGCCGACCCTCGATCAAGGTCCAGGCCAAGGGCTCCAAATCAACCAACGTGTCTTTGTTGACGGCCTGGAACTGGGCCGGCCGCGAGCCCAGGTACAGTTGCTGGAACGCGCCGTCGGCCGGGCGACATTCGTAGATGGCGTCGCGGACGAACTCCCATTGTTTTGGCAAAACCTGTTGGGCGCCACTCAGCACCGCTCCGTTGCCGATCAAACGAAACGGTCGGCCCGGAAACCCAGAATTCTTGGCTCCGGAAAACGTAATCGTTTCGCGATAGGGGGTTGGGTTTTTGGCTAGCACGATGGTGTCGCCGATGTTGGCTGCCTCCAGCGCACGACCGATCGTCCGAAACGGGCCCGCAGCGAGCGGTCCGACCAATTCGGTTCGCCCGCTATTCGTATCTTGCCCGTTTTCATTGTCGACATACCAAATGTCAGCGGAAGCCGAGTCCACCCAAGATCCCAGGACCAACACGGCCAACAATACTTGGAGCCAAGGTCGCATGCGGAGCGCCTTTGCAAGGGGCATGACACAAGCAGCGGTTTGCAAAAATCGGTTCATACGGAAACTCGGATTTGGCCGTGGTGAATCCTGTCGGTGGCGAGGTACCTTCGCCTATCGCTAATTATCTGTAGGATTTATCATGCTCCCTCACTCCCTATTAAGATTTTCTGCGGGTAGGGACTGCGGGAATCAGGGAGGATTGGAGATTCCAGTAGTCTGGGAAGACTGCGGAATTGGATCTGCCGTTCTGTAACCGAAGGGATGGTTCCCAGTTCGGACAGCCTTTTAGCGATATCACAGGCCAAAGATGAGCCCACAACTGACCGACATTCACGCCGAATTGCAATGGCGACAATTAATCTATCAGTGCACGTCCGATCGCTTGGGAAGCTGGTTGATGGCTCGGCCGCGGACGGTGTACGCGGGTTTTGATCCGACCAGTGACTCGTTGCACGTTGGGCATTTGCTGCCGCTCTTGATGTTGCGGCGTTTTCAAAAGTCGGGACATCGCCCGATTGCCTTGGTCGGTGGCGCCACGGGTTCCATCGGCGACCCCAGCGGCAAGTCCCAGGAGCGGAACCTGCAGTCGCTGGAACAAATTGAAGCGAATGTCGTGTCGATTCGCCAGCAGATGGCTGGGCTATTGGATTTTTCGTCGGACCGCCATTCCGCGTTGGGACCGGCATTGTTGGTGAACAACCACGACTGGATCAGTCGTTTTTCCTATTTGGATTTCTTGCGCGACGTCGGCAAAAACGTTCCCGTCAACGTGATGATCAATAAAGAATCGGTAAAGAATCGTCTGGAGAATCCGGACGTTGGCATTAGCTACACCGAGTTCAGTTACATGTTGCTGCAAGCTTACGACTTTGTGCATTTGAATCGAACGTTCGGTTGTGAATTGCAGTTAGGCGGCAGCGACCAATGGGGCAACGTCACGGCCGGGATCGATTTGGCTCGGCGAATGGCGGGCGCCGAAGTATTTGGAATGACTTGCCCGCTGTTGACCAAGTCCGACGGAACCAAGATGGGCAAGACGGAGAGCGGGGCAATATGGTTGGACCCGAAGAAGACCTCGCCCTACCAGTTTTATCAATATTGGCGAAATGTAGCCGACGAAGATGCAGGCAAGTGCCTGCGGTTTCTCACCGAGTTACCGCAGGAGGAAGTGGATCACTTGGATCAGTGTCGAGCGACAGAGCCAGCAAAGGCCGCCAGCCAGATCCGCTTGGCCGAGTGGTTGACGGAGCTAATTCATGGGCCCGCCGCAATGGAATTGGTGCGGCAAGCAACCGAGATATTCTTTGGCGGTGAAATCGGAAAGTTCGCTAGCGACGAGGACCTGAACCAAGTTTTTGCCGAAGTGCCGTCCAGCGAATTAGTCGCGGCGCGCTTGGCCGACGGTGTGTCCATTGCCGATGCCTTGGTCGAGGCCAAATTGACCAAGAGCAAAGGCGAGGCTCGGCGGGTCGTGGCCGAGGGTGGCGCTTATGTGAATAACCGCCGCGTCGATTCAGACACACACCTCGTGACCACGGCTGATCTTTCGAGTCCCACGATGATTGTGCTCCGCCGAGGCAAGAAGAATTATGCTTTGCTGCGGATCGTCGACTGATGTTGACACCGTTTGGTGACACTCTCATAATCCCGCGCCGAACCCTCGGCTGTTGTGATGTCTGTTTCTGTGAGCGTTATGAGACGAGTTTCACCGACTGCCGCTGTTCGGATCACAGGCTTGTGTGACCGTCAATTGGCGACCCGGGTGGGTTGGTGCTTGCTCGGTTTTTGTTCGACATGGGCGGCGTTTGAATACCAATCAACGCCGGTTGTCGCACAGCAATGGGCTCCCACTGCGGCTCGTCGATCGCACCAACCAGCCCGCGATGTGGATCCGGCGGCCTGGATGCAGGAAGAAATCGTCGGCGCTCCGCAAGAAATGGGACCCGGCCAACGATCCAGCGTCGTCGCGAGCGATGGGTTTGTCGGGCCAGCGATGCCGGTCCCAGGTCGTTATTTTGAGGGGGAAGGTTATCCGGGCGACGAAGTCTACGCGGCTGACGGAGAGTACGTGGAGTGGGCCGAGACAGGTCAAATGCCATTGTTCCCCAACCGTCCGTATCTTGTGCCGCGCGTCGTCGACCGTTTGCGATGGCGACCTCTGTTTCCCAATCGTCCCTATCTGCGGGGTTCTTGGCCCGGCGGTCCGCCGTTGGAACAGCCTAGAACATTTTGGTTGAATCCATTCGCGGTCCAGCAAGGGTTGGGCAACTTCTTATTTCGAGGGAATCAACCGGCGGATACCGGATCGTTGGGTTTTCCTTTTTCGGTGGTCCCCAGTCATTTGGTGGACCGAGTCCCACGGCCTTATTTAGGGCACGGCCAGCCCTACATTGGGCCACGACACATCGATCGCGGGCAACCGTTGATGGGCACAAGTTGGGTGAATCGCCCGTATTACGTCGATGGATACACGGGAGCGTTGTTTGGTTGGAATTTGACTGAAAACTTGAAGCAAACTCACGGAACCATTTCTGGCCTCAGGGTGGGATGGGACTACGAGCATTTCTGGGGCGCTCAATTTGGGATGGGGTTTGGCAGCTCCAATACCGACCCGGGAGGCAGCGACGTTTCGATTCGTCTCGCGGATGTGTCGGTGATGTATTATCCCTGGGGCGATTCGCGCTGGCGCCCCTACACAGGGTTAGGATTGGGTGTCGGGAAATACTCGTTTTTGGACGAGACCGGTGGTTCGGTCGACGAGTTTGCCATGCAGATCCCGCTGTCGATGGGAGTGAAATATGCGTTTCGGCCGTGGTGGGCGTTGCGGTTGGACGCGACGAACTATCTTGTTTTGCCCGCCAATGAATTGAAATTCATCAATCAACTGGCCCTAACATTAGGGCTGGAAATTCGCTTTGGTGGCCAGCGGCGAAGTTATTTCCCCTACAGCCCGTCTATTCAGTTGCGGTAATTTGGGCTGCGGACGAATCCAGCAGAAATCTGGTTCAAACCGGACCGGTAGGTTACCATAATCCAGGTTGGCGAGCATAATAGCTCGGAATTTCCCGCCCGACGGGGAACTAACCATCAGAACCTGCGTCGAAAGAGCAGCGTTCGGTTGCCCGCCTACTTGTGTCGGTCGGATTTCGGCGACCCCAGGAAATCAGTTTCAGACCATGAGAATTTCCATGAAGATGCCCCAGCGAATTGTCTTATCTTTCCTCGTGTGCGTGTTGGCCTTGGGAGTGTTCGGGTCGCCCAATGCGACATGGTCTCGGCAGGATCCCGCGGCCTATTTGACGGACACCGTTCCAGAACAATTCAATCTCGTTGGCTTGGATCCCCGAACGGACCGAAACAAGATGACACAAGTCCGGACGGCTCGTGGCGACTTTGAATCGAAAGTGACAGCGGCCTTGGGCAGCGCCAACGCTTTGTCGGGTGCCGATCAGCCGACAGTTCTCAACTGGGTCGGACAGGTTCTGATGGCCGAGATGACCACGCTCAATCCTGATGCCCAAGCCAAGTTGGGTGACTTGCGACAAGATTTCTTTCGCAAGATCGTTCGAGCCACGTCGGACAACAATCGCGCGTATTTGCTCAACAGCGTCATTTTGCCCAAAGCGGTTGATATCGCCAGCAAGAATTACCATCCCGCAGCTCGTGTCAATGCAGTAATCATTATGGGCCTGTTGGATTCTCAAGAAGGCATTTCGGGGCAACGACCGCCGAAACCGCATTTGGCCGCACTCCGCGAATTGTTGAAGATTGTTGATGACCCGCAAAGCCCCGATTTTTTGGTGGCCGCCTCGTTGAGTGGTCTCCAACGGCATGCGGAAATCGATGGTCAGTTACCAGCTCGGGATCGCATGCAACCCGCCGTTCGGACGATGATGGTCGACTCGATGTTGCGCCTGATTGCCAAGTACGACGCGAACCAAACCGAGGATCAACCGGGCTATCTGTTGTCGCGACGCGCGGTGCAAACGTTGGATGGTCTTAGTTTACCGGCAGCCGATCCCAAGACCGCTGAAGTGAAGGCAGCTTTGACCAAAGTGGCCACCAAAATGAAAGCTGGGAAATGGCTGCGATTGGACGCGTTCTTAGCACTGTCTCGACTGCCAATCGACGATCCAAAAGTGTACCTCGAGAATCTGGGTCAATTGGTCGTGTACGTTGCCAAGGACTCGCGTGCCCGAGTATTGTTGGCGCAAAAGATGGTGAAGATCGACCAATTGATCAAAGAGAAGACCGGGTTCGCTCAGGCCAAGAAGAAATCGACGAGCCAACGGCAACGAACCGGGCCGATGATCGGCTCTGGCGGTGGTGAGTCGATGAGAGTTGGCGACGGTGACGGTATGCCCGGCGGCATGGGTGGCGGCATGGGTGGCATGGACGGCATGGGTGACTTCACAGAAGATGGATTGTTCCCATTCCATCTGCATTACGCGCGGACCGACGTCAAGATCGTTGTTGCGGGAACGCGCAGTATTCTGGGGACAGCCGAAAAGGCTCCGACCGGTTTGAAAGCGGCGTTTGCGGATAAACCAGAAACCGTCAAACTGATCGATCAATTGGAGAAAGAGCTCAAAGCTCTGTTGGCCGTGACAGATATCGGTTTCGTGGAGGAAAAGCCACTGACCGAGTCGCAGAAGCGAACCATGAATCCCAATGACCTGTTTCTCCGCGAACAGTCGAACAGCGTTCGTGTTTTGGCGGGCATGGGCCGATCCGCAGAATCGCTCGAAAAGATCGTTGGCATGGTCGAGCTGCCGAAGACCGAAACGGTCGAGCCAGCTGTAGCCGCGACACCCACGACACCCGTGAGCGTTGCCAGCCCCACAAATCCTCCTCCGGCCGGGGAATCTGCTGCAACGACCGCCGAAGATAACGGGGCTGAATCGACCGAAGGCACTCAGGGATCGACGAGTGGCGAAGCGGGCGCGACCACAGGTGGTGAAGGTAATGGCGGACGTTAAGTCGCTTTGGTGTTAGGCCTGGTCCGGCATGGGGGCTGACCCTTTGAACAAAGTCTGTGTGCTCAATGTCGTGGGACTGACTCCGGCTCTGTTGGCGTTTGCTCCGCGACTTGCGGCGTTGGGAAGTCCCGTTCCGTGGAACTGTCCGTTGCCTGCCGTGACTTGTACCGCGCAAGCGACATTATTGACCGGGACCTTGCCGCGTGAACATGGCATTGTCGGCAACGGCTGGTACGAACGCAGCACGGGCGAAGTACGTTTTTGGCAACAGTCGAACCATCTGATTCACGGTTCGAAGCTGTACGATGGCGTGGAGACTGCCAAGTTGTTTTGGTGGTTCAATCAAGGTGCCTCCGCGCGTTGGTCGGTGACTCCCAAGCCACATTATGGCTGCGATGGGTCCAAAGAGTTTGGGATCATCGATCGCACCGACTGTGACTTGGAGCGGCGTTTGGGTGCGTTTCCCTTCTTTACGTTTTGGGGGCCCAATGCGGGTTGGCCCTGTTCCCAGTGGATCGCTCGGGCGGCGGTCGAAACCCTGAAACAGAAGTCCCCAACGCTGACGTTGGTTTATCTGCCGCATTTGGACTATGACGGACAACGTTGTCCGACCGTGGCACCAGAACGAGTCGCCGAAGTGGATCAATGCGCGGGTTGGATCATCGATCAAGCACAGGAACTTGGAATCCAAGTCGTGGTGGTGTCGGAATACGGCTTGGTCCCAGTCCATCGGCCGATATTCATCAACCGCTATTTGCGAGAAGCGGGTTTGCTGGAAGTTCGCGACGGTCCGTACGGCGAGATGCTGCAAACGTTGGAGAGTTCCGCGTTTGCCGTCGTGGATCATCAAGTGGCTCATGTGTACGTGGCTCGAACCGAGCACCGGTCGGATGTCCGCCGCAGACTGTTGGAGTTGCCCGGAGTGGCGGATGTCGTGGCACCTGGAGAATTGGGCTTGGATCACCCGCGCAGCGGCGACTGGATCGCCTTGGCCGAACCCGACGCGTGGTTTGCGTATTACTACTGGTTGGACGATCGTCGCGCTCCGGATTTTGCGCGCACGGTGGATATTCATCGCAAGCCGGGTTATGACCCGTGTGAGTTGTTCATGACGTCGAAGCTCCGTGCGGGCGCGAGGTTGCTGCAGAAGAAGTTAGGGTTCCGTTATCGCATGGACGTCATTCCGTTGGATGCGACTTTGGTCCAAGGCAGCCACGGCCTGCAACCTGCACCAGAATCGGGACCGCTGATCATTGGCCCAAACGCGCCTGACCGCATGACCGATTTCAAGGACTACATCTTGCAGCTGCTTTCAGACAAAAAACACTGAGCAAGCACTAGGCTTTGTCCCTAAAGAGGCGGTAACGTCACCGATTCCATCAGAACCCTGAATACCGGCACGAATCCGTACGTTTTTATTCCTTTGTCCCTATTTCCCTTGTCTACAACATCGAAACGACTTACCGCGCTGTCGAACAACTCCAATACAACAAGCCGACCGGAAACTCGACTGAATTCACTCGCACGCATGGCACATCCAAACTGACCGGCCCCAGTTCGCAACTGACCACCTTCGCGACCGCCACCACTTCGGCTCAGCCCGGCTTCGCTCATGAGACCACGTCGACCGGTACGGTGTGGGTCACCGGCACCAATAACCTGACTCGAACCGGTACCAAAACTTCGATCAGCAGCTTCAAGTCACGCACGAATGAATCGATCATGGGCTCCGCCGCCATTCCCATTTTCTTTTCCGTCCCATTTTCTTTTCTATACCCTGCGCCCCATTGGCCGTCCTCCAAAACTATAGCCGACCGCGTAAACGACCCCCGTCCCGTTCCCGCCCCCTTTTCTTTTCCCCACTTTGGGGACCTGCCGACTGCGGTACGCTTGGCTCAGTCTCTGCGCCAACTCGCCACCGATCTGCAAGTTTTCGCAAGCCAACACAGGACGACTACCGTGCGCCGTGGATTGGAACAATGGGTGTCCCCATGGTTTCCGCCATGGTTTCCCCCATGGTTTCTCCCATGGTTTCTCGGTACCTTCACAGCATGAATGATTCACGGGTTACTTATCGGGGCTTGTTGCTGGTTTTTCTGTGGCCAGGGCAGCTTTGTGTTCTACCATCGTCTTTTGACATTCGGCGGCCGAGGCGTCGTACCCTTTCTCGGGTTCGGAATCCTGTTGCCATTTACTCGGCGGATTGTTTCGGTTTCTCGCTACAACAGCGGACCGGGTTTTAGGGGCCGTAGGACCGAGCTTGCTTCGGACACGTCTGCAAGTAGGCCGATCGG
>JAUXWY010000431.1 GCA_030681235.1 Pirellulaceae bacterium | reverse complement strand
TTGATGATAGCGGGAAATGTGAACTTCGTGTTCTGGCGTTTTCAACGGAACCATTCGAAGATGACTTAGTTGTTAATTACGACACGTCCAGTATAAGCATGACGTCGAAGTGTGTATTGGCAGAGACGTGGGATTCCGTATACTGCCGCGAATGGAACGTTTCCATCAAGAAACTAACTAAATTCAAAGACGATGCTAGTTTGCTAACTTGTAAAGGAAATGGATCGGAATGTACGATCCAGGTCCGCGACACTTTCAAAGCGTTCGACGTTTCCTCCGAAAACGTGTTTATGAAGCGTGATTCGACCAAATATCCTGTTGTCATTACGGTCACCCCAATAAACGTGGAAGTCTTGGGCGAAGTTCGCTACAATACGGAGTGGTTGGAGATTCATCGGGTTGACAACTTGGATGGAACTACGGACCTACAAATTACACCGAAACATTTTGGTACACAGTTTCATACTCACATCGAACTCTTCCAGCCATTCAGCGAGATTTCCGATGGTACAATTACACTGTCTTGCTTGTAATCTAGTAGCGAGAGTGTTTGGTGATCGTAAACAATTGCGGCGTAGACATCATTTGCTGGCATTATTCACCATTTGCAATTTTGCTGTTGCTCTGATTGGACGTAGTACATTTGTTGACGCTCAGGATTCGAACGCTCTCGTACGTGTTGAAGTCATCCTTCGACCGGACAAGAACTGGGACCTTGAGAAATCCCCGAGCGTTATGTCTGGCGCTGTATGGCTCAACGACGCTCAGCTTTTGCAGGAAGATGTCGAATTAAAATCGATCCTGGAGTTCACTCCCAAACAACACGCAAAGTTCAACTCCTTTTACAATGAATACAGAACTGTAGTTGCAGCCGAGTACCCTGGGGCCGTTCGTGATGCAATTACGGTCCAGAAAGCCGTGCAATGGCTCGGAGAACGTCAGACGGAGTTGACGGCGATTCTTACCGTGCCGCAACAAGAGCAATTTCACAATGCCACGCGACGGTATTTGCTCCGTCAACTTGGCTTGGTTCGAGGACTTCGAACATCCAATTCTGAAATTCAATTGACTCGCGATCAGCGAGTTGAGCTGCAAAAATGCTTGGTGAAACTGCGGCAAACAATCAAAGAACGACGCGATACGTTTTACAGCGAACACACCACGGAGCTAACGAAAATCTTCGAAGCCGGTCAGATTCGCGAGTACACGGAACAATTCCAGGAATTCGTGGCGGGACATAACGTTGCTGTCGAGCTATTGGCATTTCAATTATCACTCAAGGGCGACGAAGCTTTCATTCGAGAGACCCGGGCAAAGTCACTAAACGCGTTCCACTTGCCGTCCAACTTCGCATTGTTACCCAGTGGACGATTGAATGTGCGTTGGTCACTCGATGTTTCTAGCGACCAAGCACCACTTGCCAGCATGTGGTTGCTTATGGATCCCAAGATGATCACTAGACTCGAATTGTCGGAAAATCAAATTGACGAAGCAAAAAACATAGCCGAACAGTTTCAGCGGGAAAATGCGAGGATCAAGGCAAAACGCCCGTTAATGTCGAGCGCGGATTTCTCTGATGACCCAAAGATATTTCTGGAGCGAAGTCGGCAGAGTGAGCAAGCAATGAAACGATACAATAGTGAGGTTGTCGCGCCCTTCTATCGATCGATTGAAAAGTCGATTGCTGAAGTTCTCATCCCACAACAGAAGCGACAACTAGCAGACACCATCCTGCAAGTTGAGATCCAGCGACTGGGCTTGTCAGCGGCGTTAGCGTTTGGCGAACTTGGAAATCGCCTTAAAATCACCGAACGGCAACGCGATTGGTTGGTCAAGTGGCGAGCCACACAATTGGAGAAGTGCCTGGAAATGATGCGAGAATGCGAGGAACAAGTATTGGCCGAAATTGCCGAAATCATTGGCCCGGACCAAGAGGAAAATTGGACAAAACAAATTGGTACTCCGGACGCTAAGATCTGGCCTGCACCGACGCTACTCTTGACCGAACCAATTGTCGATTATTAGAAACACTTATTTCTCGAAATACTTTTCCACGATCCACTTCGGCTGCCATTGATCGGGCTTCCGTGGATGGCCGGTGAGGTCGATCGCGGCCGGTTGCGGATTGGCGACAACCAACGGTTGCGTGTCGCCGGCGTCCTGTTGGGCCTTTACTAGTTGATCGAGAAGGCGGGCTTTGGTTGCTTGATGCGCGGGGTCACTAGATTCGCTGAGGTCGTTTATCTCGTCCGGGTCAGACGCCAAATCGAACAACTGGGTGCGACCGATCTGTGGGTAGCGGATCAATTTCCAACGTTCGTCGCGAATGGATCGAATCGTGTCTTTGTAAGTGGTGAATAAGGTTTGGCGAGACTTGTATCCGGTTCCCGCAAGCAACCCACGAAACGATCGCCCCTCACAATCGGCTGGCACTTCCGCATTGGCATATTCCAACAGGGTTGGGAACAGATCGTGCAAATAGACTAAGGAGTCATCGCTGCCGGACTGGATTCCCGGCCCCGCGATGATCACCGGTGCTTTCATGCTGTGCTCATACAGACTCTGCTTCCCTAATAGACCGTGACTACCCATCGCCAAACCGTGGTCCGCTGCGTAGACGATGATGGTGTTGTCCGCCTGCCCGCTGGCTTCCAGGGCATCGAGGATTCGGCCAACTTGCTGATCCAGATGCGAGATCAAACCGTAGTAGTCCGCCGTTTGTTCTTGAATGACTTCACGAGTTCGCGGCCAGGGAGCCAAGTTTTCGTCGCGAACCGTCAGATCGCCAATATTGAACGGATGTTGCGGCATGAAATTCTTTGGGACCGCCATTTTCGCTGGATCGTACATTCGATTGAATGTTCCCGGCGACATGCGAGGATCATGCGGCGCGGTAAAAGCGACATAACAAAAGAACGGCTGCGTTTTTTCTCGCATCGCCAGAAATTCGATCGCC